>JAPUIA010000049.1 GCA_027297435.1 Gammaproteobacteria bacterium | reverse complement strand
TTACTTTTAGACTGGATACAATAACCGTAGTTATTAGTTTTCGCAAAGTGCCCGCCTGGATCGGGTTCGGATGCTGCTTGTTTTTGGCCCTGCAGAGTTCTCCTGCGCTTGCACAGCAGGGGCAGGCCGTCGTCGGCAGCTATCGAAATCACGCCTACGCCGAAGATGCCCTTCGGCGGGTACATGAAGTTCTGGCGCACGAGGCGGCGATTGTCGGAACCGACATCGATGGCACCCTTTGGTATCGGGTCGTCATCGACGATCCGGAACCACGGGCGATGGTGGCGAATCTGCGGGCGCAGGGTTTTCGAGACGCGTGGTTTTTGCCTTCCGAATCCGTATCGACGCCGATTACAACTGAGCGGCCTCGCCAAGCTACGCTCGAGCAGCAAGCACCCACAACGATCGCTTCGGTCGTGCCTGCCGCCACAGCGTTGCCGAGTGTCCCCGCCGCGCAGCCCGTCGCGCTTTTGCCGATCGTCAAAGAGCCAGGCCATCAGCAACTCATCGAGATTCTCGACGGCATTCCCAGGCACCACATCGTTGTCCCGAACGTCTCCGAGGAAGATGCGAATGTCGTCATCGACGGCTACGTCGATGAAGCCGTGTGGAGACGGGTTCCCGATTACGACAACATGCTGGTTTCGATACCAGGCACCGGTGAACCCGGAGAGTACGAGACCGAGTTTCGGCTGCTGGCCACCGAGCGAGGACTCTACGTCAGCGCCGTCATGCACCAGCCCCCGGAAACCTTAGTCTCCAGAATGTCGACGCGCGACGACTTCATCGATCGAGATCTTTTCGGTGTCACCATCGACACGACGGGTGAAGGCCTATTCGGCTATTGGTTCTACGTGGCGCTGGGCGACTCCCTGATGGACGGCAAGGTGCTGCCGGAACGCAACTATCTACGTGATTGGGATGGCCCATGGATCGGTAAATCCGCCAAGCTGGACCATGGCTGGAGCGCAGAGCTGCTGCTGCCCTGGTCGATGATGAACTTGCCCAAAGTCGATGGTTCGCGAACGGTGGGGTTTGCTGTGCAACGTCAAGTTTCCCACGCCAATCAACGCTACCAATGGCCGGGATATCCGTATTCCTCTGCGCGTTTCGTCACGGCACTCAACACGATGGAGATCGAGGGTGTCGAACCGCGCCAACAATTCTCGATTATTCCCTATGCCTCGACGACCCTCGATGAAGCGCGCGGCGAGGATGAGGTTCGGATCGGCGCGGATATTTCCTGGAAGCCCTCGCCCAAGCTCGAAATCACGGCAAGCGTCTTGCCGGACTTCGGTGCGGTCGAAGCGGACGATGTGGTGTTGAATCTCACGGCATTCGAGACGTTTTTTCCGGAGAAGCGGCTGTTCTTTCTGGAGGGTAACGAGCTTTTCAATTCCACCCCACGGTCGAACATGATGTATAGCATGCGGACCATCACCAACGACAACTTTGCGACGACCTCGCGGGTCATTCGTCGCAGCGACTTCTTTCCGGCGCCCATCTCGCTCATGAACACCCGACGCATCGGTGGGACCGCCAATCAGGTGAATGTCCCTCTAGGCGTGACACCTGACCGGGGGGAACGCGATCTGCCGACGGAGTTACTGGGCGCGGTCAAACTCATCGGCGCCGCTGGCGACTTTCGTTACGGTGTATTCAGCGCCATCGAAGACGATGTCGAGTGGTTCGGTACAGACGGCTTAAATCGAGCCGTCGACATCGAAGCTGAAGGCCGGGACTTTACCGCCGCGCGACTGATCTACGAACACGTGGGTACCAGCCGCCGAGCCATCGGTTATTTCGGCACGTTGGTCAGTGGACCTCTCTACGATGCCGTGGTGCATGGCATCGACGGTCACTACACCAGCGGCGATGGCCGCTTAATCACAGACCTGCAATGGATTAGCTCGGACGTCGACCACGTCAGGGGCAACGGCGCGCTACTGGACCTCAAGGTTTCCCAAAGCCCCCGCATCCAACACAAGCTAGATCTCGACTATTTCGATGAGAAAGTCGATATCAATGATTTCGGCTTTCTGCGTCGCAACGACTACGCCGGAGCCCAGTATGCGTTGTTGTACAACAACCCCAAGAGCAAGCGCTTCGAGGACATTCGAGGCACCGTGGTGCTTCGGCAGGAATACAACATCAGTAAGGGCCGGGTGGTGGACAGCGGCATCTATTGGCGCAACTCAATGGTCCTGCCGGGGCGCAACACGGTGAAAACCGCGCTGGCCTATCTACCTGAACGTTGGGAAGACCGCGACAGCCGGGGCAACGGTTCCTATCGAACGCACGATCGTTGGTGGGCCGACCTGCAGGTAGCGACGGATGCCGGGAAAAAGCTCGCGTACTCTGCCAGTATCGGCGGGCTACAGGAGAATCTCGGCGGTTGGACCTACCAACTTGCCGCAGGCGTGACGTACCGGCCGAGCGACCGGCTAGCATTCGACTTCGATCTTCGCTACAAGCGCCGCGACGGGTGGATTGTCTATCAAGGAGGGCGCAATTTCGGCAGCTATCACGGCCCGGATTGGCAGCCGGCGCTGAAAATGGACTGGTTCATCGCGCCTTCTCATCAACTACGGGTAACGCTGCAATGGGCCGGGGTACGCGCCGAAGAGCAGGGTTTTTGGGCCATTCCCGTGGGCGATGGCGACCTAGTGCCAGCAGCGCCGACGCTCCCCGATCACGACTTCACGGTCAGCATCTTGACCGCCCAGGTGCGTTACCGCTGGGAGATTGCACCGTTGACAGACTTTTATCTGGTGTACAACCTAGGTAATACGTTGGCCAATCGGTTTGACTCGAGCATCGATGACTTGTTTCAAGATGGCTTTGACGACCCGATAGTCGAGAGCTTCGTAGCCAAGCTGAGGTATCGCTTCGGCAATTGATCAGAAACGAGGGGATCCGAATGCGCGCGCCTCAATGTCTTGTCGCGATACTTATCGTAATACCCATGCACGGCTTTGCAGCCGATTCTCTAGACGTCACCAAGACGCAGTTCGACAGCTGGTTGCAGGAAATTTCCAATTGGGGCCGGTGGGGCGCCGACGATCAGCTGGGCACACTCAACCTCATCACGCCTGAAAAAATTAAGGCGGCCGCAGAGCTGGTACGCGAAGGCGTCACGGTCTCGTTGGCGCTCGATCTCAACAAGCAGGCCGACGAACTGAACGCCAATCCGTTTGAACATACGCTGACCGTCGCGACGTTCGGCGGGCATGAAGTCGCTGGCGACCGGTATGCGGTCGAATACCACGGGTTTGCGCATTCGCACATCGACGGCCTGCCGCACTTTGCGCACGGGGGCAAAATGTACAACGGTTTCAGCGTCGATACGCTCAAAAGCGATGGGGCGCAGAAACTTGGCATTCACAACGCCAAAAACGGCATCGTTTCGCGCGGCGTGTTGATCGACATGCCGTGGTTCAAAGGCGTCGACTATCTGGAACCGACGACGGTCATCACGGTCGACGATCTCGAGGCATGGGAACGCAAAACCGGCGTAACGGTGTCGAGCGGTGATGTGTTGCTCATTCGTACCGGGCGCTGGGAGCGGGTTCGCCAAAAAGGCCAATGGAACTTTCTCGAAGCAGCGGCCGGATCTCACGCCTCAGTCGCCAAGTGGCTCAAGGCGCGCGACGTCGCGGTCATCGGTTCTGACGGCGTGAGCGATGCAATGCCTTCGCACGTTGAGGGGCTGGCGAACCCCTTACACGAGTTAGTGCTGGTAGGGCTTGGCATGTTGATACTCGACAATCTGGATTTGGATGCGGTGGCGCAAGCGGCAGCCGCGCGTGAGCGCTGGACGTTCATGTTCGTTGGCGCGCCTTTGCGGGTTCCAGGTGGAACAGGCTCCCCGCTGAACCCGCTGGCGATATTCTAGGTCATTTCTAACTGGTCACGGATATAGCGAGGACCCACGGTTATGAAAGTCACGATTGATCTGGAGAAGTGTTATAGGTCCGGCGAGTGCTACTACAGCCATCCGGAGGTGTTCCAATCGAATGATGAAGGCGAGCCCGAATTGGCTGTCAAGGACGTTGGCACGAGCGAGCTACGCCAACACGCCGAGCAGGCCGCTGATGGCTGCCCTGCTCAAGCTATTACTGTAGAAGATTAGGCAACCTTTTGAATTAAAAGATAAAAATTGTCTCAAGAGAGGCAGTAACCGCCGTTTAGTCGGCAATCGGTTCCTGGTCGTAGCAAACCGTGTCGTAGAAGTCTCTGAGGGCCGCGATCTTGCCATCGCTCAGTTCGACGATCCCCGCGATGTGGGGCGTCATCAAATCTCGACCTTGTGCATCCCAATGGTGGTCTATGCGTTCCGTGAACACCACGTATTCGTTGCTGGCGATATGTATGAGGTCGGCGCTGAACGAAGTCATTTCCTTCAAGAGGGGTATGAGTTGTGCAAAGCCGCCCTTCGCCAGGTGATCGAAGATCTCGGCCTTACCCTTCAAGGTGGGCAGGCCGCTGTTGGCCCACACGAAATCATCCGTGCATAGGGATTCGATCTTGTCCATGAGATCGCCATCTTCCATCGCTTTGAACAGCCTCAGCGCTAACTTTTCGTTGTCATTGTTGGCAACGTCCAGGTCGATCATTTAACGGTCTCCTCTGTCATTCGAACCATCATCCTACCTTTGCGGCGACTGTCTGCGATCGATGGAGCCAATGTGCTATCGAACTTCGCGGTGGATCGAGACCGGTTGTCAGGTAGTGCAGGGTGTACGGATTGCACAACGTCGCATCGAGCAGGTGGCGCGCATGTGCCACGCCACACATCAATACTTCGTCGCCCAGTTGTAGCATCGACTCGGTTCGCGGCATGACAGTGTGTCCGTCGCCCCTAACGAGTAACAAGGCGGCAGACCGAATGCTCGTGTCACGATTCGTCGGGTCACGGAGCACATCGCCGAGACTGACAGAACTTTGCAGCAACCTTTGAACAACCGCAGGGGCGGTCTCGGGAGTGATACGTATCACCCATAGCAACGGGGTCTCGCCATCGAAAATCGCCCGAAGAGTGGGATAGACGCGCTCTATCAGTATTTCAGGATGTGCTTCGAGATCGTCCAAAAACACTTGGATAAGCGGTGAGATCAACATCAGCAAGATGCGTCGCGCAGCCACCAGGCTCGGTTGCATGATGAGGTTGGCGTTCGCGGCATTGAATGCGACCTCGTTTTCGTGATTGTTTTGCCGCACGACCAAAAATAGGTGCGGATTCAAATTGCGCGCATTGATCAGAATTCCGAGGTTGTCGGTATCGTTGTTGGTCGCTGCGACGATGCCAGCCGCGCTGCGAGCGCCTGCTTTATCCAGGTTGTCTTTGGTCGCATGGCCAACGATTTTGTCTCCTACCTCCGATGCTGACTCGATATGCGGGTCGATGACGATAACCTGAACACCGCGGCTGCTGAGCGCCTTGAACAGGTGGCGGCCCATACGACCGTAGCCGCACAAAACCCAGGTACCTTTCGGACACGCCAAAGGATTTTCGAGGGATGCGCCATGGGCGCCGATTAGCCATTCATCCAGCGTGTGCAAAGGCGGAGCATGCAGCGCAAGCGATAGTTCGCGGGCAAAGGCCTCGAAAGGATCCGAAACGATCACCGAGCCAAGCGAACGCATTTCTTCCACGTGCGTCT
Organism: Gammaproteobacteria bacterium; assembly: GCA_027297435.1. Lineage (GTDB taxonomy): Bacteria > Pseudomonadota > Gammaproteobacteria > Pseudomonadales > Azotimanducaceae > Azophilus. The sequence continues at coordinate 3,674 of JAPUIA010000049.1, read as the reverse complement.
GGGAAGTGGTTCGGCAGATCACCTTCGCGGCTGGATTCAACAACCGGGTCATCACCGCGATCTTGAGGCTCAAAGCTTCGTCGGTGAGCACCACCACGGCCGCGCAGTTGGTTTTCGGCAAACCTGCGTCGATGAGGTTCTTGGGCACGCTGGCGTCGGCCTGTAAGCCGATCATGGTCACATCATAATTTCTGAGCATGAGCGCTTTGATGCGGTCCTGGTCCGAGTCGATCACGACCCCGGCCATCCCGCTATCGCTCAGGCCCCGCGCTAGTAGGCTACCCGTGTCGCCGAACCCGCAAATGATGATGAACGGCTCCGATAGGGCGCTGACCCGTTTCGCGAAGCGTCGTTGGGCCAGGGCTTGTGTAAAGTAAGGGTTCTGCACAAGGCGCACGATTGCACCGATCGAATAGATCCAGGCAACCACGCTCATGTACAGGCAGGCGATCGCCCACATGCGTTGCGCCTCGGAAAACTCGGAGGGCAACTCGCCAAACCCCGTGGTCGTCGCCGTGTACGTCATGAAATAGAACCCATGAAAGAAACCCATGTGCGTCCCGTCCGTACCGGGGATGAGCACGATGCCAATGATCCCAACGGAGTACACGACCAGGAGGCAAAAGATAGGGCCGCGCATTTCGCGCAGGACCACGGCGGCCACTCGGTCGAGATCAGACCCCTTGGGCATCAGCGGCGCAGCATCAGCGTGTCGGCGACCGCCATGGTCACAGACACGATGTTTGCCACGAGCGCCCCGGTCGCCAAAGACACGATACTGGCCATCACCACGGTGCTCAAACCAGCCTCAGTACCGTACACGGCGATCGTCCATATGCTCGCACAGACGACGAGTTGCAGATCAGCGACCAGACCCGTCGCCAGCAGGAGTGCCCCGATCTGGGAACGATCGCCCAGCTTGAGAAGCGTAGCCATGATGTTGACCACGATCGCCGCGAATAGCAGCCAGACGTTATGGTGATTGGGGTTGTCGATGTCGCCCACGACGAACGCGACATTCAACGTCAGCGCCAGCACGATGAAAAAACCGAACGCGACCTTTTCCAGATTCAAGTGCGCCCCCGTGGCCCAGGTCTCCAGCGAACATACTCGTGGTAGGTGGTGAATACAAACGCACGCGTTAGCGACTGCCGGTGTAGGCTGGCAACGGGTGGCGGCATATTGGGTACTCTCCTTATCTGGCGAAAGGGCAGGCGACTCGTCAAAGGTGAACCGCCGTATACTTGTCGAGACGATCAGCAAAATAGAGGGAGGAGCAATGAACCGACAGAGACTCGAGGATGTGGCAATCGCGATGGTCGCGCCGGGCAAAGGCATCTTGGCGATGGACGAAAGCAACCCAACCTGCAAACGTCGGTTTGACTCGATCGGCGTCGAGGCCAATTCGGAGAGCCGCCGGGCCTACCGTGAACTCCTCATCACGGCAGAAGGCAGCGACGAATACCTGTCTGGGTACATTCTCTTCGATGAAACGATTCGCCAGGCCACGCTCGATGGTCAGGCGTTTCCCGAGATTATCGCGTCTGCAGGCAGCATACCCGGCATCAAAGTCGACAAGGGTACGTTGGACATGCCGGGACATCCCGGTGAGAAGTTCACGCAAGGCCTCGACGGGCTCGGTGAGCGCCTCGATGAGTATCGTGAGATGGGGGCGGGTTTCGCCAAATGGCGCGCAGTGATAACCATCGGCGACGGCCTGCCCAGCACGGCGTGCATCGAAGCCAACATGCGCGCGCTGGCGATGTACGCAGCAATCTGTCAGGACGCCGATATCGTGCCGATCGTCGAGCCGGAAGTGCTGATCGACGGTGATCACAACATTGAGACGTGTGACGCGGTGACCCGGACGACGATTCGTTCGCTGTATCGAGCCTTGGCGGAGCAGGATGTTTACATTGAAGGAACCATCCTGAAACCCTCGATGGTGATTTCCGGTAAAGACTGCGCACAACAAGCCGGTGTCGACGAGGTTGTCGAGAGAACCGTCGCGTGTCTGAAAAATTCCGTTCCGGCAGCCGCCCCCGGGGTGGTGTTTCTCTCCGGTGGCCAAACGGCCGTGCAGTCCACCGTGCACTTGAATGCCATGAATGCATTGGGGGCCAACTTGCCGTGGCGTTTGAGCTTCTCGTACGGGCGCGCATTGCAGGAACCGGCGCTCAAAGCGTGGGCTGGCGACGCTGAAAACGCTGCTCTCGCACAAGGCGCACTCGCTTTGCGCGCGCGGCTGAATGGCGCGGCCACGCTGGGAGAATACAAGCCGGAAATGGAAACGGCATCTTAGCGAAGGAGAATCGATCAATATCCTTGAGGAAAGATAGAAGGAAGGGCTTACGACGTGGGATCGCTAGGCCGGCGTACGCTTTTGAGCACGCCGTAGCCAATGGCCACCAGCACGAAGCCGATGGGCAGGCCGAAGACGATGGAGGCCGCCTGCAGCGCAGTCACGCCGCCCACGTACAACAAGAGGCCCGTGACCGCACCGATCAGAACTCCCCAGAGCGTCTTCTGCGCCGCTGAGATCTCTAGCTGGTCCCGTTTCAGCAACGTGCAGATCACGAGCGTGGCGGAATCAATCGACGTGATTAGCCAGGTGAACAGCAGAAAGCCGATCACGGCCACGAGGGGCACCACGAGAACGCCCAGGCGCTGTACTACCGATACCGTTGCAACGGCATAGTCCGCGTTCACTTGGTCGATGATGCTCGTTGGGCCGAACAGCTCGCCGTGGATTGCGGTACCCCCCAACACCGACATCCACACGATCACGCTCAGGGTGGGAACCAGCATCACCCCCACAACGAATTCACGCACGGTCCGGCCGCGGGAAACGCGCGCGATGAAGAGCCCGACGAACGGCGCCCACGCGAGCCACCAGCCCCAGTAAAAGACCGTCCACGTGCTCTGCCAGGCCTGGTCCTCGACCGAGCTTGCGGTCCACAAACCCATGGGAATGACACGGATCGCATAGTCGCCGAACGAGGTAGCGACCGTGCCGAGCAGATAGGTCGTCGGCCCGATGATCAGGACTGCGAGCAACAGCCCTACGCTCAGGTAGACATTGAGCTCGCTCAAGCGACGAATGCCGCGTGACACGCCCGAAATCACGGAAATGATGCCGAGCAGGGCAACCAACCCGACGATGACGAGTTGGTTGGAAATCGTAACGGCGATGCCGAAGAGCTCGCTCATCGCCGCATTCATGCCCCCCACCGCCAGTCCGATGGAAGTGGCAACGCCGAAAACCGTGCCCATCACCCCGACGAGGTCCACCACGTAACCGGGCCAACGGTGAATGTATTCACCCAGCACCGGGTAAAGCGCCGAGCGCAGGGCCAGGGGCAGGTCGCGGCGGTATGCGAAGTAGGCGATCGCGAGCCCGGTCAGCACGTAGAATCCCCAACCGTGCAGGCCCCAGTGGAAGATCGTCAACGTCAACGCTGTCTGCGCGGCCTCCGCCGATAGCGGGGTTCCACCCTCCATCACCAGATGCGGGTTGCCCTGATAATGAAGGATCGGCTCGGCCGTCGCCCAGTACAAAACGCCTGATGCCAGGCCGGCGCTGAACAGCATCGCGAACCAGGCGAGGTTGGTGAACTCCGGGCGCTCGTCGTCGTGGCCGAGTCGCACGTTGAATCGCGGATCCAGACCGATCC
>JAPUIA010000048.1 GCA_027297435.1 Gammaproteobacteria bacterium | reverse complement strand
CAGGGAAACACTGCGGCCGCGACTCAGCTCGCAACTCGATTCAAGGCAGCTTGGTCTGAGGCGGATGTGCAACTGACGTCGTCGCGATTCTAACTTTCCTTGCGAGTGCCGATGGGTGATGCGCTACCTAGCCTTGTCATGGGTACTTCTCGCGGCGTGCGGCGCCGAGGCTCCCAGACACTCGGACTTCCGGCTAGGCGTCACCCGAGATCAAGTAACCGCGACATTCGGCACACCAACGCGCATGCAGTCCTTGATCAACCAAGGTCAACCCATCTGGGGACCCATCGAGGACTACTGGCACCAAGTCCCCGTAGGCAGCTCAGTAGAGATCTGGGCGTATCGTTCGATGATGATCGTGGAAGACACCGTCACCACGCACGTCCAAAGCGGCGAGACCGAGTTGTACTTTGTCGACGCATCCAATAGCGTCGATGGTATCGGCTTCAAGTTGGACGGCGCCGTGTATGAATCAAACTGACAGGTAAAGCTCGGGCACGATGATGGTTGACGCCGAACTCATCTGGGGCCTCGTTTTCGGGTCCATCGGAATAGGCTATTGCATTTACGGTAGAAGACAGAAAACCCTGATGCCGTTTGTCTCAGGAATCGCGTTGATCGGCTTTCCGTACTTCGTCGATGGTGCCCTGCTCACCATGCTGGTCGGCGCGGTGCTCGCGAGCATTCCCTTCTACGTCAAGATCTAGCGTCCTGTCTGATTAATTCGCATGATTTCAGAGTGCGCAGAAAGCGTCAGTTGACAAGGGGGGCGCAATCGAAGATTGCGCTGCGGAACCTCGGGTTCCGCCCGCGTTGCCCGCAAGTAATATCTAGATATTGGCAAGGGATGCAACGACGTAATGGCGCTTTCTGCGAGCTCCCGAAGGGCGCGCCCTATATGCCTGATATTACCTGCGGGCCGTGCCCGAACACGTTCGGCTCCTTACACAGACGCCTTAAAATGACGCGCTGAAACACTGCGAATTAATCGGACAGGACACTAGATGGATATGCCATTACTCAGCGGCATAGACCACATCTACCGATCGGTAAGGGATATGGAGGTATCCGAGGCTTTTTACGATCGCGTATGACGGAATGAAATTGGACGACATCGGCTGAGGACGAAGCCAGACGCGTTAACACGTCGATCCTCAGCATGAACCGGACTACCGGTTTAAAATCTTCCACGACTACGATCAGGCGCTGGCCTGGCTGAGAGACTAGCCCGTCGAAAAAAGTCCGCTGTGTGGCTTTTTCACGCTAGTCCCGCAGATGGCCGGGAATGGTGAATCGCTCCACCCCTTCAAACAAAAGCTCCGTGACGATCGCCAACATGGCTGCCGGAATCGCACCCTGTAAGATCAAAGACATATCGTTCAACGCGAGACCGGTAACGATAGGATCGCCGAGACCCCCGGCCCCGATGAAGGCAGCCAACGTCGCGGTTCCTATGCTGATCACCGCAGCAGTGCGGATGCCGGCGAGCATGCTCGGCAACGACAGCGGCACATAGACATAACGCAGTTGTTCTCTATCGGAAAGCCCCATGGCCACCGCGACCCGCAACAGCGTCGGATCGATCGTGGTCAACGCCGTGACGGTGTTGCGCACTATCGGCAACAGAGAATAAAGAAACAGCGCGATGATCGCCGGACGAAACCCAATTCCGAAAATCGGAATCATCAACGCCAGCAACGCAATGCTTGGAATCGTCTGCAGCAACCCACACAAATAGATGACGCCGCGCGACAAGTGGCTGTTGCGGAATATGACGAGGCTCAAGCCGACACCGGCAATGATGGCGCTCGCCAGCGCGATGAACGTAAGCTCTAGATGTCGCACGGTATTGACCGTCAAACTCCGCAGCAACGCGTTCTCCGGAATTTCGGTCGCCACACCGAGCTTCGACAAGAACTCTTGCGCGACCTCGGCAAAACTACGCTTTTCGAATACGACGGCCGCGTTGAGCGCTTGCATTTGGGCATCGTCGAGCGTTCCGCCGAGTACACCGAGTACCTGCAACACATCTCTGCCTAACGCTTCGCGGACCAGCGGGGCGCCGAAGTATTGTGGGAAAAAATTCAGGTCGTCGGCCAGCGTAACCAAGTTGTAGCGCTTCAGTTCACCGTCGGTCGAATAGGCGTCGGTCACATCGATCGCGCCCGCTTCGATGGCCTGGTATGCCAGACCGTGCTCGATGCCGACGATCTCACGCCGAATGCCGTAAGCGCGGGTGAGTCCCGGCCAGCCATCGTCTCTTTGCAGGAACTCATGACTGACCACGACTTTCAGCTGCGGATGATCACGAAGATCACCAATCGTGCGCAACCCGAGCACCTCCGCTTGTTGCTGCCTGACCACCATGGCATAGGTGTTGTTGAAGCCAAACGGTTCCAGCAAACGCAAACCACGGGGTTTGATCAGCGCATTGAGTTCTTCACGGTTCGCTTTGTGGTCGAGCTTCAAAATGGCTTGGCCGAGCGTGCCCGTATACTCCATATAGAGATCGATTTCGCCGCCCACCAATGCCTCGAAACAGATCAACGTGCCGCCAAGACCGAACCGACGCTCAACACTGTAGCCGTGGCTTTCGAGAAGTTGCGCCACGATCTCGGAGAGAATGTAGGACTCGTTGAAGTTTTTGCTTGCCACCCGAATCGGGTCAGCGGCAAGTGGCGCGGACACCAACAGCACGAGAAGCATCAAGCGTCTCACAGCTGCTGTTGCACCAGTAACTGGACGTAGGGATCTTCCGGCGAGTTCACGACGGATTCAGTAGTGCCACTTTGCAGTACCGAGCCGGCTTTCAATATCACCAAGCGATCGGCCAGCCGCACCGCCTCGCGCATATCGTGGGTAACCAACACCGTGCTCACCCCTTCGTGTTTCCGCACGTATTCGAACCGCTCATAGATACCGACCCGGGTAATCGGGTCTACCGACGAGAAGGGTTCGTCCAACAAAAGCAATCCTGGCTGCAACATCAACGCACGACAAAGCCCTAAACGTTGCTGTTGACCGCCGGAGAGTTGATGCGGATACCGCGGTGAGATGTTCAATGGTAGATCCATTTCATCGAGCAACGTCTCGTAGCGCTCATCAATCGCCGCCGCGCTCCAGCCTTCGAGCTTGGCGACGAGCACGACGTTGTCGCGGTTGGTGAGATGCGGGAACAACCCAGCACCTTGTACCGCATAGCCTATGCGGCGGCGAAATTGCTCTCGCTGTTTTTCTGGTATGGGCTCTCCAAAAACGCGCACCGTGCCACTATCAGGCATCTCCACGGCGTTGATGAGCTGCAACAACGTGGTCTTGCCGCTGCCGCTCTCTCCCACCACCGCGGTCGTCGCCCCGGCGGGAAACACGAGATTGATGTCTTTCAACACGGCCAGCGCACCGAAATGTTTGTTGATGCCGGCGAGGGCGACGACCTCACTCATTGCGCGTAGGTCATTCTGATATCGTCTCGATGCGTCTTGAGCTCTTCGATGATCTGCGGCTTCGGGCAATTCGGGTCGCTCGACAGCTCATCGATGCGAGACTCAAAAACCGCAAGGGTGCGCCAAGGCACATCTTCCGCGAACAGCTTGTCGCGAACCCAAGCCTGCCACTGGCGCCGCTCATCGGCGTCGAGGCGCTCAGCAAAACTACGCGCTTTCAGGCGCGTAACCAGGGGGGCTAAGCGTTTGTCTCGATAATCGAGGTCAACCCAACGTTGAGCCTTCAGCTCATTTTGAAAGCTCACGCAACGAGCTCGGTCCTCATCGGTCAAAAAGCCTTCATAAAGGGCGGCTTCGACGTCCACCGCCTTCGGCGGTTGGTTGTGTGCGTACACGCGTTGAATCTTCTGCACCAATCCGGGTTTTTTCAAGCGACGCATGCGTTTGCCGATCAGACGGTGATCGACGTTCAGGCGTGCCTCGTTCTCAGCCGTCAACACATCGATGGGTGCAACGAAAGGACAGCGGTTGATGCGAATTTCCTTGAGCGGTGGTCGCACGTCTACGCTAGAAGAGAACAGGTTTTCGCGAATTTGCTCTTCCGACCACTCGATCAACACGTCCACATCTTCGGCGAGGTCGGCGACGATGATCGAGTTGCTATTGGTGGGATGCCGGCACAGCGATACGACGGGGGCAAAACCGAAACGATGACGGGGATACATGCCGGACACGTGTACACAGACACGCGCGCCGTAGGGTTCCAACAGTCGGCGCGCCTGCTTCTTGAAGCGACCGGCGTAGTAGTAGTCGTACAAGCGCGGTTGTTTGGTCTTGATCAAGCGCGCGAGTGCCAGGGTAGCCCGCACGTCGGACATGGCGTCGTGAGCCTGACCATGCTCCAAGTCGTTGGCTGCCGTGAGCGCCTCTAGCCGGTATACCGGAAGCCCTTCTTCGTCGGCCGGCCATTGGATGCCGCCGCGTCTGAGTGCGCCAGTAGCGCGCACCAGATCGATGAGGTCCCAGCGCGAATTGCCGTTTTGCCATTCCCGAGCGTAGGGATCCATCAGCGTTCGATATAGACCATTTCGTATAAACTCATCGTCGAACCGCAAGTTGTTGTAGCCCGCGACACAGGTTTCGGGTACCGAGAAAATTTCTTTCACCCGCGTCAGCGCCTGCCACTCACTAACACCCTGCGCGCGAGCGAGCTGCGGGGTAATCGAGGTAACGAGGACGGCATCCGGATCCGGCAAAACATCGTCCGGCAGTTGAACGTAGGTGCAGTACTCATCACCCACCTCGTTCAAGTCGGTATCGGTTCGCAATCCTGCGAACTGGACGATACGGTCCCAGCGAGGTTCCGTGCCCGATGTTTCCAAGTCATACCAGTAGTAACTTTGCGCCATGACGCCCCGCATTTAGAACTGTGAGCTCTGGATGCCTAGGTGCGATGTTGACTTACCCACGCATCCATTGGCACCCTGGAGCCGATGTCATTGTCAGTCAAGCAGATAGCCCTTCCGGCCGGTCCTATTCTCGCATTGTTGGCCGGATACCTCATGTATGGAACAGGACTTTCCGTAGACGCAGCGATCACGTTGGGTGTTACGACTCTCGTTATCGTGTGGTGGATATTCGAGCCCATACCGATTCCGGCAACCTCGCTGATTCCACTGGCCGTACTGCCGTTGACCGGTGTACTGACCAGCAACCAAATCGGCGAGGCGTATGGCAGTCCGTTGGTTCTGTTGCTGCTTGGTGGATTCATACTGGCGACCGCGTTGGAAAAGAACGGTGCCCACCGGCGCATCGCGATCACGATGGTGCGGGCATTCGGAAGCAACAGCAGCCGGCGTTTGGTGTTCGGCTTCATGGCCGCCTCGGCCTTCTTGAGCATGTGGATTTCCAACACGGCTACCACCCTCATGATGTTACCCGTGGCGCTCGCCGTCCTCGAGAAAGCCGAAGATCCCAAGCTTGCCACACCCTTATTGTTGGGTATTGCTTATGCCGCTAGCGTTGGGGGCATCGGTACCCCCATCGGCACCCCGCCCAACATCGTTTTCATGGGTGTCTACGCGGACGTGGTGGGCGAGGAATTCGGCTTTGCCCAATGGATGGCGATCGGCGTACCCGTGGTACTCGTCATGTTGCCGCTGATGGGTTACTGGCTAACCCGCAACCTAACCTATCGCGGCACGCTCGATATCCCGCCCGTCGGCAAGTGGCAGAAAGCCGAAGTGAGGGTGCTCATAGTCTTCGGCGCGACCGCACTACTATGGGTAACCCGCAAAGAACCATTCGGCGGCTGGACGGAGTGGGCTGGCGTACCGTACTCGAACGATGCCATAGTCGCTTTTCTTGCCGCAGTCGCGATGTTTCTGATCCCCGACGGTCGCAACGGCCGGTTGCTGGACTGGGAAACGGCAAACAAAATCCCCTGGGGCATGCTGATTCTGTTCGGCGCCGGCATCGCCATCGCCCAAGCCTTCACCGCCTCCGGGTTGAGCGCCACGATCGGCAACGCCTTGGCCGGCATATCGACTTTTCACATCATGGCGATCATGGGCATCATTTGCCTTGCTGTCACGTTCATGACAGAAGCTACCAGCAACACGGCCACTACGACGTTGCTGATGCCTATTCTCGCCGCGGCGGCGCTCGGTGCGAACATGGATCCGAGGTTGTTTATGATTCCCGCCGCGATGAGCGCCTCATGCGCGTTCATGCTACCCGTGGCGACCGCGCCCAATATCGTCATGTTCAGCACTGGACGTTTCAGCGTTCAAACGATGGCGAAGGAAGGCTTCGCACTGAACCTGATCGGCGTCGTCGTGATCTCGACCCTGTGCTACCTGCTGGTGGCTTAACCTGGCGTGCCGTTCCGACTCGGCAAGCTCGGCAAGTGTTTCCACCGCATCAAAAAACGCTGACCAGTCCCCATCGACTTCTTGAAACAACGCTTCGAACCCAGGCTGGTAATCTTCATACGTGCCGATCGAGACGAAATAAGCATTGTTGACGTGTTCGAGCACCGAGTCGTATCGCCCTCTGCCCAAACGATCACGTTTTTCGATGTAGCAAGCACGCAAGTCTTCGAGGATGCGTTGTTTGTCGACACCACGCTGGTGCTCATCGGGATTCGTGTAAGCGACCTGCAGCGTTGCTTTCGCCGCAATCAGCAAATCGCGAAGGCGTCGCCATTCGACAACGCTCGCCCGGTAGGCGTTGAACTCCTCCATGCGCTCGCGCCTCTGAAACCACGCCCGAGTACCCGCCTGGGCGACGAAGCTCGCAAACGATTCGTTGAACGCCGCGTCACCCTTCACCCAGACGCGCTGGTGGGCGATCTCGTGGATGAGCAATTCGGCCAGCTGCGGTGCAGGCCAATCGATGAAGGAGCTCAAGATCGGATCGTCGAACCAACCTAGCGTGGAGTACGCGGGCACGCCGCCCACGAACGTTTCATATCCGTCCCCGGCCAGCTCTGCCGCTGCTTGCGTTGCACCGCGTCGTGAGAAGAATCCGCGATATGGGGCGCAGCCGACAAAGGGATAACACCACTCGAAACCCTCCAGCGACCAGGGCTCTGCCGCAAATACATTCCACACGACAAACGAGCGATCGAGATGCACGTATTGCCGATAGCTGCCATGCGCGCTAAGCCCAAGGTCAGATTCTGCAAAGGCCACCACGTTCTGTGCAACCAACAGATGCTGCTTCAACTCCGCGTCAGTTGCACGGTCCGCGAGGATTCGCTCGACCGATTGGCGGGCGCGCACCAGGTTCCACTGACCACCCGTTAGATGGGCGTAATAGCCGAGCGAATCGCAGCCAATCAAGCAAACCACCACGGTCAAGCCCGCGGCCCACCGCGCAACTGCTGGAATGGCGGTTTTTACTGTGTTAAGAACAGCGCATGGCATGGGTTAAAGGCTCTTCGTCGGCTCTGTTCATCGCGGTAAACACGATCGTGGGGTGCATCGTGTTGTTCATTATGGCGCTAATCCGGCTGCCGCTCACGGGCAGGTGGCACGCGCGCATGTCGAAACACATGGACCTCATAATCGACGCCTGGGTGAGTGCCAACCGCTGGATGTATCGCACGTTGAGACTCATCGACGTGCAGGTGTCCTGGCCTGCAGCCGAGCTGTCCCGCGATCGCTGGTACATGGTGATCAGCAATCATCAAACCTGGGCCGATATCGTACTGTTGCAATCGACTTTCCGCGCGGTCGTTCCGCCGCTCAAGTTCTTCACCAAACAGCAGCTCATCTGGCTGCCGTTTCTTGGACAGGCAATGTATTTGTTGGGGTTTCCGTACGTTCGACGCGTTAGCCGTGAGGAACGGGAGGCCAATCCAGACCTAAAGAACCTGGATCGGCAGAACACGCTAAACGCTTGCGATCGATTTCGCGCACATCCGACCGCAATATTGAATTTTCTCGAGGGTACCCGCTTCACTGTGGACAAACACGCGGCTCAGGATGCACGTTATCAAAACCTGTTGAATCCCCGCATTGGCGGCTTGAGCTACGTGTTGGTTGGGCTAGAGGATGAGCTTGACGAACTCATCGACGTTTCCATAGTGTATCCGAACGGACCACCGGGTTTTTGGGAGTTCCTGCAAGGCAGGTGCGAGAGCGTCTCGATAAAGATCGAACTGCACAAACTGAGCCGGGCGATGCGCAGCGCCGACGAAGCCGAGCAGCGTGAGAGCTTGGGTCCGTTTATAGAATCGCTTTGGCGAGCGAAAGACGAACTGATCAACCTGACCAAACCCGCGGCGTCTGCTTGAAAAGCGTGTACCAAGACTACTTCAACTTTGACAAAGAGCCGTTTTCGATCGCGCCGGATCCGAGTTTTCTCTATCTCAGCCAAGGCCACCGCGAGGCGCTCGCACACCTGATGTACGGCTTCGAGCATGGTGGTTTCGTACTGATCACAGGTGAAGTCGGCACCGGCAAAACGACGTTGTTGCGCAACCTCATCAAACAAACGCCGCCCAATCTGGACGTCGCTTTCATCCTGAATCCCCGCCTGACTGTCGGCGAGCTGTTGGAGACCATCTGCGAGGAACTCGGTATTCCGTTCGATAAGAACGACCTCAAAAGCGTCAAACAATACATCGACGTCTTAAACCGGCATTTGCTGCGTACCCACCAGGATGGGCGGAGTACCGTCGTAATCATAGATGAAGCCCAGAATCTATCGCCCGCCGTGTTGGAGCAGATTCGATTGCTGACCAACCTGGAAACCAACGAGCGCAAGCTATTGCGCATCATATTGCTGGGACAACCGGAACTTGACGAACTGTTGAGCCGCACCGAGCTACGCCAGCTTGCCCAGCGGATCACCGCTCGTTATCACCTGACATCGCTCAATCGGGACGACTGCTATGCTTACGTTTCCCATCGACTGTCGCTCGCCGGCGGTAACCCCGATCTGTTTACCGACGGCGGGCTAAGCAAGCTGTTTCATTTGTCGAAGGGCACCCCGAGACTGGTCAACATCATCGCCGATCGCGCATTACTCGGCGCATACGTCGAGGGTAAGAAACGCGTCACGCCCAGTATCGTCGGGCACGCAGCTACAGAAGTGTTGGGCCAACAGCGCCGGTATCGCTGGTGGCTGGCCGCTGGCGTCGTGGGACTCGCCGGGGCGGGGATGGCGTTGGCTTGGTTATCGACACCGGCAACCGTGGCACCGGCCACCGCTTCGGAGCCAACCGCAAGCGCTACGCAAACGCTGGCAACGGCGAGTGAACCTGCAACCCTCGAGACGCCGATAGCCATTGTGGAGGCAACATCGCCGGCACCCGTCGACGTTGAACGACCCGCAGTCCTGCCCGCGCACGATGCTTCCGCCGAAGCCATGGATGACGCCTTCGTCGTCACGCGCCCGGACCAAGCAAGCTTTGTAACCCAGCGCCTTGCCTACGCGATCGTATTCCGACATTGGGGGCATGACTTTCCGACTGGCTCGCGCGAAATACCTTGTGATTTCGCGCCGAGAGTCGGACTTCAATGTCTGGGCCAAAACGGCAGTTGGTCGGACATCGAGCGGCTCAACCTACCCGTTGTGCTGGAATTGTGGGACGCCCAAGAAACTCCGTTCTACGGTGCGATCACGTCCAGTCAAGGCGGCCGTTTCGCGTTTCATCTCGGCAACGATCAACACGACGTGACACCCAAACACCTGCGTGATGTGTGGTTTGGCCGCTACGTCGTGCTTTGGCAAACGCCTCCCGGATATCACGGTAGCTTGCGCCAAGGCGACGAACATTCGTCGGTTGGGTGGCTGCGCGTGCAGCTCGCGAACATCGTAGAAATTGCTCCTTCACCGGTTGCGAACCGCTTCGACTCCTCACTACACGACGCAGTCACGGCGTTCCAGCAACAAGAAGGCTTGCTGACCGACGGCATTGTCGGGCCTGCGACCTGGATTCGACTGGCCGACCGCTTGCAGCTGGCGACGCCAAAGCTGAGGTCTTGAGCGTGTCCTACATACTCGATGCGTTAAAAAAGAGCGAAGCAGCACGCGACCCAAACGCTGCGGCCGCGCTGGTCATCGCAAAGGCCGAACGCATCCAGGCGGATCGCAAGAAACACCATCTGGTGCTTTGGGTTATCGGCATCGCGTTGCTCATAAATGCGGGCGTCTTCGCGGGTTGGTTGGCTTGGTGGGCAAACCCTCAAGCTACGATGGTCGAGGCACGATCCGATCCCCTCCCTGAAGAAAAACAGCCCGAAGAAACACAGCCCACGGAACCTGCCGCCGATTTAAACCAAGCGGCAATAGCCACCGTTGCCGAACGTCGATCGGTAATCGAGCGCCAGTCACCGCTACGACAAACATCTCCACCGGCATCCCTGCAACGCGTGAGGTTAAACGACCTGCCAGCTTCGCTACGCGCGGGATTTCCGGGTTTGGCGTTCTCGACTCACATATACGCAGACGATCCAACGCTTCGAGCAGTCGTGATCAACGGTACGCGACGAACCGAAGGCGAGGTGGTCGAGGGCATGAGGCTCGAAGAAATCACCGAGGAAGGCGTGGTGCTCCAATTCGGCGAGTACCTCGTTGGGATCTCGGTGCTAGAAAGCTGGGAGAATGACTACAACTGATCTCAAAAATGCCGTCGTGGCATTTTTTCGAGACGGTTTGCTGCGCAAACCTCGCATTTTCCGTACCTATTATGGTCCTGCATCCATGCGCTCCCTAGAAGCGGTCTCTTTTTGAGACCGTTCTAGCTTCAGACCGCGCCGAGCGCTATCGACTTGGTCGGAATGTCAGCCCTTTCGACACGGCTTCTGATAAATACCTGCACGATGTCGGTATCCAACAAGCCGCGCCTGGCCTCGTCTTCGAGTATCTCGAACGCTTGCGGATCGGACATTGCCGGTTTGTATGGCCGGTCCATTGCGGTCAGCGCATCGTAGATGTCGCACACAGTCATCACCCGGCTGGCAAGTGGAATCTGGTCTTCCACCAGCCCCAGCGGATAGCCACTGCCATCCAACTTTTCGTGATGGGCTCCGGCGATTTCCGGCACGCGGCTTAGTTCCGGCGGCCAGGGTAGAACCGATAGAAACTCTCTGGTGTGTACGACGTGCGACTGAATTTCTCGCCGTTCATCCGGCGTGAGGCTGCCGCGACGCACGGACAAGGCAAGCAACTCCTGATCATTGATGAGCCCGCCCAAGGTACCGTCGAACTCCCGATAGCCGTACTCGCGAATCGAATTGAGATGCGCAAAGTCACCTTCGTCGAGCACGTTGGGCTCGTTGGCTCGAGTCACCCATTCGAAGTAGTCGTCCAGCTGCGATAGCTCCTTGGCGAGTTCGCGATGCACCTGGTGTCTTGCCACCTGCAGCTCGACGACCTCTCGATGCAGAAAATCCATCTCCCGTTCTACGGCCCGGCGACGCAAGCGTTCCTTTTGCAGTTCTACGCGGTAGCGAATGATCTCGAGGCGATCTTCATTCAGTTTCTTAGGTTTGGTGAGAACGTCCTCGCGCACACTAACCTTGCCAAAATCGTGCAGGAGCGCTGCATAACGCACCTCGCGAAGATGCTCGGGGCTCAAACTCAAGTCGCGAAATCGCGACAGTTGAGACCTGGGGAGATCCTCCAACAAGGCGACGGTCGTATCAGCAACTCGAAACGAGTGACCGCTGGTAGTCGGATCGCGCTGTTCGATGGTTTTGACGGAAGCTTGCACGAAGCTTTCGAACAGTTGGTTGATATCGTGAATGAGGGTGTTTTTCTGAATCGAAACGGCTGCCTGGCTAGCGACGGCGCGTAGCAACTCGGCGATCTCCTCATCAAATGGTGTTGGCTCGCCTGTGGTTGGGTTCAAACGGTTGATGAACTGCAATACGCCAACCACCTCTTGGCGATAGTCGCGCATGGGTATTACCAGCACGGATTGGGTTCGATAACCCATCTGTTCGTCGAACGAGCGGTTGAATTGGTACGGGGTGTCGTTGGGCAACTCGTAGACGTCGTTGATGTTGAGCTCTTCACCGGACAACGCCACGTACCCCGCCAGGCTCTCCGTGGTGAGCGGCAAACGTTTCTCTAAATACGGTACGTCGAGCGAGTCGTTTTGCGCAAGTTTGAAGGAGAGGTTCCGAAGATCTTCGCCTTCTTCGACCAGGTATAAAGAACCTGCGTCGCAACTGGCAATACGTCGCGCTTCCGAAAGAATCGTTTCAAGCAGTTCATCGAGCTCCATACGCGTTGAGAGAGCAAGCCCAATTTCTGAGAGCTGATGCATCCGGTGGCGCCGAATACCCACCTCACGTACGAGCTGCAGAACTTTCAAGTTGCGTCGCCAGTGCGCTTCGCCATGGGCCAACAACCCCTCAAGCACATCTTCGGTGGTATCTGGCTTCAGTTGCAGATCGGCCGCAAGGCCCGCCTCTTCACTCAAAAAGAGAGCGTGCGGATAGGCGCGCCTCAGCTCGTTGAGGTTCGCTTGGGGTGCAAGAACGATGGCGACGCCCTGATTGAGTGAGCCGTCAACATCGACGCGCTCGAGCGACGCCGCTTGCTGCTCGAACAGATTCCACCCTCGAGTACGCGCGACGGCCACGAGACCCGAATGGGTCTCGCCCACCGTACACAGTGTTGGCTTGTGGCTGCCAACTTCCATCACCAATACCTATTGAATCCAACGCAGGCAGTATGCCGCGATGGTGCTCGATCTAGCTGGATCTAGATCACAAACTGTCCGTGGAACAGGTCTCGGGATGGATATTTTTTTTGAACCAAATCAAAGAGTTGGGGTGGCGGTAGTCAAACGGCGTTCGATATCCGACAACCTCGTGTTGATCTGCAGCCGATAGGCGTCAATGGCCACCACCGCCTGCTCGTTGTCGGTCACGCGGGTACCCATACTCGCCACCGATTGGCTGGCGACGTTGACCTTGTCGACCAGGTCGCGTTGCCCTCTCAGTATCTGCTGCAACTGCAGTTCAATGCTCGCCAGCTGATCAATGACGGCTTGTTGTTGGGCAAACGCTCTCTCGTGCCGGTCGACGGCGCTTTTCAAATTCCTGTCGTTGGACTCGAGGGAGGTGATGGTCGATTTTTGCCGCTCGAGCAGCTTCTGGTTGTCCTGAATCCACTTTTTGTTGCGTTCGTTGGATATCGCCCAGAGTTTACGAATCTCGGACTCCCAAAGATTGATCTGTTCATCGGTTTCGACACCGACCTCGGTCATGACCTGGTCGGTCATGCGCAGGCGGTCCTCCAAGGCTTCGATGCGCGTGTTCGCAGACGCAAGCTTCAGCTGTTCGTCCGTCAACAGCTGGTGTTGATTGGCGATGAACCAGCCGGCAACGACCAACCCCGCAACCAGGACCGCCAAAATGAGATTGATCCCGATCATGCGGCCCCCGCCGCCACCGCCATCCTTGCCCCCACGCCTGCGACCACCGGGCGCGGCGGGACGTCGACGGCCCGAAGCGTCTTCGGGCGTGGCGGAGATACTCGGTGATTTCGGTCTGGGACGTTCTGCCATCAATCCATACTCTCATTTCGCGACGCGGTGGATTATATGCAAAAAAAAGCCCGCGTCATGCGCGGGCTCATGAATCGAAACGCCGTTCTAGAGGACCTGCAGCAACCCCCACAAAACCACGGTCAAGCCGAATCCGGAGGTGATGACACCTTTCACGGATGCAATCGGTCCGAGTTTGCCGAAGATCGCGTTCAGTTCCAGCGCTGCGATGACGACCAACGACACGATGAGCGCCGTGGATTCCCCGCCAATGCTGCCGTTCGGCAAGTGCGCGCTAGACCCCATGAAGTACAGCATGGGGATCGAGAACAAGGTGTTTGTCCGAGACGCCAATCCGGCTTTTGGCGCCGCCGCACCCGCTTCCGCCAATGCTTCGCCACCGTCTTTCACCTGCTGGTTGGACGCGATGATGATCTTCTGATTGGGCCAGATGATCAGCCACACGTTCAAGAACATCAACGTGCCAAGCACGGCACCCACGGTGATGTCGACGGTTAGTCCGGCGCCCCGGATGCCAAGCATGATGAGGCCGGTGAGAAACGTGAACATCGCCCCCCAACGGAACCACCACAGCGCGCGCGGCACGAGTCCGACGAACGCATCAGTACGTGCTGCCGGGTCGGCTTCCTTGAAATACTCCGTCTGCACGAAGTTGAAGTAGTAGAGCAACCCGATCCAGGTAATACCCGCCAAGTAGTGCCCCCACTTGGCCAGGTAGTCGATGATTGCCATGTCCATTATTTTTCGCCCCTCCCCGGGTATTTATCGTTATGAGCGGCCGGAATATATCGCGGCTGTGCGGTCAATGCGAGCTTGCGGGTCCGAGCCGATTCCACGGAGCGCAAGCCAAAGCACCGTTTTGGCAGGCGAGGACGCCCGGCCAAGGATGGCCGGGCCGGGGTTCGTCCGGAACGACAACGTTGCACCAGGGAGGGCAAGAAGTACGGACAATCGAGGCGATTCGGCAGCCTCCGATGCCCAATAAAAAGAAACCCCGGCAAAGCCGGGGTTTCGAGGTCATTGGATAGTACCAATCCAATTACATCATTCCACCCATATCGGGCATGCCACCACCCATCGGCGGCGGCGGGTTATCCTCCACTAGCTCACTGACCATTGCTTCGGTCGTGATCATCAGGCCCGCAACCGACGCTGCTGCCTGCAAGGCGATACGAGTTACCTTGGTCGGATCGAGAATTCCCATCTCGATCATGTCGCCGTACTCGCCGGTCTGAGCGTTGTAACCTTCGTTGCCTTCGAGGTTTAACACCTTGTCCAAGACAACCGCGCCTTCAGCGCCAGCGTTAACTGCGATCTGGCGCAATGGCTGGCTCAAAGCACGGCTGGCGATGTTGATGCCGACCTTTTGGTCTTCGTTGTCGCCTTTGAGTTTGGCGAGCGCCTCTATCGTCCGGACCAGCGCAACGCCGCCGCCCGCGACCACGCCTTCTTCAACGGCAGCGCGAGTCGATGACAGCGCGTCTTCGACACGGGCCTTCTTCTCTTTCATCTCAATCTCGGTCGGCGCGCCGACTTTGATCACGGCCACGCCGCCGGCAAGTTTTGCCAGACGTTCTTGTAGTTTTTCGCGATCGTAGTCGGAGCTCGTGTCTTCAATTTCTTGGCGGATCTGCTTGATACGACCTTCGATATCGGCGGTGGTGCCGGCCCCATCAACGATGGTCGTGTTTTCTTTGGTAGCGGAAATACGCTTGGCGGTACCCAGATCGTCGAGCGACGCGCCTTCGAGCGTCAAGCCGACTTCCTCGGAAATGACCGTACCGCCGGTGAGTATGGCGATGTCCTGCAGCATGGCCTTACGGCGATCGCCGAAGCCAGGCGCTTTGGCTGCCGACACCTTGACGATGCCACGCATGTTGTTCACGACCAACGTGGCGAGTGCTTCGCCTTCGATGTCTTCGGCAACGACCATCATCGACTTTCCAGCTTTCGCCACGCTCTCCAAGATCGGCAGCATGTCGCGGATGTTGGAAATCTTTTTGTCACACAACAATATGTATGGCTCTTCCAAATCTGCGGACATGGAATCTTGGTTGTTGATGAAGTATGGAGACAAGTAGCCGCGGTCGAACTGCATGCCTTCGACCACCTCGAGTTCGTTTGCGAGACCACTGCCCTCCTCGACGGTAATCACGCCTTCAAGGCCGACCTTCTCCATCGCGTCGGCAATGATCTGACCGACTTCCTCGTCGGCGTTGGCAGAGATGCTGCCGACTTGGGCAACCGACTTGGAATCTTTACAGGGTATGGACATCTTTTCGATGGCCTTGACGGCTACGACGACGGCCTTGTCGATACCGCGTTTCAAGTCCATGGGGTTCATACCCGCAGCGACTGACTTCAAACCCTCGGTGAGAATGGCTTGCGCCAACACCGTTGCAGTCGTGGTGCCGTCGCCGGCCTCGTCGGAGGTTTGGCTGGCAACTTCCTTCACCATCTGTGCGCCCATGTTCTCGAACTTGTCTTTCAGTTCGATCTCTTTGGCAACAGATACACCGTCCTTGGTGACCGTGGGTGCACCGAAGGATTTATCCAAAATTACATTACGGCCTTTCGGTCCCAACGTGACTCTGACGGCCTCGGCAAGTAGGTTTACACCTTCGAGCATACGGCTCCGCGCGTCATTTCCAAATTGTACGTCTTTAGCGGTCATCGCTTGTTCCTCGTTAATCTCGTTCCGTTAGCCTTCCAGCACACCAAAAATCTCGCTTTCGGTGAGAATCAGCAGCTCTTCACCATCGATTTTCACGGTGCTCCCGCCGTACTGGCCAAATATGATCTTGTCGCCGACTTTGACGTCCAGCGCGCGTACGTCACCGTTGTCTAGGAGTTTTCCCGTCCCAACGGCAAGCACTTCACCTTGAGAAGGCTTCTCCGCCGCTGAATCGGGCAGCACGATGCCCCCGGCAGAGGTGGTCTCTTCATCCATCCGGCGCACGACTACGCGATCGTGTAGAGGTCGAATGTTCATTCCTGTCATCTCCCAATTTCCTTCCCCAGTAGGGGGTCCAGGGTTGTTTCTAGCGCTAATTAGCACTCTCCCCATGAGAGTGCTAACGCAAGGGTCGCCTATCATACGGCCGTTCGAGGGAGTTTCAAGACCAGGGGAGCGGAAAAGATGCTATTTTCGTTCGAAATCGCCTTCGATCGTGTGCGATGGCGGATTTGCTGGCCCGGAAGGCGGATTTCCCGCCAAAATAGTCACCCGAGACAACATCCAGCGGGCCGCCATTACACGGGACGGGGGCCACAGCAGTAAGAAACCCACCGCGTCAGTTACGAACCCGGGCGTCAGCAGCAACGCCCCGGCAACCGCCAGCAGGATCCCTTCTGCCATCTCGCCAATCGGCACTTCGCCGCGTTGCATACGACCCACGCCGCGGGTCAATGTGGCAAGTCCCTGTCTTTTCAGCAAGGCAACCCCTATCACGGCCGTCAGCATCACCAAGCCGATCGTCGGTAGGCTGCCTATCTGGCCACCCACCTCGATTAACAGGTACATTTCAACGATGGGTGTGAGAAAAAAGACCAACAGTATCAAGGGCCGCTCCAGCAAGCGTCGCACAACTCAATTTGGGGGCGACGTTCGGATAAGTCAAATCGAGCCCGCGAAATGCGTCTCTCCACGAGAGAGGGCCTCTCCGCACGAGAGGGCCTCTCCCGAGGAGAGGGCCTCTCCGCAGGAGAGGATATGGCAGGTCGTCGCGATGATCCCGAAGGGTACCGTCGCAACGTACGGTCAGGTTGCCGCGCTCGCCGGCATGCCAACACATGCGCGCCTTGTGGGCCGCACTCTCTCGAAGCTTCCCAAGGGTAGCAAGCTGCCCTGGCATCGGGTGATCAACGCTGGCATGCGCATATCCCTGCGAGCGGGCAGCGGCGGACATCTTCTGCAGCGAGAGCGGCTGGAGGCGGAAGGTGTCGAATTCGTGGGGCTCAGGGTGACGAAGGGTTTTCGCTGGGAGCCGTAGGGGGGGGTGCAACCGAAGTCTTAAAAGGTGCGACCCAAACAAGCAACAACATGCCAGGTACGGCCAAACACGTACACAGGTAAAAAAAGTTGGTCCAGCCAACTGCCTCCACAACCGCACCCGTTGTAGCAGCGGCGAAGGTTCGGGGCAGCGCCGTGATGGCTGTGAAGAGTGCAAACTGTGTAGCAGCGAAGCGCGGTGATGTTTCACGGGCAATGAACGCAACGAACGCGGCCGTCCCTAGACCGACGCCTAGATACTCGGCCGCGATGACCGCTGCGAGTACCCAAGGCTCGTTACCAACTTCTGCAAGCCAGGCGAAACCCAGGATCGTCGCAAGCTGCACCACGCCAAATAACCATAGCCCTTTGTTGATGCCGATCTTCACGATCAACAACCCACCCATGAGGCCGCCGAAGATCATCGGCCACACGCCGGCATTCTTCGCGATGATGCCGATTTGGGTCATGCTGAATCCCAGATCTAGATAGAAACTTGTCGAAAGCGCCGTTGCCATGCTGTCACCTAGCTTGTAGGCAAACAAAAACAGCAAGACCAACACGGCGGACCGCCAACCTCGACGGCCTAAATATTCACGCAACGGTTCCACGGTAGCTTGCTTGAGCGTTCGCGGAATCTGCGGGTGGGTTACCACCTCTCGTATTACCAGTGTTGTGACGATGCCGACGCACATGAAAGCGGCCATCACGAAGAACACGCTTTCCCAGGGAAGGTAGTCGGCCAATATCAATCCGAGCGAGCCAGGAACGAAACCCGCTAGGCGGTACACCTGCACATGGAGGGAGTTGCCGAGCGCCAACTCTTCATCGGTGACCAAGAGTTCCCGCCGGTACGCATCGATGACAATGTCCTGCGAAGCACTGGCGAACGACAGAATTAATGCGACCCCAAAAACGAGCCACAAGTTCATCGCGGGATCGAACAAGCCCAAACTCGCCATCAGGCAAACCAAAACAACTTGGGTGACGAGCATCCACCCGCGACGACGACCCAACCATGGCAGAGAGTACCGCTCTGCCAACGGGGACCAGAAGAACTTCCAGGTGTACGGAAGTTGCGCGAGGGAAAAGAGGCCGATTTCCGTCAAGCCGACATCCGAGTCCTTCAACCAGGCCTGCACCAACTGTAAGAGGAAAAAAAGCGGCAAGCCGGACGCGAACCCGAGAAACATGCAGACAAGCATGCGCCGGGTCATGACTTCGGAGAATTTCACTAACGCGTTGCCGGGTCTTGATTGCTCGCAGCAGGCGCTCCGCTCGCCGCGGGCGCTTGGTTGGCCGCGGGCAATTGTTTAGCCGCGGGCAACTGTTTGGCCGCGGGCGCTGCTTTAGTCACGAAAATTGTCAAATTGTAACGGCAATTGCAAGTCGGCCTCTTTGAGGAGCGCCATAACCGCCTGCAGATCGTCACGCTTCTTGCCCGTCACGCGAAGCTTTTCACCATTGATCTGGGTTTGTACCTTGAGCTTCGACTGTTTGATCAGCTTGGTTATTTTTTTCGCCGAATCGCGATCGATGCCCTCGCGCAATCCGAAGATTTGCCGGCGCTGCTTGCCGGAACCCTCTATTTCCCTGGGGTCTAGGCTAGCCCCATCGACGCCGCGGCGGGCTAACTTGTCTCGCAAGATATCTTCCAACTGCTTCAGTTGAAAATCCTCTTGCGCCGCAATTCGGATGCCCTCCTCCAAAACTTCGAATTCGGCATCGGCTCCGCGGAAGTCGAATCGAGTTCTCAACTCGCGCGACGCCTGGTCGACGGCATTGCGAACTTCCTGTAAATCGACCTCTGACACAATGTCGAAAGAAGGCATAACTTTCTCCTTACAAAGCCCGGTACGATGGTCTGGGATCACCCGTGCTAAAATTTCCGACGTCGATCGAGCCCCAACGGAACGAGCACCTTGACAAAACCTCCTTTCTTGATAAACAGGAGGGCGTTCCACATCAAGGTTGGCTTCGTCCGGTCGCCTGCGTATGCGAGCTAAGTTACATGTCATATGAAGACATTCCAATCCTTGTTGTCGATGACGCGAAGTTTTCGAGCGCGATCATCGCCAAGGCGTTGCGTAGCGGCGGTTTCAGTAATGTTCGTTTCACGAACAATCCGTTGCAAGCCCTGCGCTCTCTAGAAAAACGCCCCGCGCAAATTCTCATCGCCGATTGGCTCATGCCGACCATGGACGGCTTGGAACTGACACGCCGCGTCAAGAAAAACGACGAGGCCAACGAACACTTCACATACGTGATGCTGTTGACCGCCCGTGACGACTTCGATGCCATGAACCGCGCTTTCGAGGAAGGCGTCGACGACTTCATGAACAAGGCCAATCTGCGCGGCCAGTTACTGCCACGTGTGGTCGCCGCACAGCGTATCGCGGCACGACTGAACGAGCTTTTGCGATCCAACCGGCTGCTAAGCAAGAAGATTCGCGACCTGCAAACCACCGACGTGATCGACCCCGTGACCGGATTGGGCAACCTCAAATTCACCATCGACCGCATCAACGACGTCGTCAAGCAAACCGAGACACGGGGTGGTGCGGCCTGCCTGCTGCTGGTCGGCATCAACAACCTGGACGTCATCGAAGAGCAATATGATCAATCGGTAATCGACGAACTGATGTCGGGTATCGGCGCCAAGGTGCGTCAGCTCGTGCGACCACTCGACGTCGTGACCCGACCGGAAGCGGGCATGTTCGCGGTGATCACATCGCAACCCGACATCGAAAACTGTACGTCACAAAGTTTCCGACGCATATTCGACAATCTGTACATGCATTCCTTCAAAACCAGTGAAGGTTACATTCCCGTCGTGGTCGGGGTGAGTATTTGCGCTGCCGATCAGAACACGGGCTTCCCGCACGCCAAAAATTTCATGCGCTTCGCTTACGATGGTCTTTCACGTTCGTTCGACACCGGCATCATCACGGTACAACCCTACGACTCGACCCTGGCAGCCTCCGGATAGGCAACAGCTTCGTGGCTAAAGCAAAACACCGCATCACGAAGGTCACCACGCGCCAAGGCGATGGGGGCAAATCGCGCCTTGCAGACGGTAAGCAACTTGCCAAGGACGAACCGATCTTCAATGCGATCGGCGATGTGGACGAATTGAACAGCCACCTAGGCGTTCTGGTGAACCACCTCAACGGC
Source organism: Gammaproteobacteria bacterium (assembly GCA_027297435.1). Lineage (GTDB taxonomy): Bacteria > Pseudomonadota > Gammaproteobacteria > Pseudomonadales > Azotimanducaceae > Azophilus. The sequence goes on along the minus strand of JAPUIA010000048.1, from coordinate 40,731 downwards.
CCGGACCTTGAGAAGACGCTGCAAGAGGTGCAACAGCAACTGTTCGATCTCGGTGCGTACCTGGCGACCGTTGGTCAGATCCCCGCACCGAACCCCGAACCCCTCGAGGCACATATCGAGACGATGAACGCCGCCCTACCGCCGCTGACCGAGTTCGTACTGCCAGGGGGTAGCGCAGGGGCAGCTCAAGCCCACGTGTGCAGAAGCGTGTGTCGACGCGCCGAACGCAGCCTGTGGCACGCCGACCAGCAAGACGGTGCGCGCTACCTCAACAGGCTCAGTGATCTGTTTTTCGTGCTCGCCCGGGCGCTGAACGCGCAAGCGGATCTGCCGGAAGACCTGTGGCGTGGCTCTTCGCCCCGGCCGGGCTGAACCTTTTCACCTTTTTCGCCCAGTTGGGTCGTTAAAGGCTCAGGCGGCGGATATCGGTCAACAGCTCAGTGAGGTGCACCACAAATCGACCGGCTTCAGCGCCGTTGATGGCGCGATGGTCGTAACTCAGGGAAAGCGGCAGAACCTTGCGCGGTTCGAAATCGGTACCGTTCCAGACCGGTTGGGTCGTGAGTCTGGCTATGCCGAGAATGGCTACTTCCGGCGCGTTGACGATGGGCGTGAAGCCGGTTCCGCCGATCGCGCCGAGGCTCGAGATGCTAAACGTCCCGCCTTGCATGTCATCAAGACCGAGTTTTTGATCGCGGGCTTTACCGGCTAGTTCGGCAATCTCGCCGTTTAGGTCCCACACGCCTTTCTTGTCGGCGTCCTTGACGACGGGCACGACCAAACCCTGGTCGGTATCAACCGCAAAACCGATGTTGTAGTAGTACTTGTAGACGGTGTTTTTGACTTCGCGATCAAGCGATGCGTTGAACATCGGAAAGGCTTTCAGCGCATAGCAACAGGCCTTGACGATGAAGGCTAGGGGTGTGAGCTTGACGCCGCGACTCTCGGCCTCGCTTTTAAGCGATCGCCGGAACTCTTCCAACTCGGTGACGTCCGCCTGGTCATGTTGTGTGACGTGCGGAACGTTGAGCCAACTGCGATGTAAGTTCTCAGCGCCCACGAGGCGAATGCGGCTGAGAGCCACCGACTCGATCGGGCCAAACTTGGCAAAGTCGATCTCGGGTAACGGCGGGATACCCGAACCTCCGCGAGTCGAACCTCCAGTCATGGCGTCTTTGACATGCGCTTTAACGTCGTCCTTGACGATACGACCGTGACTGCCGCTGCCGTTGACCTGTTCCAGCTGAACGCCAAGCTCTCGCGCCAACCGCCGAGTGGCCGGGCCGGCATAAATTCTCGCACCTGGGCTCGCTTGTTCCACTTCGACCTGCGTACCCGGTGGTTTAGCAGGCGCGAGCACGTTTTCGCGCGCGGGCTGGCTGTCGGTTGGCGCCGCAGTCGGTGGGGGCCCGGGCGCCGCCGCCGCTTCGGCAACGAGCATCGTCACCAACCGTGCGCCTTCGATCACCGGATCTCCTTCCGACACATGCACGGCCGTGATCTCTCCGGCCACGTTGGCCGGAATTTCCATCGACGCTTTATCCGATTCGACGACCACCAGCATTTGGTCGAGGGTGACGACGTCACCCACACGAACCGCCACTTCGATAACGACGACATCCTCGGCCTCGCCGATGTCTGGAACCTCGATGACCACCTCTTTCAGTGCATCCGAGACCGTATCATTCGGTGCATCGGAGGCCGTATCATTCGGTGCATCGGAGGCCGTTTCGGAGACTTCCTCGGTCGCGGCGGCGTCGCTTGGCGACAACGTTTGCGTCGGGACAGGCTCCTGCGCGTCGTCGGATTCAACCGAGACTTGCAACCTGGCGATGACCTTCCCTTCAGTTACTTCATCGCCAACGGCGACCAACAGAGCTTCGATGATTCCGGCCACGCCGGACGGTACCTCCATCGATGCTTTGTCCGACTCGATGACAATGATGGCATCGTCGGGTCCTACCCGATCACCGGGCACCACGCAAAGCTCGATGACCTCGACGTTTTCCGCATCGCCGATGTTGGGTATGCGTATCTCAGTCACCGCTCCCCCTACGCCAACCGGGGATCGGGTTTGTCGGGATCGATGCCGAACGTATCTCGCGCATCACGCACCACCTTGGTCGGTATTTGTTGCGTCTGCGCCAACGCCGCCAACGCCGCCAATGCCACGAAACGTCTGTCAACCTCGAAGAAACCCCGCAACTGATCGCGGGTGTCGCTGCGTCCAAAGCCGTCGGTGCCGAGCACGCTATAGGGCGCATTGACGCAGCCGCGAATTTGCTCAGCGAGGGATTTTTGATAGTCGCTCGCCGATACGATCGGAACGTCGCCGGCGAGCATCTCGCCGACGTAACTCTCGCGCGGTTGCTTATCGGGGTTCAGCAGGTTCCAGCGGGCGACGTCTTGCCCCTCACGGGCAAGCTCGTTGTAGCTGGTTACGCTGTACACCTCCGCCATGACACCATAATCCTCGGCAAGCATTTTTGCGGCGGCTTCTACCTCGCGCAATATGGTGCCGCTGCCAAGCAAGCGTACGCGAGGCCCCTCGCCCACCTCGTGCAGCTTGTACATGCCTTTCAGTATCCCGGCTTCGACACCCTCCGGCATCGCCGGATGTCGATAATTCTCATTCATCACGGTGATGTAGTAGAAGACGTGTTCACCTTCACCAAACATGCGCCGCATCCCATCGTGAACGATGACGGCAAGCTCATAGGCATAACAAGGATCGTAGGCCACACAATTGGGAATGGTCGACGCCAATATGTGGCTGTGGCCGTCTTGATGTTGTAGCCCCTCGCCGTTCAGCGTGGTGCGGCCCGCAGTGCCACCCAACAGAAAGCCCCGTGCCTGCATGTCACCGGCGGCCCACGCGAGGTCACCGATGCGTTGAAAACCGAACATAGAGTAGTAAATGTAGAATGGAATCAACGTAAAACGGTGGGTGCTATACGACGTCGCGGCGGCCAGCCACGCGGCGAAGGCGCCTGCTTCATTGATGCCTTCCTCCATCACCTGTCCGTCTTTCGACTCCCGGTACGCGGCGATCTCCTCAGAGTCTTCCGGTTCGTAGAGCTGTCCTATGGACGAGTAGATGCCGAGCTGGCGGAACATACCCTCCATGCCGAAGGTGCGCGCCTCGTCCGGAACGATGGGCACCACCCGCGCGCCAAGGTTCTTGTCCCTGACGAGCGTCGCCAAGATACGCACGAACGCCATGGTGGTGGAGTTGGCGCGCTCCCCTGTGCCTTTGAGCTGGGCGTCGAACGCGGCCAGTTCGGGAACGTTGATGCGTTCCTGAGATTCCGCGCGGCGCGGAATCCAGCCGCCCAGACTCTCGCGTCTCGCGCGCAGGTACACCATCTCGGGCGCGTCGTCTTTCGGACGATAGTAGGGAATGCTTTCGAGCTCTGTATCCGTCAACGGGATATCAAAACGGTCGCGAAACTGCTTTAAACCCTCGAGATCGAGCTTCTTGACCTGGTGTGTGTCGTTTTCCGACTCGCCCGCGTCACCCATGCCATAACCTTTGACGGTTTTCGCAAGGATCACGGTAGGCTCGCCGGTGTGGTGGGTGGCGGCATGATAAGCGGCATACACTTTGAACGGATCGTGGCCGCCGCGATTCAACCGGTAGATATTATCATCTGTCAGGTTTTCGACCATTTTGAGCAGGGTTTCGTCCTGACCGAAGAAGTGCTCGCGCACGTACGCACCACCCTTGGCTTTGTAGTTCTGATACTCACCGTCAACGGTTTCGTTCATACGTTGCTGTAGCCGGCCCGTGTCATCTTTCGCAAACAACGGGTCCCACAACCGCCCCCAAACCACTTTGATGACATTCCATCCGGCGCCGCGGAAGTTGCCTTCCAACTCCTGGATAATCTTGCCGTTGCCCCGTACCGGACCATCGAGGCGCTGCAGGTTGCAGTTGACGACAAAGATGAGATTGTCGAGACGCTCTCGCCCAGCCAACGCCAACGCCCCGAGGGACTCAGGCTCATCACACTCACCGTCACCCAAAAACGCCCACACCTTGCGATCGCCCATGGACACGAGCTCGCGGCAGTCGAGGTACTTCATGATGTGAGCCTGATAGATCGCCTGCAGCGGTCCCAAGCCCATGCTCACGGTTGGAAACTGCCAGTATTCGGGCATTAACCACGGATGCGGGTAGGAAGACAGCCCATTGCCGTCGACTTCGCGGCGAAAATTATCGAGATGTTCTTCGGTAAGCCGGCCTTCAAGGAACGAACGCGCATACACGCCCGGCGCCGAGTGTCCTTGAAAATAGATCAGATCACCGGTGGGGCTGCCGTCCACATCGGCGTCACTTCCCCGAAAGAAATAGTTGAAGCCCACATCGTAGAGCGTCGCCGAGGATGCAAAACTTGAAATGTGCCCGCCCAGTTCCCCTTCTCTGCGGTTGGCTCGCACCACCATCGCGAGGGCGTTCCAGCGAATGAGCGAGCGAATCCGCCGCTCCATGAACAGGTCGCCCGGCATGAACGCCTCGAGACTGGACGGGATGGTGTTGCGGTATGGGGTCGTGATCGTATAGGGCAAGCGCGCGCCGGTTTTGGTCATGCGCGCCGATAGTCGTTCGAGCAGGAAGTTGGCACGATCGACCCCAGCGTTTTTCAGCACGTACTCTAACGAGTCCAACCATTCCCTGGTCTCATCGGGGTCGAGATCGGACAGATCTCTTGGATAAGCCATACGTTGCTTCCGTTTCTCTCGCGACTAGGGACTAAGCATCCAGCCACACCCAAGCGGCTCCGCGGACACCGCTCGCATCGCCTCCCACGGGTGCCAGTATCGGCGTCTTGCAACGACCCGAAAACGTATACCGCGCGATCAGATCACTCAAGCGCGGATACAGTCTATCGATCTTCGACAAACCGCCACCCAACACGATCACGTGCGGATCCACGATGTTGACTACCTGGGCCAAACTACGCGCCAGCATGTGGCAGTACAGATCGAAGGTCTTACGAGCTTCATCGTCCAGCGCCGCTGCAAGCTCTTCTGGGGTTCGAGCATCGCCCCACAACGACTCATGGGTTCGCGCCAATCCGGGGCCACTCAAAAACGTCTCTATACAGTTTAGTCGACCGCAATAACACGTCCGCGGGCTCAAGGCGCATTCTAACGCATCTAACAGTTCATTAACGTGTTCATCTTCTCGGAACGCTTCCCGACTCCTTTGCCTAAAGTAAGGCAGCGGCGTATGTCCCCACTCACCCGTGAGCGCATTGGGACCCGACAGCAGGCGACCTTCCACCACAAAGCCGCCACCTACGCCGGTGCCCAGGATCACCCCGAATACCGAGGTGTAGCCGCGCCCAGCTCCGAAGTGGGCCTCTGACAAGGCGAAACAATCCGCATCGTTAGCCATGCGTACGCGCTTGCCTAAGCGCGTTTCGAGATCCGGCAACAGCCGTTTACCGTTCAGCCACTCTGAGTTGCAGTTCTGCATGATCTGCAAACCCGGCACACAAGCGCCGGGCGTACCGATGCCGATCGGCATATCCTCGCCGCCATCGAGCGAGGTTACGAGCTCGACGATCGCATCGAGGGTCGCCCTGTAGTCGTTTTTGGGCGTCGCGATTCTGTTCTCGGACAAGACACAACCGTCGTCAGCCATGCGGATCCCCGCAATCTTGGTTCCTCCGAGATCGATGCCGATCGGCACTATGCGACTTCCGGCCGGTTTAGACCCAAAAGGTAGCGTGACCAATCGAAGCTGGAGCCGGGATCGGTCTTGCGATGAGGCGCGATCTCGAAGTGGCCGACGACGGCGTCCGGCGCAAGCCGCGGATAGGCGTGGATGAGCGCATTAGTCACAAGGACCAGACGCCGGTATTGAGCTGCCGTATAGGGTCGACTGTCGGTGCCTTCGAGCTCGATACCGATAGCAAAGTCGTTGCAGGCGGGCCGACCTCGCCAAGACGACGCTCCGGCATGCCAGGCGCGCCTATCAAACGCCACATACTGCGTACACCGGCCCCTTCGGTCGATCAGCAGGTGGCTCGACACCTCGAGCCCTTCGAGATCGGCAAGCGCGGCTGTCGCTTTGGTGTCGAGTTCGTTGAGAAACAGCCGATCGATCATGCCGTTGCCAAACTCGCCAGGGGGCAACGAGATGCCATGCACGACGATTAAGCAGATCTCGAATGGATCGCATCGATCGTCGTAGTTCGGGGAAGGCAGCCGGCGAGTCCGTGCTAACCAATGGTCAGGATTGATACGCACTGTAAAATGATCGTCGCACGAAAGATGTACACGAACAACACGAGTCGACCCGATGCACGAGACACACGAATTACTAGCGTCCATAAAGACTACGGTCAGCCAGGCTCTGGCCGAAGACGTCGGTACCGGCGATATCACTGCAGAGCTGATCGACAGCGACACCATAACCGATGCCGAAGTTGTCACTCGCGAAGCCGGCGTATTCTGCGGGCAGCCCTACGTGGATGAGGTCTGCGCCCAGATCGACGATGCCATAGAGGTGCATTGGCAGGTTGCCGATGGTGACGAGATAGTGCCGGATCAGGTGCTGTTTGAAATGCAGGGTCCGGCTCGCAGTTTGTTGACAGCCGAACGTACGCTGTTGAATTTTGCGCAATTACTGTCGGGCACCGCGTCAAAGACGCGACAATACCTACGCCTGATCGAGGACACCGACGCCGAGTTGCTGGACACGCGCAAAACCATCCCTGGCCTAAGAGCCGCGCAGAAGTACGCGGTGCGCTGTGGGGGCGCGAGCAACCATCGCATGGGTCTCTATGACGCCTATCTCATCAAGGATAATCACATCGCAGCCGCAGGCTCGATTGCGGCGGTTGTACGCCAAGCACGCGCACTGCATTCCGACCGCCCCATCGAAGTCGAAGTCGAAGACCTCGATGAGCTAGATCAAGCCATCGACGCGGGAGTCGATGTCGCGTTGATCGACAACTTCAGTCTGAGCGATTCGGCCAAGGCGGTTGCCAAAGCCCAAGGCAAGGTGAAGCTCGAAGCGTCCGGCGGCATCGACGAACTCAATATCACCGAGATCGCCCGCACCGGGGTCGACTACATCTCGGTCGGGGAGCTCACCAAGAACGTACAACCGATCGATCTATCGATGCGTCTCGTCGACCGGTAGGAGCGGCTTCAGCCGCGATTTCTTCGTTAAATTCAATGCTTTACATCGCGGCCTCGCGTCCCTTGGACGCGCAGCCGCCTCCTACCGCAGATTTGCTTCGCGGGCATTATTAGTAGAACCAGCGCTGCTGGTCGATCGCCTGGATCGGCGTCAATCGCTCCGAGATCGTTCGCAGTTGTTCCTGCAACGCATTGTCCCGCTGTTGCTTGGACCAACTTTCGAGGTACGCGAGATAACGCAGTGCTGCGCCTTTGTCCATTTGCGCTAACCAAGGCAGCCAGACCATGACGCGTTTTTGCAGTACGCGGGCGTATATCTCTTCCTGCCCAACGTCCTGCGCATATTGCATCAACGCGTCGATCGCTGGCACGAAGGTTGGGTCAAGCGCAATGATTTGCAGTAGCAGGTTGACGGGTTGCTCTTCTTGCGTGAGGGAACCCGAGACCGCAGGGTTGCTGCGAACAAAGCGATACATCTGCAGATTCACGTACGGATTCCAAGGGTCGACCCGCCGCGCACGGCGATAGGCATCGAGGGCTGCGTCCCGCAAATCTTGCGAGGCCGGCATGCCGATCAAAAGCTGTTCCAGCAACACGGCCTCCGCCAACACCGGCATGCCTCGATTGGGATTCAACGTTTGAGCCACTCGGGCGAAGTTGAGCATGGAGTCCGGGTCCGAGTTCAGGTTTCCGGCAAACGGCACTCCGGCTTGTCTATTGAGCACGCCTTGGGAAAGGGTATCGAGACCGAGATAACTCCAGCACAGCCATCCGAAACCTAGGAGTACGAACGCGAGACCCTTCAGGTCGCTACGATTCTTCGCCTGCTCCATGTCGTTGGTTCCGCGCCAATCAACCATACCGGCAACGCAACCTACCAAGACGGCCAACACCGGCGTGTAAAAGACGAAATTCACAGACGCATGGGCGAGCACCCCACCCAACGCCATGATCAAGCCGAGTTGCTCAAATTCAGCATTCCGAAACATTCTTATCGCTCGGATTAGGGTGAATGCGGCAAACGCCACTAGACAAGCAACCAGCAACGGGCCGCCCTCGGCGAGGGTCTGCAGATAATCGTTGTGGACGAATCCACCAGCCGTTTCTTGATCGGAAACATCCCGGTTGAAGCGATAGAGCAAAGGAAACACGTAAACGCCGACACCGGTGAACGGATAGTCCAAAAACATTTGCAACGCGGCTTTGTTCAAAGCCCCGCGAACGCCGAGTCCCTCACGTACCGAGATAGAATCCAGCGCATACAAGTCCACGAGCGCGAGATTCACCGTCAACAAAGCGACGCCCGCGAGGGCCAGGACAAACGCCACCGGCTTGAAGCTCAAACGTCTCCAGAGCGCCAAACCCACCCAAACAGCCAGTGCGACGCCTACGATCACCGCACTGGTCCTCGATTGTGTCGCAAACAAAGCGACGAGCCCCAGAAAAACCAGCATGTGACTGACCACTAGCCAGCCCGTCGAGATCCGGGGACCCGACCATGCGCGATGTAACAGCATGTGTATGGACGGCAGCAACAAGAGATACAGCAAACAGCCGTAGTTGTTGGGATCCATCAGCGGCAATCCGGCACGTGCCCCAGCCGTGATCAGCTGCCAGACCGACGTGGCCGCAAAAACTGCGCCCACGGTAATCAAACCGAACATCAGCTTTTCTCGATAGTCGCCGAGTTCCCGCACGAGTAGGTATGCCATCGGCGCGAGAGCGAGGGCCCAAGAAGGCACGAAACTCGAATCTTTGCTCAACGAGGTTTGATAGCCGACGATCAACACGATGAGGGTTCCAATCGCAAGCCCGCTCCCGACCGGTAACGCCGCCATGCTTCTTGCCAACCGGCTCGGTCCAATCATCGACAGCCCAATCAGAACCCCGCACACGGCGACGGCGAAAAGATTCAAATTGATGCTGGCCCCATAGAAAATGGACAAACCGGCAAACGCCACGACGATCAAGACCGTGCCGAGTAAACGCTGTCGCGTAGATAGCGGGGAGAGGTTGTAGCTGGTCACTCGAGCCTTAAACTGGTGCCGGAACGCAGAATCGAACTGCGGACCTACTGATTACGAATCAGTCGCTCTACCAACTGAGCTATCCCGGCACGCGCGAAACGTGCGCAGAATAGCGGCTTGGCGGTGATCCGGAAAGGCTGTTCGGAAGTCTTGCCTAGCAGCGTACCTTCTCAGGCAGCGTCATGCAGACAGTCGTGCCTGCCGCATCCGTTGCAGTGACGTTGTACGAGCCGCCACCGGGGTCCGTGATCACGTAGGTGACGCCACCGTCGTCTTGGGGCGCCCAGTCAATCGCCGCCGTGATGGCAGCCACATTGGCAGCAGCAACGAGGAAGTTGCCGGTACGTAAGCGAAAGTCTTCTTGGAATACTTCCATGGTGACCACGTTGTTGACCAGCACACCTTCGCGAGAGGTCTGGATGTAGCCGTTGTACGCCGGCAGCGCGACCGCGGCGACAATCGCCATCACGGCCACGACAATCATGAGCTCGATGAGGCTAAAGCCTTTTTGGATTGTTGACACAAGGCACTCCAGCTTTGACTCCAGTGTTACCTAAAAAAAGAGGGGCACGAAGCCCCTCTCGAGTCGTTCCGTGACTACATGTTGGTCCAGTCGGCCACACGCTGCAGCGACGCCGTGAACGCGTAAATTATCGGTCGGTCGAAAGTCGCCACCCAGTCTGCGTTCGCAACGGTACCCGTAATGAGTACAGCGACGGCACCAGTAACCGGATCACCGACGGCACCAGCAATGTAAGCCGGACCACCACCAGGTGCCGAACCACCTTCTAGGTTCAGATAAGCCGCGAAACCTGCAGAGGTGTAACCGTAGGCGGCATCCGCAGCCGCCAAGCTGGCATGGCGGCCGATGGCTACCTCGGCTTGGATCTTGCGCATCTCGTTTTGGGCCAAACGTGCACCTTCTTCAAAATGAGAGGTGATCTTGGACATATTCGAGTTCTCGATGTAGTCCTGATAAGCGGGCAGAGCAACTGCGGCCAAAATGCCGATGATGGCTACCACGATCATCAATTCGATTAGGGTAAAACCCTTCTGAATCGTTTTCATTTCAATCAAACTCCGTTCTTTAATGAATCAAACGTGGCAGCCCGGGCGAAAAAGGCACGTGCGCCGCATCCTTCGGCTTAGGAGAGGCAAGCTGCGTGCCAATTTCTCGATACGCTACTTCACTCATGCCTAAACTACTTTAAAGTCAGTAAGTTATCGTTGGGTTGCGACATCTGCTTGTCAATCGTACCGTCATAGCAACACTGCGTTGTAGGTTTCTCACCACGTCACTTGCTGACCCTCGGTGTCACCAGCCGCATCGCGTGCGCACTCAAGCGCAGAACCCGTCTGCGGGTCAATGACCGCGGCACATCATGGCCCAAGACGCGTTGCTAAACTGTGACCCCTTTATCGACACTCAAGTGACGCAGGATTAGACTTCCTAAGTTCCTGAACTGTAAGGTACCTTCCGTCAGGACTCTTTTTCAGGACAAGGATTGCACCGCCTAATGGCAACTGAACCGGTTCCAATTAGTGGCCTCGCACGGAGACTGGTGGATGAAGGCATATTGGATGCCGAAGCAGCCGCCAAAGCAAGCGAAGAAGCCCGCAAACAGGGCGCTCCGTTCGTTTCCTACCTCGTCCAGAACGGCCTGGCCGAGCCACGCGCCATTGCCGGCAGCGCGTCGGAGGAATTCGGCGTACCGCTGATCGATCTTTCCTCCTTCGATCTAGACTCGATTCCTCGAGATCTCGTCAAAGACAAACTCATTCGACAACACAACGCCCTGCCGCTCATTCGCCGCGGAGTGCGCCTGTTCGTCGCGGTATCCGATCCGACCAACCTGCAAGCGCTGGATGAGATCAAGTTTCAGACTGGCGTGAACACCGAACCCATACTGGTCGAGGAAGACAAGCTCTCTGCGGTGATAGAGCAGTTTCTGAGCGCCCAGGAAGACGATGGTCTTGGCGATCTCGACGACGATGCGCTCGAAGATCTCGATATGGAAGCCTTCGGGGAGGATACGGATGACGACGACGAAGGCTCGAATATCGACGAAACACCCATCGTCCGTTTCGTCAATAAAATGCTTTTGGATGCCATCAAGATGGGCGCATCGGACATACACTTCGAGCCGTACGAGAGAAGCTATCGAGTGCGCTTCCGCACGGACGGTATCTTGCACGAGGCGTCTCACCCGCCGACCAACTTGGGCACACGGTTGGCGGCTCGCCTGAAGGTCATGTCCGAACTCGACATATCCGAGCGGCGCCTTCCGCAAGACGGCCGCATCAAGATGAAGCTGTCCAAGACCCGAGCCATCGATTTCCGCGTCAACACCCTGCCCACACTCTGGGGCGAAAAAATCGTGCTGCGTATTCTGGACCCCTCGAGCGCCAAGATGGGAATCGACGCGCTCGGGTTCGAAGAAGACCAGAAAGAACTACTGATGGAGGCGCTGTTTCGGCCGCAGGGCATGATTCTCGTCACCGGACCGACGGGTAGCGGTAAGACGGTCACGCTTTACACAGGCCTGAATATCCTCAACACCGCAGAACGCAACATATCGACTGCGGAGGACCCCGTGGAGATCAACCTGGATGGTATCAACCAGGTTCACGTGAACTACCGGGTAGGCCTCGATTTCGCCAAGGCGTTGCGGGCGTTCCTGCGCCAGGACCCGGACGTTGTCATGGTCGGAGAGATTCGTGACCTGGAAACGGCGGAGATCGCGATCAAAGCGGCTCAAACCGGTCACTTGGTGCTCTCCACGTTGCACACCAACTCGGCCGCAGAGACTCTCACGCGTCTGCGCAACATGGGGATACCCGCGTTCAACCTGGCCACGTCGGTAGATTTGATCATCGCTCAACGCCTGGCTCGACGCCTGTGCAACCACTGCAAGAGCATCATCGACGTGCCCAAGGAAACGTTATTGGCAGAAGGCTTTACAGAAGACGAGATCGATACCGAGTTCGAGGTGTTCGAAGCCAAATCGGATGGCTGCGATAAGTGCAATAACGGGTACAAGGGCCGAGTGGGAATTTATGAAGTAGTTAAAATAACCCCCGAGCTGTCTCGTATTATCATGGAGGATGGAAACAGCATCCAGCTCGCCGAGAAGGCTGCCGAACACGGGTACAACAACCTTAGGCGTTCGGGTCTGCAAAAGGTCATTCAAGGCGTGACGAGCTTGGCGGAGGCCAACCGCAAGACCACGGGTCACTAACAGAGGTTTGAAGGCAGTAAGTAATGGCTGAAAGCGCAATTTTTGTTTGGCAAGGCACTGACAAGCAGGGCAAGAAGACGAACGGTGAGATCACCAGCGCCAACCCTGCCATCGCCAAGGCGGAACTTCGCCGGCAAGGCATCAAGGCCACCAAGGTGCGTAAGAAGGGCAAGGGCCTATCGCTCGGCGGCGGCGGCAAGCCGAAACCGGCGGACATCGCGCTCTTTACACGACAGATGTCTACCATGATGCGTGCCGGGGTGCCGCTGGTGCAGTCTTTCGACATCGTCGCAGAAGGTCTCGACAAGCCCAAGATGGCAGAGCTGGTCCGCAACATTCGTAACGACGTTTCCGGCGGTAGCAACTTTGCGTCGAGCTTGCGCAAATACCCCCTGTATTTTGACGATCTGTTCTGCAACCTGGTGGATGCCGGTGAGCAGTCGGGATCGCTCGAGACGATGCTCGATCGCATTGCCACCTACAAGGAGAAGACCGAGTCTCTGAAAGCCAAGGTTAAGAAAGCGATGACCTACCCGATCGCGGTAGTCGTCGTCGCGCTCGTCGTATCGGGTATCTTGCTGATCAAAGTGGTACCGCAGTTCGAGGACGTGTTCGCCGGCTTCGGTGCCGACTTACCGGCCTTCACCTTGTTCGTCATCGGCATCTCGGATTTCATGCAGGAATGGTGGTTCATGATCGTGGTCGCGATCTTGGGCACGGTCAGCGGCTTTATGGCTATCAGAAAACGTTCTAGACCGTTGCGTGAAGCCCTCGACCGAATTGCGCTGAAGCTGCCGGTAGCCGGTAGCATCATCGAAAAATCAGCGGTGGCACGTTACGCGCGAACCTTGTCGACTACGTTTGCAGCTGGGGTACCGCTGGTCGATGCTTTGACCTCGGTCTCCGGGTCGACCGGCAGCACGGTATTCGAGAAAGCTGTGATCAAGGTCCGCGATGACGTCTCTACCGGTCAACAGCTGCACTTCTCGATGCGCAACACGGGCGTGTTTCCGAACATGGTGATTCAGATGGTCGCTATCGGCGAAGAAGCCGGCGCGCTCGACGACATGCTCGACAAGTCTGCAACCTATTACGAAGAACAGGTCGACAACGCGGTCGACAACCTCACTGCGCTCATGGAACCGATAATCATGTCGGTGCTCGGTGTCTTGGTCGGTGGCCTAATCATCGCGATGTACCTGCCAATCTTCCAGCTTGGCGCGGTCGTCGGCGGCTAACACCAAAATTGTTCGACGCGCTTCTGAACTTCGGGTGGGGCGGCCTCATCCTGCTGCTGTGGATCGGTCTTGCGGTCGGCAGTTTTCTCAACGTCGTGATCTACCGCCTGCCGGTCATGCTCAATCGCCAGTGGGACACACAAGCGCGCGAGCAGCTCGCAATGGACACCGAAAACGCCGCTCCACAAGAAGCCTTTAACCTCCTCGTCCCCAGATCGCGTTGCCCGAGTTGCGGGCACGCGATTACCGCACGCGAAAATATCCCCCTCGTCAGCTGGTTCTTGCTAAAGCGCAAGTGCGCCGGTTGCAACGCGACCATCGCGATGCGTTACCCGATCGTGGAGTTGCTGACCGGTATCATAACCTTGGTGGTTATCGCGACGTTCGGCTTCACGTGGTTCGGAGTTGCTGCTTTAGGCTACTCCTACACGCTGATAGCGCTCACCTACATCGATTTCGATACCCAACTGCTTCCCGATCAGATGACCTTGCCGTTGGTCTGGGCGGGTCTCGCAGTCAACCTGTACGGCGGCGGAATGACCGATATTCAGTCGGCTATCGTTGGCGCGATCGCAGCCTATCTGTTTCTCTGGTCCACCTACTGGGCCTTCAAGTTACTAACGGGCAAGGAAGGCATGGGGTATGGAGATTTCAAGTTGTACGCGGCGATCGGCGCTTGGCTTGGCTGGCAGGTGCTGCCAGCGGTGATACTGATCGCCGCCATCGCCGGGCTCGTCTTCGCGCTCGTGTCGATCTTCACAAAGTCGCTTGCGCGCGACCAGCCCATCCCTTTCGGACCCTTCCTGGCCGTCGCAGGTTGGATCGCGTTGATGTGGCGCAGCGACCTACTCACGCTTTTCCTGGTCGCCTGAGGGGTGTCCTACAGCGTCGCCTACTTGCTGAGATGGACCCATCAATGCGTTGATGACCTCAACGCCGCCGGTTCAATTAGACTAGTCGTCCCTAAAAAGTCCGTCCTGGACTTTTTTAGGGGGTCGCCTGGCTCAAACTTCGTTTGCGCTTTGCAGTTTGGGCAAGCCCAAACTGCCGTAAGTGTTGCTTGCAACACGACCGGCTCGCGCCGAGCTTCGCTCGCGGCAGGGCGCCCCCTGTGACAGGGGGACCCATGCCCTGCAAGTCGGCCGCTGCATATTGCAAGGTTTTAGCGGGAAACCCGTTAAAACCTTGCAATTTCCACGCTGGTAATTCGACGATAAGTATAGATGTCTTCTATGCTCAAGCCCTTTATCAAGGCCGACTAGACTATGACTGAGACCACCCCGCGCATTCTCGCCTGCCCAACCTGCGGTAACTTCGTCAAGTGGACGCGCAAGAACGAGCACCGGCCGTTCTGTTCGGATCGTTGCAAGCTGATCGACTTGGGCGCTTGGGCTGATGAGCAGTACACGCTTCCCGAACAACAGGTGTACGACGACCGATATTTGGGGTCTGAGTAGGGTCGGCCCGGCCGCTAAGTCTGCTAGGTGCGGTATTCGGCGTTGATGCGCACGTATTCGTAAGATAGGTCCGAGGTCCACACTACGGCTTTGCTATCACCTCTGCCGAGATCGACGTTGACCGCGTACTCGTCCCGCGCCATGACTTCGGCAGCGGCGGCCTCAACATAGTCCTCCGCAACCAAGCCGCCTCGGGCTACGACCACATCGTCGAGGCTCAATGAAACCTTGCCCGAATCCAGGTCAGCGATACCGGCACGACCGATCGCCATGCAAAAGCGCCCCCAATTTGGATCACCGGCGAAAATCGCCGTCTTCACGAGCGGCGACTCGGCGATCGTGTAGGCGACTGCTAAACATTCCGTCTCGGTCGAGCCGCCGGTGACACGCACAGTGACGAACTTGGTTGCACCTTCACCGTCGCGCACGATGCGTTGTGCCAGTTCACACGCCACTGTCTCGAGGCCGGAGCGCAATGCGTCGTAGCTCTCACCGGCCTGTTCGATGACCCGATGATCTGCAACACCCGTTGCAGCAATCACAAAGGCATCGTTGGTCGAGGTGTCGCCATCGATGGTCACGCGGTTGAAAGAGTTGCTGGCGACTTCGCGGGTGAGTTTATCCAACGCGACCTTGCAGATGCCTGCATCACAGCAGATAAAGGCCAGGAGCGTGGCCATGTCCGGCTTGAGCATACCCGAACCCTTTGCCATGCCGGTGATGCAAACCTCGGCGTCCTCGATTCGAATACGCTTCGACACCGCTTTGGGCCCCGTGTCGGTGGTCATGATAGCGGTCGCGGCAGCGGCCCAACCATCGCCCGAAAGTGCCGTGGCCGTGCTATCGATGCCTCGGCGGATAGCGTCGACCGGCAGCCGCTCACCTATGACGCCGGTGGAGAATGGCAGCACCTGCTCGCCGCCGAGGCCGTCGCCGAGCCGTCGTGCCGCGTGATCGCATAGTTCGCGCGCGTCGGCTACCCCCGGTTCGCCGGTCGCCGCGTTGGCGTTGCCGCTATTGATCAGGAGTACCCGCGGCTGGCCTTCGCGGATGCGGCTTTCCGCGACCTCTACAGGAGCCGCCCGGAACCCGCTTTGGGTAAAGACGGCCGACACCGTCGTACCCGGGTCAAGCACCAGCAACGCTAGATCATCGCGGTCAAGGTGCTTGATACCCGCACAAGCCGTGCCCAGTCGAACACCGGGCACGGGCAGCAGTCTGTCTAGCCCAGGCAGGTTGACCGCCACGAGGGCACCTCTAATGACCTATCGCGAGCCTGCGTTGGCGCAAAACTTCGGGGGGCCGTGACTCTGCGCCCGCGCCTGCTTGCGGGCGTAGCCGCGTTGGAACCGATATATCGGATATGTCTTGCGTGGTTGCGCCTTGCTGGTAACGCGGAGAGGCTACTAGAGGTGCCCATGGCCTTTACGCGGCTTTGCCGTGACAGTGCTTGAACTTCTTGCCAGAGCCGCAGGGACAGCGTTCGTTGCGCCCTATCTTGCGTTCACTTCGCACAAACGTTTGTGGTTTGTTGCCGTCCCGTTGAACCTGGGGCGCATCACCATCGGCCAGCGCAGACGATGCAGCATGCGAAAAACGCATGCGTTTCTCTGCCTCTTCGCGCCGCCTGCGCTCGGTTTCCTCAGCCGCGTTGGGCAATTCGATCTGAACCCGCGACAACAGCTTCACAACGTCGCGCTTGATGTTGTAGAGCAGCTCTTGAAACAATTCAAACGACTCGCGTTTGTACTCTTGTTTCGGTTGCTTCTGGGCATAGGCACGTAGGTGAATGCTCTGGCGCAGGTAGTCCATGGCCGCCAGATGTTCTTTCCAACGCTGATCGAGTATCTGCAGCATGATCTGCTTCTCGACCAACCGCATGTCGACTCCATGAGCCGACCAGTCCCGCTCCTTGGCCGCGTACTCCTGTTCAACCTGCTGCAGGATCTTCAGGCTCAAACTATCTTCGTTGAGAGAGTCGTCATCTTCGAGCCAACTACGTAGCGGTTGTTGGCTCGCAAACTCGCTACCTAGCGCCTGTTCCAAGCCCTCGATGTCCCACTGCTCTTCGACGCTTTGCGGCGGGATGTACTCGCTAACGACGTCATAGACGATCTCTTCGCGAATGCCTTCGATGGTATCCGAGATGTCCTCCGTCGCCATGAGATCGCGACGCTGTTGATAGATGATCTGGCGCTGGTCGTTGGATACGTTATCGAACTCCAGCAGATTCTTACGAATGTCGAAGTTGTGTCCTTCGACCTTACGTTGGGCTTTTTCGATGGCGTTGTTCACCATCCGGTGCTCGATCGCTTCGCCTTTTTCGAGTCCGATCGACTGCATGATGCTGCGCACCCGGTCCGATGCGAATATGCGCATCAAGTTGTCTTCGATGGACAGATAAAAGCGCGACGAGCCCGGATCGCCCTGGCGGCCGGAACGACCGCGAAGTTGGTTGTCGATACGGCGCGACTCGTGCCGTTCGGTGCCGACAATGTGCAAACCGCCGGCTTCGATGACGCGATCGTGCCGCGCTTGCCAATCTGTCTTCAGTTTCTCGATCGCCGATTCGTCTGCCTGGTCGAGCTGGTCGACCTCGGTTTCCCAACTACCACCCAAGACAATGTCGGTGCCACGTCCAGCCATGTTGGTGGCAATCGTCACCGCGCCCGGACTGCCCGCCTGCGCAATGATGTCGGCTTCCCGCTCGTGCTGCTTGGCATTCAAGACGTTGTGTTCGATCTTGCGGTTCTTGAGTTCCGCCGAGAGGCGCTCGGATGACTCGATGGATGCAGTGCCTACCAGCACCGGTTGACCCGACGCCATACAATCGTTGATGTCCTCGACGATCGCGTCGTACTTCTCCTCGATGGTGAGATACACCAAGTCGTTGTGATCTTCCCGAACCATTGGCATGTGGGTCGGTATCACCACGACGTCGAGGTTATAAATTTGACGAAACTCGAAGGCCTCCGTATCCGCTGTGCCCGTCATGCCAGCCAGTTTTTCGTAGATCCGGAAGTAATTCTGGAACGTGGTCGAGGCCAGCGTCTGACTTTCGTTTTGAATCGGCACGCCCTCTTTGGCCTCGACGGCTTGGTGGATGCCCTCCGACCAACGCCGGCCCGGCATGGCACGCCCGGTGTGTTCATCGACTATCACGATCTCGTTGTCGGCCACCATGTAGTCGACGTCGCGTTTGAAGAGGCCATGTGCTTTGAGTGCCGCGTGGACGTGATGCAATAGATTCAGATTGCTCGCCGAATACAGGCTGTCGTCGGCATCCAGGAGCCCCATCCGCTCGAGCCGCTCCTCGACCAGCGCATGACCACGCTCCGTGAGTTCAACTTGACGGTTTTTCTCATCGACCAAGTAATCGCCTTCCACGAGCGGTGGATCTTCGGGTTTCTCACCGGGTTGTTGCTGCTTCAAGCCCGGCGCGAGCTTGTTCATTTTCTTGTACAGCTCGGTATTTTCTTCCGCAGGGCCGGAGATGATCAAAGGGGTGCGCGCCTCATCGATCAAGATGGAGTCCACCTCATCGACGATGGCATAGGTCAAATCGCGCTGAAACTTGTCTTCGAGCGCAAACGCCATGTTGTCCCGCAGATAATCGAAGCCGAACTCGTTATTGGTTCCGTAGGTGATATCGGCCTTATACGCCTCACGCTTCTCGATCGGGTTTTGCCCCGACTGAATGACACCGACCGTCAATCCCAAGTACGCATAGATCGGTCCCATCCAACCTGCGTCACGGCGAGCGAGATAGTCATTGACCGTCACGATATGCACGCCCTGGCCGGACATCGCGTTGAGGTATGCGGGTAGGGTGGCAACTAGGGTCTTGCCCTCGCCCGTACGCATCTCGGCGATGCGGCCTTCGTGCAGCGTGATGCCGCCGATTAGCTGAACGTCGAAGGGTCGCATGTTCTTGGAGCGTCGCGCCGATTCTCGAACTACTGCAAACGCCTCAGGAAGAAGCTCATCGAGGCTCTCTCCCGAAGAGAAACGTTGTCTGAGCGTCTCAGTGAAGGTTTTGAGCTCGTCCTGCTGCAGGGTTTCGAATTGGGGTTCGAGCACGTTGATCTGGTCAACGATCTTCCCCATGCGTTTGAGCTCGCGACTGTTTTTGGTGCCGAAAACGGCACGGATCAGTTTACCAAGCATCTTTGGGGGTCTAGAAAAGGGCGAATGTTAGCATGGCAAGACGGTGTTCAGGCGCGGCGAGACCGCTCGGCTACGCCTCACTTCGCGGCTAAAGCCGCTCCTACCTAGGTTCGACGTCGGGCGACATATCTCGCAGGATCTACGTGTCTTCCGTTCCTGAGCACCTCGAAGTGCACGTGGGGGCCCGTAGAACGCCCGGAGCTACCCATGCTGCCGACGGTTTCTCCCTTCTTGACGATGTCACCGACTTCGACGCCTACCGCCTTGTGGTGAGCATAGCGGGTGACGTAACCGTCCCCATGATTGATCTCCACCATCTTGCCGAACCCCGACCGAGGACCTGCATACACCACCACGCCACTGGCAATGGCGATCACCTCGGAACCGTCGCGACCGGCGAAGTCGACCCCTGCGTGCCACCCCATCTTGCCGCTAATGGGATCGACCCGTTTACCGTAAGGCGAAGACGTCCAGCCCCACTTCACCGGGCGACCGGTCAACTCCACCGCTTCGCGGTATTCTTGATCGACCAGTAAGGACTCCAAGATCTCGAGCTCGGTTTCCCGATTGCGGATCGCATACGCCAGCTCATCCAGACTCGCCCGCAGATCCGGCCATTGCAGAATCTTTTCCGTCGAACTCGTCGGGCCACCTTGCGGTGCCGGCGTGTTGAAACTGAACTCGCCGGCATCGATTTCCGCCACTTCGGCCACGCGCGCGCCCAAGGCTTCCATACGCCACAACCTGGCCTGCATCTGGGCGAGCTGGCGACCCACCGCTTCACTTTCGGCGGCCGACCGACTCTCGATCTCGTGTACGCGTGCATCCTGCGCGGCGAGACGTTGCCGCCACTGCTCGATGACGCGAGAATCCACCTGATCGGTGGTGAGGTACGCGTATAGGTAGTTGCTGGTTGCGGCAACGCCCAAAAGGCCGACAAATAGGCCCGCAACCGCCAAACGACGGCTCAGTCGAATCGCCTTTGAGTCACCGCTTTCTCTAACCAGTATGATCTTCACGGCCGAGTTCTTATTATGTTCCCATGTCCAGCGTCCATTCTCTCAACCTGAACCGCGAGCCGTAAACGCGACCCGTCAATTCGTCTCGATCTCTGAGTGGGAAGAAAACCGTAAGTGTCCAAACTTAAGATAGACGATCTTTTGACCGAAGGCCACAAACGCTTCACTCCTCTTCAGCGCCTACTCCGCCAAGCCGCCGATCAAGACGCTTGGACCCGAGAACTTCGGGCCATCCTGCCAGATCCGCTCGCACGCGATTGTCGCGTGTCGGCGGTTCGCGGGAACGCCTTGGTGATCCTCTGTAGCAACGGAGCTACGGCAACCCGGCTGCGCTTCTTGGTACCTGAGCTCTTGCCAAAACTCACCGTTTTAGGGCACTTTCAGCACGTCACGGCGCTCAAAATCAAGATCTCACACAGCGAGACGATTATCCCGAACGGAGTACAAGAGAGTTGAGACGTAGGTTCAGCTTAAGCGAAGCGTGAACTGGTTCACGCTTAGGTGGATGCTCCCGCCAACACGGGGCGCGAATAGGTGATTGGCGCCTGGTCATCTTCGAAGGTCACAATCTCGTAGGCGTCGGGCTGCCTCAGGAGCTCTCTGATGAGCGCATTGTTGGGGCCATGGCCCGACTTGAAGCCGCAAAACTCTCCAATCAGGCTGTATCCCAATAGGTACAGATCGCCAATGGCGTCGAGAATCTTATGCTTGGCGAACTCGTCCTCGAGACGCAAACCCTCATCGTTGAGTATGCGGTAGTCGTCCACTACCACGGCGTTGTCCAAGCTGCCGCCACGTGCGAGATTCATCGAGCGCAGCTTTTCGTAATCGGCCAAAAATCCGAACGTGCGTGCGCGGCTAACCTCCTTGACGAAGGTCATCGTAGAAAACTCGACGCTCGCGGTTTTGACATGTTTCTTAAACACCGGATGGTCGTACAGCAACGTGTACTCCAAGCGAAACCCGTCATACGGTCTCAGCTCGGCAACGATGTCACCTTGCGTGTATTTGACCGGCTTGGTGATTCTCAAGAACTTCTTCGCCGCCGCCTGCTCCTCGATGCCCGCGGACTGCAACAAGAACACGAAAGGCGCTGCACTACCGTCCATGATAGGAAGTTCCGGCGCACTGACTTCTACCGTCGCGTTGTCGATACCGAGCCCCGCAAAGGCCGACATCAAGTGCTCGATCGTGGCAATTTCAACATGGCCGTCGGTCAGCGTGGTCGCCAACGTGGTGTCGCCCACGTTTTCGGCTTTCGCCGGGATACTCACCGGCTCATCGAGGTCGTTGCGCACGAATACGATGCCTGCGTCGATCGGCGCGGGACACACCGCAATGTAAACCTTCTCGCCCGTATGCAGGCCAACGCCGGTTGCCCGGATGACGTTTTTGAGGGTGCGTTGCTTGAGCTGATCTGTCATTGAGTCTTGGGATTCTTATTATCGACGTGATTTCACCATGGCGGTTTCAAGGTACGCTGCTGCCCCTCTATACGAGGCCAAGCGCGCGGCAGGGCGCGGATACTAACAAACGCGTCCATGTCGAACTACGGCACGCGGTCACAGTTTTGTTACAGTTTGTTTCCCGATTTCGAACGTATCGGCGGCCCGGCCCCAGCCGAACCGTTCGACCACGTAGCGTCTTGTTTTCGCCCCGACCCAGCAGCGTGTTGAAAAGACGCTGCCAGGCCCGAATGCCGATAGCCAATCACGCAAAGACGTTTCAGTCGGCCTGGCGCCGCAAGAACGCCGGTATATCGAGATACTCCAGGTCCTGATCGGCCGCGCCATCCGCAAGCGTATCTTCGGCCAAGGCGGCATTGTGGCGCGCGTAGGCAGGCCGGTCCAATTTTGCGTAGTCCACCTGGCCGTCCATGACCTGCCTGGTGAGCGTGTTGTCCACGATGACGTTCGGTCGATGCTGCTCCCCAAGACCGGTCGCGACGACGGTTACCTTGAGATCTTCACCCATATCGGGATCGATCACGGTGCCTACAACGACGGTTGCGTGTTCCGAGGCGAATTCGTCCACGATGTTGCCGACATCCGTGAACTCACCGATGTTGAGATCTGGCCCCGCGGTCACGTTGACGAGGATGCCGCGCGCGCCGTGAAGATCCACATCTTCCAACAGCGGACTGCGCATTGCCGATTCGGCTGCATCGCGGGCCCGATTCTCGCCGGACGACCGTCCGGTACCCATCATCGCCATGCCCATCTCCGACATCACCGTGCGTACGTCGGCAAAGTCGACATTGATCATGCCGGGACGGATGATGAGATCGGCGATGCCTTGCACGGCGCCCAACAAAACGTCGTTTGCCGCGGCAAACGCATCCAGCATGCTGGTGCGCTCGCCCAACACCACGAGCAGTTTTTCATTCGGGATCGTAATCAACGAGTCCACACATTCGGACAGCTCGCGAATGCCACGGTCGGCGATTTCGCTACGCTTTTCGAACTTGAATGGTCGCGTGACCACCGCAACGGTGAGTATGCCCATCTCTTTAGCCGCTTGCGCAACGATGGGCGCCGCACCGGTGCCGGTACCACCACCCATGCCCGCGGTGATGAACACCATATCGGCACCTGCGAGTACCTCGGAAATACGATCTCGATCCTCGAGCCCCGCCTGGCGCCCGATATCCGGGTTGGCACCCGCACCGAGACCTTTGGTGATGGAACTGCCGATCTGCAGGATGGTTTTGGCATCGAGGTTTTTCAACGCTTGCGCATCTGTGTTGGCAGCAATGAAGTCCACACCGTCGACATTCTTGGAAAGCATGTGTTGCACGGCATTGCCGCCGCCGCCGCCGACACCGATCACCTTGATCACAGCGCTCTGGGGCGCACTGTCTACCAATTCAAACATCTTAAGAGTCTCCTGTTAAAAATTGTCACTCAGCCACTTCTTGGTCTTGCTGAATACTCCGGCACCCCGTGATCGACCACGGCCGGGCATTTCTTCTTCTCTTTGCTTTCCGTATTGCAACAAGCCAACGCCCGTTGCATAAACAGGATCGCGAACGATGTCCTTCAAGCCCGCCACGTTGTTCGGCGAACCCAGACTGACCGGCATGTGGAAGATTTCTTCCGCAAGCTCGATCACCCCTTCCATCTTCGATGCTCCCCCAGTGAGCACGATTCCCGCTGCAACGAGGTCTTCGAACCCGCTGCGGCGTAATTCTGCTTGAATCAAGGTGAATAGCTCGTCGTAACGAGGCTCTACGACTTCGGCGAGGGCTTGTCGCGACAGCTCTTTGGCTGGCTTGTCCCCGACGCCGGGCACCTTGATCATGTCTTCCGTCCCGGCCAGCTGCGTCAGTGCGCACGCGTATTTGATCTTGACCTCTTCGGCGTTCTGAGTCGGCGTTCTGAGCGCCATGGCGATGTCGTTGGTGACTTGATCGCCCGCAATGGGAATAACCGTGGTGTGGCGGATGGCGCCGTCGGTGAACACCGCGATGTCGGTGGTACCGCCACCGATATCGACTAAACACACCCCAAGGTCGCGTTCATCGTCGGACAGTACCGAATAACTCGATGCGAGCTGTTCGAGAATCACGTCGTTGACGGTCAATCCGCAACGCTCGATGCATTTCTCGATGTTCTGTGAGGCGTTCACCGCACAAGTGACCAGGTGCACCTTGGCCTCGAGACGTACCCCCGACATGCCTAAGGGTTCCTTCACGCCGTCCTGGCTATCGATGACGTATTCCTGAGGCAGTATGTGCAGTATCTTCTGATCTGCGGGAATCGCCATGGCCTGCGCGGCATCGATGACCCGCTCTACGTCTTGTGGAAACACTTCGCGATCGCGTATCGCGACAATGCCGTGTGAATTTATGCTGCGAATGTGGCTGCCGGCGATTCCCGCATAAACGGAGTCGATCTGGCAGCCCGACATCAGTTCCGCCTCTTCCACTGCCCGCTGGATCGATTGCACGGTCGATTCGATATTGATCACTACCCCTTTCTTCATCCCGCGCGAGATGTGGGTGCCGATACCGATGATCTCTATCTCGCCCTCGCGGTTAACCTCGCCGACAATCGCCGCCACCTTGCTGGTGCCAATGTCCAGCCCAACGAGTCTGCGCATTTCGCTATCGGATGCCATTTCTCTCCTTAATCTCGAAACTCTCTCATAGCCCACCGGATTCGCGCCAACGTACCGCCACGCCGTTGGCGTAGCGAGCGTCCACGTATTCGACCCGACGTTTGGTATCGCCCAGTGAGCGCCGGTAGACCAACAAGAACCTGCGCATGCGTTCCGCCAGCTGCTCGGCACCCAGCATTAGCTCGAGCCCGCCGGCAAGGTCGATGCGCCACTCGCCCAAGGCATTCTCCGACAACGTCACCACGTTCAGACCAGCCCGAGACGCAAGTTCTTGCAGCAACCGGTAGATCTCCATGGCCCGCTTCGGACCGGATAGGTCACAATCGAACGTCGGTACGTTGGCCGGCGCGTCGGGCGTTGTGACGATCTCACCGCTCGATGTCAAAAACGCACCATCGGCCCAACGGGCGACCACCATCTGTTTGGACACGCTGACCTCCAAGCTGTCGGGCCAAACCCGGCGCAAGCTCACCGTGCGCGGCCAAGACAACGCCAAGATCTGATGGCGTAGTTTCTCGAGGTTTAGCGTCAGCAATCGCGCATCTAGCGATCCGGCGATCTGCGCTTGCACCTCGCGCCGTTCCGGGGCGCTCAACTCGCCTTCGATACGCACGACGCGGACGGGTTGATCAAGCGCCAACCAGCCCATGACCCCGGCAACAAACAAGCCTATCAACACGACGCTCGTAACCAGCTTAAGCATCAATGAGACCTCGCAACCGGTTGGACACCTGGCTGACGTTCCCCGCCCCCTGAACCAACAACACATCGTTGTCTTGCACGACACTACGCAGCAGTTGATACGCGTCTTCGGGATCGTCGGCGAACACGGGGTTGAGATTGCCACGACCGCGAATGCCTTGGCACAGGGCCTTGCCGTCCGCGCCCGCGATGGGCGCCTCGCCTGCTGAGTACACATCGACAAGCAACAAGGCGTCGACGTCCGAGAGCACCTTGACGAAGTCGTCGTAGAGATCTCGGGTTCGAGTGTAACGATGGGGTTGGTACACCATGACCAAACGCCTCTCGGGCCAGACGCGGCGTGCCGTATCCAACACGGCGCGGACCTCGGTTGGATGGTGGCCGTAGTCGTCCACCAGCGTCACTGAGACATCGTCGATGCGGATGTCATCAAAGATTTGGAAACGTCGCCCGACGCCGGAAAACTCGGCAAGACCTTTAACGATAGCGTCATCATCGAGCCCTTCGTCCGTTGCCACGGCGATGGCGGCCAAGGCATTCTGAACGTTGTGGCGCCCCGGTATGGGAAGTTCAATCTGGAGCGTGCCGTAGGGTGCGGGTCGGACGGCGTCGAAATGCCAGGTACGACCGGTTGATCGCAACTCTCGCGCTTGGTAGTCGGCGTCATCCGCAAATCCGTATGTGACCATGGGGCGTGCCAGATCCGGCAACAGGCCACGGACGACGTCATCGTCCACGCACAAAACGGCGGTCCCATAGAACGGCAAGCGGTGCACGAACTCAACAAACGTGCGCTTGACCCGCTCGAAGTCGTGCTCGTAGGTGCCCATGTGATCCTTATCGATATTGGTGATAACCGCCACCATCGGCTGCAGGTACAGAAACGACGCGTCGGACTCATCCGCCTCGACCAAGATGCTGCGACTTGCTCCCAGTTGGGCATGGGTACCCGCACTTTCCAACAAGCCACCAATCACGAATGTCGGGTCCAGTCCGGCCGCTTGATAGATGGCGGTCAACAAACTCGTCGTCGTCGTCTTGCCATGCGTGCCCGCGATGGCGATGCCATGGCGGTAGCGCATGAGTTCCCCGAGCATCTCTGCGCGGGGGACGACCGGTATGCGTGCATCGTGGGCGGCGACTACCTCCGGGTTATCCTCTTTGACGGCACTGGAGACGACAACGACGTCCGAACCCAACACCTGATTTGCACTGTGACCGATGAAGATCTTGGCACCCATGACCTCGAGCCGGGCAGTCGACGGGGAACGTTCAAGATCGGAACCGGATATCTTGTACCCTTGGTTCACCATGACTTCGGCTATACCCGACATGCCGGCTCCGCCGATACCGACGAAGTGAATCGAGGTAATCCGACCCATCTCTGGTACTTCATAGGTGCTTATCTCATCGAGCGTCATCGGCGACGACTCTTTTTTCTCGAAACGCGGAAAACGGCAAGCGCTTTACGAACGTGAAAAGCCGCAGGCGCTCGTACCTCACTCAACTCTAGCTGTGCGCGGCACACCACGCCCAACATGGCGCAACAAACGATGAGACTGTTGCCGCCGTAGCTGACAAACGGCAACGTCAATCCTTTGGTCGGCAGTACGCCGCTATTGACGCCTAAGTTGATGAGGCATTGCAGGCCAACAATCAGGGCTACGCCATAGCAGAGATAACCTGCGAAGGGTTGGTGCAGGACAATGGCGCGCCGACCGATACGCAAGATTCTCACGACCAGGAAGGCCAACGTCCCCATAAGCAACAAAGCCCCGACCAAGCCGAGTTCTTCCGCTATCACGGCAAATATGAAATCGTTGTGCGCTTCCGGCAAGTAGAAGAGTTTCTGAATACCCTCGCCGAGCCCTAGACCGAACACCTCACCGCGACCGAAAGCAATCAACGCCTGAGTGAGCTGATAACCGCTGCCAAAGGCAGTCGCCCACGGGTCGGTAAACGAGAACATACGCTGGACGCGATACGGCTCCCAGAACAGGATCACCAGCAACACGCCCGCAGAGAGCGCCCCCGCGAGTAGAAAGTGCCGCAGGCGTGCGCCTGCCAGGAACAGCAATCCACACGCGCTGGCACCCAACACGACAACCGAACCGAAGTCTGGTTCACGTAGCAGCAGGACGCCGATCACGGCCACCGCAAGCAGCGGGCGCAGCAAAATCAGCGGATCATCTCGTAGCTGATCGTGAAAGCGCGCCAAATAACCGGCCATGTAGATCACAAACAAGAATCTGGCCGCTTCCGATGCCTGGAAGGTTGCCGGTCCCAGATCGATCCACCGCCTAGCGCCATTGACCTCGTGTCCGATACCCGGAATCAACACGAGCACGCACACAACCACGGCGGCCAACCACGCGAGACGGTAACTCGATTGCCAAAGCTTCAGCGGTATCGTGAGCGCCATGCCAAAGGTCGCCAAGCCGAATACGACGTAGATGGCGTGTCTCGTGAAGTAGCGATCCCCCATCGCGATAGACGCAGAGGTGACCATGACCACGCCGAAACCCAGCAGCAGCAGCCAACTCATGACCAAGGGAGTGTCGAAGCTGGGGATTTGGACGCGGGCAGTCACTTGCCGAGCCCCAGAACCGCATCCCGGAAGGCCTCGCCGCGATGAACGTAGCTATCGAACATATCCAGGCTTGCGCACGCCGGTGACAACAGCACCGTATCGCCGGGCTGAGCGGCTTCACAAGCCGTCACTACCGCCTCACCCATGTTCGCGACATGGGACACGGACAGATCGTCGCCGGCTGCCGCCGCCAGCGCCGGCGCATCGCTACCGAATAGCACGAGATGCCTCACCCAGCGGGCCATCGCACTCTTCAAGGGCGCGAAGTTCGCGCCCTTGCCGTCGCCGCCAGCGATTAACACAATCGATTTATGTGTTCCGCCAAGACCCGCAAGAGCCGCCAGGGTTGCACCGACATTGGTCGCTTTCGAATCGTTGACGTACGCGATTTCGCGCCGATGTGCGACGCGCTCGCATCGATGTGCAAGACCCGTGAAGCCGTGAACGGCCTCTGCCAATGCTGCCGGTCTGATCTCTCCGTCAGGTGCGCCACCAGCCTCTCCCTCGAGGATGGCGAACGCGGCTAGCACGTTCTGTTCGTTGTGCCGACCGACAAGCGGCAACTCATCGGTAGCAATGACGTTTTCGTCACCGAATGCCAGGTACCGCCCCCCGTCTGTTCGCACACCCCATTCGGCGGCTGCCGGCACATCGCTGCCGAACGTGACAAGTCGATCAACGTGGTTTCCAGGTTGCGTCGAAAGATCGTCACGATTGACGACCGCACACTCAGCCTTCGCGTAGATTCGCTGTTTTGCCGCTGCGTAACGCTTCAAGCTGCCGTGGCGATCAATATGGTCTTCAGACAGGTTCAGAACCGTCGCTACCTGAAAGCCGTAAGCTTGCATCCGCTCGAGTTGGAAACTCGACAGTTCGATGACATAGCAATCGCGGTCTGCGGCAATGATATCCAACGCCGCATCGCCCAGGTTGCCGCCCACACCGGGGATTCGCCCAAGCCGTTCGAGCAGATGGCCTACCAGAGATGTCACCGTGCTCTTGCCGTTGGTGCCGGTCACCGCGTAGATCGGCGCCGAGACCTCTCGGCAGAACAAATCGATGTCGCTCATCACCGGCAGACCGCCTTCTACGGCCGCACGAACGAGCGGCGTTTCCAGGCTAACCCCTGGACTCACGATGACCCGTTCGGCCAGGGAGAAGTCGAACTGGCAGATACCAAATCGATACTCCGCATTGGGGTAACGGGTCGCCGCGGCTTGCGCATTAGGCGGAGCCTCGCGGGTGTCGATGACAACCAGTTCATCCCTATCGTAAAGGTGCCGCAGGCACGACAGCCCGGTTACACCCAAGCCTATGATTGCCGTACGCATCAACGCAGTTTCAACGTGGACAAGCCGATCAGTACCAGAACCAGGGTGATGATCCAAAACCGCACGATAACGCGTGGCTCGGGCCAACCTTTGAGTTCGAAGTGGTGATGAATCGGCGCCATACGAAAGATACGACGACCGGTTAGCTTGTAGGAAGCGACTTGCAGGATGACCGACACCGCTTCCAAGACAAAAAGCCCGCCCATGATAAAAAGCACAATCTCGTGACGCACGATGATCGCAACAACGGCAAGCGCCGCACCCAGCGCCAACGCACCTACATCGCCCATGAATACTTGCGCCGGATAGGTGTTGAACCATAGAAATCCGAGCCCGGCACCTATCAAGGCACCACAGAAAACGGCGAGTTCTCCGGCATCGGCGATGTACGGAATCTGTAGATAATCGGCAAACTCAGCATGCCCGGCGAGGTATGCGATCAAGCCGAGCGCTGCCCCCACCATCACCGTGGGCAGGATGGCCAACCCGTCCAGCCCATCGGTCAGGTTGACGGCATTGCTGGTACCCACGATTACGAAATAGGCGACCACCACATAGCCGCCGCCCAACGGAATCGCGACGTTCTTGAAGAACGGCACGATCAGCTCGGTTTCCACCGGCAACTCGGCGGACATGTACAGGAACACGGCGGCCGCTATGCCAATGACCGATTGCCAGAAGTATTTCCACGATGCGACCAGGCCCTTGGAGTTCTGCCGCGTCAGCTTGAGGTAATCGTCTACCCAACCGACCGCGCCAAAGGCCATCGTGACCAACAGCACCGTCCAGACGTAGCGGTTGGTCAAGTCGCCCCACATCAACGTGGTCAAGAGTATTACGATGAGTATCAGGGCCCCGCCCATGGTGGGCGTACCCGCCTTGCTCAAATGGCTTGCTGGGCCATCTTCGCGGATGGTCTGGCCGATCTGATGGTAGCTCAAACGCTCGATCACGATGGGACCGATCACGAGCGACATAACCAGAGCCGTAACCACGCTGACCATGGTGCGAAACGTCAGGTACTGAAAGACCGAGAAGCCGCTAACGTATTCTGCAAGAAAATCGGTGAGCCACAAGAGCACTAGCGCGTTCCTCCCAACATTTCCCCTGACGAGGCGGCCAACAAGTCGCGAACGATCTCTCGATCGCTGAAAGGAATCCGCTTTCCCTGCACCTCTTGGTAGTTCTCGTGCCCCTTACCGGCGACCACCACTAGATCACCCGATCGTGCCTCGGTGACAGCTCGACGAATCGCGTCATGGCGATCGACAACGTCGAAGACCTGCGTCTCATCGTCCAACCCCGCGCGCATCTGATCGATGATGGCCTGCGGATCTTCCGATCGGGGATTGTCACTCGTGAGCCACACCACGTCGGCTCCGCGTACCGCCGCCTTGGCCATCATGGGCCGTTTGCCGGCGTCACGATCGCCGCCGCATCCCACCGTGCACACCAGTCGTCCGCGGCAATGGATGCGCAGTGCCGCCAGCACCTTGGTCAAGGCGTCTGGCGTATGAGCGTAGTCGACAACCACGGTCGGTCTACCCGGTTGGCGGAAGAACTCCATTCTCCCTGGCACAGGAGTCAGCTCGTGAGCAGCCTCGACAACGGCAGCGAACGGTAGACCTGCGCTACATAAGACAGCAATCGCAGCAGCAACGTTCGACAGGGAAAATTCTCCAAATACCGGTAACGTCAGTTGGCGACTACCCCACGGCGTGAGGAGTTCAGCACTCAACCCGTAATCATGGAACGCGACGTCCTGCCAACGGATATCGCCGTCGCCGCCATAGGTGACAACCTCACGACCAGACGCTTGCTCGAGCACCTCGTGCAAATGCCGACCAAACGCGTCATCGACGTTGAGGACGCTCAAGCCGAGACTATCGAATTCGAACAGCCGCTGTTTGGCGGCTCCGTACGTATCAATGTCGTCGTGGTAGTCGAAGTGATCCCGGGTGAGATTGGAAAACACGCCTATCGCAAATTGCACGTCGTCGACCCGTCCTTGCGCCAGCGCATGGGAACTCGTTTCCAAGGCAACCCACCGGCAGCCGTTTTGGCGCAGACAAGCCAACCGGCGCTGAGTGGTGATGGCGTCTTCGGTGGTGAGGTTCGAGGGCTCGAACTCGGGCGGCTGCCCCCAGCCGAGCGTACCGAGGTATCCGCACGGCACCCCCACCTTCGATGCCATGTCCGCAACGTAATGAGCGATCGACGTCTTGCCGTTGGTCCCGGTGACACCGACACAGGTCATCGCGCCACTCGGATCCGCATAGAACCGCGCGGCCAACGCGCCGCGACGCACACGCAGACGCGCGACTCGAACAACGGGTATGGTCAATCCGACCAACGGATGCTCGGCAAGCACGCATGCCGCTCCGTTCTTCTCGGCTTCCAGCGCGAAGTCGTGACCATCGCTCGATTGGCCTTGCACCGCCACAAATGCATCCCCCTCGCTTACCGAACGAGAGTCCTCGGTCAAACCGTTGACCATGATGGTCGGGGCGGCCGCATCGTCCAGCAAGGCGGCGACACTCATGGTGACATCGGGGCGCTTCATATCGAACGCACTCGTTCTGAGCGCGCCGCATCCGGTTCCACGCCCAATAGGCGCAAGGCACGTTCAGCAACTCTCGAGAACACCGGCGCTGCGACGACACCGCCGCCAATACCGCCGCGCGTGGGCTCATTGACTACGACGACCATCACGATCCGCGGGTCGGACACCGGCACGATACCCGCGAACAACGCCACGTGAAGTTCGTCCGAATAGCCGGTCTCCACGACCACGCGGACGGTACCGGTCTTGCCGGCCACCCGATAACCGGCAACGCTTGCGCGCGGGGCGGTGCCGCCCAGAGTCGTCACACGTTCCATCATGGCCAGCACGTCTTGCACATCGCGCTGGTTGTAGACTCGCTCGCCCTTGGGTGGTTCATGGATCTTGATCGCGGACAACGGCATCCGTACGCCGCCGTTTGCGATGACGAGATAGGCTTGCGCCAATTGCAGGGGCGACAACGTCAAGCCATAGCCGTAGGCGAGTGTTGCCCGTATCACGGGATTGTCTAGACCGGCCTCGCTGATCGAACCAAGGGACTCGCCCGGCAACCCCGTGCCGATGTACTGGCCAACACCGGCACGCAGCAGCACGTCGAAAACGGCCCGTTTATCCAACTGCAATGCAACCTTCGTGATTCCGACCTGGCTGGATTTCTGCAACGCTTCGGCCAACGAAATGCTTCCTAGGTTGACCGGATCCTGCACCAGCTTGTTGCCAACACGGAAATAGCCGGGCGCGGTGTCGATCTGAGTGCCGGGTTGGTAGCGACCGGATTCCAAGGCGGCGAGTACAGTGAAGGGTTTGACGGTGGAGCCTGGCTCGTAGGTGTCGGTCACGGCCCGATTGCGCATGCCGGCGTAGCCGGGCTTCAAGGGTTCATTGGGGTTGTACGAGGGCGCGTTCACCAAGGCGAGGATCTCGCCGGTGTCGACGTCTAGCATCACCAACGAGCCTGAAGTGGCGCTGTGATGCTCAACGGCGGCCTTCAGCTCTCGGTGAGCAAAGTATTGAAGCCTGAGATCCACACTCAAGTTCAGGTCCTTGCCGAATCGTGGTGCGCGAACGTAGTTGAGATCCCGAATCGTGTTGCCCAACCGATCCTTCAATACCACCTTCTGCCCATGCTGGCCTTTCAATAAATGGTCAAAGGCCAACTCGACACCTTCAAGCCCAACGTCATCGACATCGGTCACCCCGACAAGGTGAGCGGTCGTCTCGGCTGCCGGGTAGTAGCGGTGATACGCACCATGAAAATACAAGCCTTCGATCTCTAAGCCGCGGATCTTCTCGGCAGCGGTCCAGGAAACCTGCCGCTTGAGATAAACGAACGACTTCTCGGCGTTGTCGGTCAGCAGCCTAGCCAACGACTTGGGCGAGAGGTCGAGCGACGGCGCCAGGCGGGCAATATCGGTGTTCGACAGCCGCACGCTGGTGGGATCGGTCCACACTGCGACGACGGGCGTGCTGACCGCAAGCGGTTCACCCAATCGGTCGTACACGACGCCGCGATAGGAGGGTATGACCTCGCTGCGCACCGAGCGGGCATCGCCTTGCTCCTGCAAGAACTGCTTTTCCGAAACGGCAAGGTAGACGACCCGTACGGCCAAGCCGCAGCACGCGGTCAAAAACAGCAGCACGACGGCGTAGTGACGCCAAGCGTTCAACGCGGGATACGCTCCACGTCTGTAGGAAAGTGCATGGACAACTCTGCCTCAGCCACCCGTTCAACATTTTGATAAGCCGCTAGAGCACCGCGTTCAAGCAACAAACGGCTGTGCTCCGCCAACAATCGATCTTGGTCCCGCAGCAACGCTTGGAGCTCAACATGCGTTTCGCGGACCTCATGGGTGACAAACGCGACCTGAGCCCCCGAGCCGATTACCGCCAGCCACAAACCAAACGCGATGAGCAGCCGGTGACGCCTCACGCGGCGCGCTCCAATACCCGCAACAAGGCGCTGCGCGCGCGCGGATTCTGCGATACTTCTCTATCGCTGGCCCTGATCGGCCCGGCCACGATACGCCCCGGCACGACAATGTCGCGGTTTTTGATCGGTATCTCCCGCGGCACCCGGGGCGGCGTGCTATGGCTCCTGAAAAACCGTTTGACGATACGGTCTTCGAGCGAATGAAAACTGATGACGGCCAGTCGGCCGCCATGAACGAGACGCGGGAACAACCCATCGAGACCGGCCCGTAGCTCATCGAGCTCGCTGTTGACAAAGATCCGCACCGCCTGGAAGACGCGCGTCGCGTCGTGCTTGCCCGGCGTGCTACGCGGTTGCGCACCGGCAACGATTTGCGCCAGCTCAATGGTGGTCGTGAGCGGCCTTGCCCGAACGATGGCTTGCGCGATGCGTACCGCATGGCGTTCTTCACCATACTCCCGCAAGACTTTCGTCACCTCGCTGAGGCTCGCTTCGTTCAGCCAAGTATCGGCACGCAGCTTCTGACTTTGATCCATGCGCATATCGAGCGGTCCCGAAGACCTGAAGCTGAAACCCCGCTCGCTATCGTCGAGCTGCGGAGACGACACGCCAAGGTCCATGATCGCACCTTGCACCTCTGACATCCCGACTTCATCCAATATCGCGGCAATGTTGCCGAAAGCGCCGTGGTGCGGAATGACACGCGCGTCGCGCTCGGCCAACGCCCGGGCCGCCGTCACGGCCGTCAAATCCCGGTCCAACGCCAACAAGCGGCTCGATGCGTCCAACCGTTCCAGCAAGCACCGACTATGTCCGCCACGACCAAATGTCGCGTCTACGTAGTTGCCGCTAGGCGCTTCGCCAACCGCGATCCATTCGACCGTTTCTTTGCTGAGAACCGGGTCGTGGCGTGACATCAAACAGACAACCCGGTGAACTCATCTCCATCAGCAAGCAGGTCGGCGGTGCTGCCCGACAACCATTCGTCCCTGCGCGACTGCCATGCATCGTCCGCCCAGATCTCGATCTTGTTGCCCTGCCCAACGAGAATCAGACCCTTCGAGAGTGATGCATAGTCACGCAACATCGGCGGCAGCAACACACGACCACTGCCATCGACCTCGAGATCGGTGGCGTGCCCGATCAGCAACCGCTGGAGCCAGCGGGCATCGGCGCGTATGTTGGACAAACCTTCGAGCTTGCGTTGAACGATTTCCCACTCCTGCAGGGGGTACATGAGCAGGCACTTCTCGCGCATATCGATAGTGAGCACTAACTTACCCTCCGCGGTAACGACCACGGGCTCACGGAAGCGTGCGGGCAACAACATGCGGCCTTTCGCATCCAACGTAACGCTCGAAATTCCGCGAAACATCTGGTGTTTGGGGGGGTCCCCACCCCCACTTTTTCCCACATAACTACAACCACTGACACTATAGACGGGCTCAGAGGGGTGTCAAGAACGGTATAGGCATAACTTACGGATTTAAAAGGGTTTTCTATCCGTTGGCGCACGAGGCCCGAATAGGTTGTTAAATCACTTCGAGTAGACCAGGCTTCCTAGAATCTACTTTAAGATCAAATCGATAGAATTTGAGCTGGCCGGTAAGCCGGGTTCTGTCATCGAAAGCGCCGAAACGCCTCCGAGAGCAGTCATTCATCTAGGGTCTCCGTCGCCGAAGACCTCGAGCGGCCTACCCGAATCCCGTGCGGACCACACCGTTGGATTCCTATTTGGCCTTGCTCCAAGTGGGGTTTACCTAGCCGTACCGTGTTGCCACGCACGCGGTGCGCTCTTACCGCACCCTTTCACCCTTACCGTTCGCCGCGTGCATACGCGCGCGGCGCCTTAGGCGGTCTACTCTCTGTTGCACTTTCCGTAAGCTCACGCCTCCCAGGCGTTACCTGGCACCTTGTCCTGTGGAGCCCGGACTTTCCTCTCGCGGCCCACGCCAAAAGACGCGCGGCCGCCAGCGACTGCTTAGCCAGCTCAGGGCAAGAGTCTACGTACCCGAAAACGTTGTCAACCGTCTCGACCGCGTGGCTTGGGCGGCTTGTCTGCCGCGGTGAGCGCGACCGCACGATCATAGTAGTCGGATCTAGAACCACCATACATCTCAGCCGCAAGCCGAGCCGCTTTGCTGGGCGGCAGTTCCTTCACCAGCGCGCGCAGCGCGCGCTCGACCTCTGGCGATGGGTGACCCGGGTCCGGATCCCGGTTGGCCTCCAACACACAGACGAACTCTCCTCGGATCGCGTGCTTCTCGCGCAAGGTGCCAAGTAGCTCATCAGCCGTCCCGCAAAGCAGGTGCTCATGGGTTTTGGTCAGTTCCCGGCCGATCATTAGACGCCGCGCGGGCGCTAGTGCGCTCAGCGCCTTTAAGCTCGACTCGATACGGTGGGGTGCCTCGAAGAACACGCTTGCCTCAGGCGCCGCACAGAGCGCCTCCAGGCGCAACTGGCGCGCTTGGGCCTTAGCGGGCAGGAAACCCTCGAAGCGATAACGGCCAACCGGCAGCGGACAGACAGAGATCGCGGCACTCACGGCACTCGCCCCGGGTACGGGCACGACGGGAATCTGCTCTGCCCAGCAATCGCGTACCAATTCGAATCCCGGATCCGACACGAGCGGAGTTCCAGCATCCGATACCAGCGCCACGTCGCGCCCTGCGCGTAGTGCGGCAAGCAACGACTGCCCCACGCGGGTTTCGTTGTGATCGTGCAGAGCCACGAGCTTGGCGCCGCCGACGCCGCAATGCGCTAACAGGGTGGCAGTACGTCTGGTATCCTCCGCCGCGATTATCGCAACGCTCGACAGGACGTTGACCGCTCGACGTGTAACGTCTTCCAGGTTTCCAATGGGCGTAGCAACGACGTAGAGACATCCCGACATGAGCGTTAAGGCACCTCTCAATGACCTATCGCGAGTTGCGTTGGTGTGAAACTTCGTTTCACCGGCAGTTTGCGGCTGAGCCACGCTCAGCTAGCAAACTGCGTCGTCTCGCGTAGCAAGACGCAGCGTCAGGGCCGCAGGGTATGTTAGACACATTGCGTCGGACCTGCCATGCAGGTCTGCGGGCGGCCGTCTCTGCGGCAACCCCTCCTTTTGTATTAAAGAGAGGACGTGGCTCTCCGTGGCCGTAGCTATGTTGGATTTGCTTGCCGTATGCAGATACTGTCTGCGCGATTCCGCCTTGCCAGTGACCCGCAGAGCCGACGGCTCGGCCGTGAGAGGCCATTAGAAGTGCCTCATAGTCAATGGACCTTAGGTCTGGTTATCGTGGCAATGTCGGCGTGTCAAAGCACCTCGTCTGGTCCGGACGTCGAGCAGCCTGAATGGGACCCGGCGGCACCACTAGCACTTGTACAACGCGCCGAGGCGAGCCACGGTCGTCAGGCCGCAACCCTGTTTCTGCGCGCGGCCGAAGCCTATGGCGCGCTCGATGATTGGGTCACTGCCGAGGCTACCCTGCAACAGCTCGACCCCCAGGCGCTCAGCACAACCGACGAGGTCACCTTTTATCTTGCCGCGTTGCGTACCGCCATTCGCCTGGAACAACCCGACCGTGCACAAGCCGCCTGGGACACCGCGACCTTGGGGATGACCGAGCATCGAAGCCTCAGAACCTCGGACTACTATCCACTCACAAGCGAGCTTTGTGAACTTTTGCGGCGTTACCGCTGCGCATTCGACGCGTTGGTTCAATATCAACCGGAAGCCGCAAACCGCCAAGCAGTTCACGACCGCTTGTGGACCCTCATGAACCGCGTAGGCCCAAACGCAACGCAAACATTGACAGGCGGCGAGCGAGATCCTTGGTGGCAACTGCAGCTGGCCATGACGACGAGCTTCTCCGTCCACGAGCAGCGTGGCCGCTTTTCTGCCTGGACCGAGCTTTGGCCTAACCACCCGTTCGCGGTTACGCCACCGACAGTCCTCGCGCGCCTTCTGCTACCGGTCTGGGTGCCGCGCAGTATCGGGTTGATGATACCGTTGAACGGCAGCCTAGCAGCGGCAGGGCGGGCGGTGCGCGACGGCTTCATCGCCGCATACCTACACGACCCGACCCCGAACAAACCACGCCTCAAGATCTACGACACTGCTATAGCGGCGACGCCCGAACTTTACGAACAAAGCCTTGTCGACGGCATGGAACTCATCGTCGGCCCCTTGAGCAAACAGAATTTGAGAACCATGGCCGGCCTGAACCCCGAGGTACCGGTGCTGGGCCTCAACTACCTGGACGGGCCGGGTACCCCCGCGCTGAGACAGCTGGGGCTTGCCATCGAGGACGAGGCAAGAACGATAGTCGACCGCTTGTTGTTGGACGCACGCGAACGCTTGCTGGTCGTCCACAACGGCGAAGATTGGGCGTTGCGCGGTGTCCAAACCGTTGCCGCAGCATGGCCTTATGGCATCGAGATACAACCGTTCGCAGACATCAAAACCATCCCCGAGGCGATCGGCGAGGCGATGCGAGTCACCGCTAGCCAGACGCGCCGCCAAGCTTTGAGCGATCTACTCGGCGTGGATTTGCAGTTCCTACCGAGGCCTCGCTCAGATCTCGATGGGGTAGTCGCCTTCGTCAGTCACATCGAGGCGGCGGCGCTGGTGCCAGCATTGAAGTTCCACTTCGCGGATCACCTGCCGGTGTATGCCAGCTCACAGAGTGCCCGCACCATCAATAGCTTGTCGGAACTCAACGGTTTCCACATCTCGGCAATGCCGTTCGACCTCGATGACGATTCCCTTACTGCCAGCATCAAGCAGAACTTCGATGTCGCGAGAAGCACCGTGGGGGCGTTGTACGCGCTCGGCGTGGACGCCTATCGAATCGCCGATCGCTGGCAGTTATTCGCGACCGAGAACGACCAAATCTACGGTAGTACCGGGCGTCTCCATCTCGACGCGGACGGGCGCATTCGTCGCACCCTGGCGTGGGCCTTGGTGTCCCGTGGTGAACTCACGCCCACACTCTGAACGACCCACAACCATCGGGAACTGGGCGGAACGTCGCGCAAGGGCGTACCTCAAACGCCAGGGGCTGAAAACCGTAGAACACAACTACGCGTGCAAGCTTGGCGAGATCGACGTCATCGCCCGCGACGGATCAACCCTGGTGTTCGTCGAAATCCGGTTTCGCCGCTCATCGACTCATGGCACCGCGGCGGCATCGGTCACCAAGACCAAGCAGCAACGGATCGTGAAAACCGCGTCACATTTCCTGCTCACGCATCCAGAATGGTCGAGTTTTCGGACACGATTTGACGTGGTGGCTGTGACCCGGCGAAACTATCGAATCCAACTCGAATGGATTCGCAACGCATTTGACGCATCTAGGTAACTCGATGAACAAACTCCCCCTCTTGCTACTCACCCTAACACTTGGTGCGTGCGCGGTGTTCTCCGACGACCCGCGGGTACGTACCCCAGGCACTATCGTCGACGACGAGGTATTGGAAAATCTCGTAGAGCGCGACATCCGTAAATCCGACAGCGCGTTCAAGTCCGCCCATCTGGTTGTCGTGAGCTACAACGGCGTGGTTCTGCTGGCGGGCCAGGTCGCAACACAACCTTTGAAGGCCGATGCGCAACAAGTCGCCCAGCGTGTGGCGAAGGTTCGCAAGGTGCACAACGAGATTGAAGTCGGTGGACCTATTTCCTACGTTGCTCGTACCAACGACGCTTGGCTCACCGGCAAGGTCAAGACCAAACTGATCGCCGCCGATCACGTGAACGGCAGCAAAGTCAAGGTACTCACCGAAAACGGAACGGTCTATCTGATGGGCATGCTCACGCGGGCCGAAGCGGATGCAGTGGTGGGTGTGACATCGTCGGTGTACGGCGTGCAGAGAATCGTCAAGGTGTTCGAGTACCTGAACTAGGACCGTTTCACGATACAGCGGTAGGAGGCGGCTGCCCGTCCGTTGGACGGGTTGCCGCGAAGGGCTTGGCAACGCCATGCCCGGTATCGAAACCGCTCAGCTACGCGTCCTAATGGACGCGCCCTCGCTTCGCGGCTAAAGCCGCTTGTATGGTTCACGGCGTCTTGATTCTAGACTAATCAAGGCGCCGGGGTGGGAGGGACTCAAGCCGCTTCTGACCTGTTGGTACAGACTGTAGGAGACTTCTCCCCACCCCTCACCAGTGAACGCCAATTAAGAATCTAGCTGCTCAAAACAGCCGATTTAATGCAAGCTCGCGTCCGGTGAGTCCCCGGCTTCACGGCAATCAACCGCGGAGAACATTGTGGCAAAACTCGTTACGCAAATCACGCTGGGCATTGATGTCGCTAAAGACGAACTCGTCATCTGCGACTGGTCCGATCCCGAACAGTTCATCCGACTCGAGAATCACCCTAAAGCCATCAGATCCTGGTTGCGTGGGTTCAGCTGTCCCGTTCGGATCGCCATTGAACCCACGTCCACCTATCACCTGGCCTGCGTCGATGAAGCACTCAAGCTCGGCCATGCAGCCTATCTGATCAACCCACGACAGCTCGTGCACTACCGGGAAGCCGTCAACTTACGCAACAAGACCGATCCAGCGGATGCCTACCTTTTGGCCCGGTATCTCGCTCACGAAGCCGATCAGCTTAAGCGCTATCAGCCCCAGTCTCGCCAGGCCCAGCATCTGTGGGCCCTTATGAAACGACGTGCGCTGGTAGTGCAGACCCGCAAACAACTTAAGCAGAGTCTCGACGGCATTAAGCTCGCCAGCAAAGCCTTGTTCCAGCAGATCGATAACGTGCTCAAGCGTATCGATCAGCGTATGCAACAACTTATCCGGGAGCTCGGTTGGTGGGCGGACTACCAGCGTTGTCGATCGATACCCGGGATCGGTCCACTCAACGCCATGGCGCTGACCGTAACCTATCATCGGGGTGCGTTCTCGAGCGTGGACGCCTTCATCTCGTTCATCGGCTTCGATGTACGTATCAGAGAGTCAGGCCGCTTCAAGGGTAAGCGTAAGCTCACCAAACGAGGTGAAGCCGAACTGCGAAGACTCCTCTACTGCGCCGCCAAACCCGCCCGTAGCTATCACGTCTTCGATCAGTTCCATCAAAAGCAAATCGATAAGGGGCTGCCGAAAATCGCCGCCAACGTCGTCCTCGCCAGAAAGCTAGCGCGTATCGCCTTCTCCCTCATACGCAACGAACAGACCTTCGTCAAAAAGGAGATCTAACTATCGAC
>JAPUIA010000047.1 GCA_027297435.1 Gammaproteobacteria bacterium | reverse complement strand
GGCGGCCATCGAAAGTCGGTTTGCCGAGCAAACGTCGAACAGCCGAAAGGCTCAACCCGCCGTGCAATCGGACAAGCCGGTTCATTTGGCGGAAGCAACAGAGTCTGAAGAAGCACCGAAAGCTGCTAAGGCGGCTTCACGTGGCGGCAACAGAAAAAAGAAGGCGAGCAAGTCCAGTGCCACCGCGACTGTTGAAATCAATGAGAACGAGAAAACCGACGACATCGCAGAGTCGTCTGAAGAGTAACGCGCAGATTCAATCGAGGATTAGATTATGAGCAGCGAGGACAGGTACAGCCCACTCAATGATTCTGACGCCGAGCCCAGTGTGCCATTGGCCGGCTACCTGAGCGATATCTCCAGCGAGGTCGACGCCAACGAGACCGTCGACGACCACCTGAGCGACATCTCCAGCGAGGTCAACCCGACCGAGTCCGTCGACGGCGACCAGATGTCCGTGATTGGACCCACGCTCGTCATCAAAGGCGAGCTTGAAGCCGGAGAGAATCTGCTGGTGCAGGGCCGGATTGAAGGCACGATCACGCACAACGCCGAAAGCCTCATCATCGGCGAACGGGGTACCGTGCAGGCGAACATCAAAGCGCGCAATGTGGTTATCGAAGGTACCGTAGAAGGCGACATCTACGGATCCGAGTCGGTATCTATCCGTGAGACGGCCAAAGTGAAAGGCAACATCTTCACGCCGCGCATCAGCATCACGGAAGGTGCACACTTCAAGGGTGGCATCGACATGGATGAGCGCCCGGAAAGCGTCACGACGCACTAAGCCTTCTATCCCAACGGTGCGTTTCAGCACCTGGCAACATGAACTGCTTACCAAGGCCATCACGGCCTTGGATCAACAGTTCGATCCCGGCTGCGCATTGCTTATTCATCCGGCGGCAGAGAAGTTCCGCTCGGTGGGCGAGTCTCTGTGTTATGCGGCTTTGTTGTTAGCCGAACAGAGCTGCGAACCGACACCGAATCCTGCGCGCATCGCTCGAGCCAATGCCATCATCGACGCCATCCTGGCAACTCAACTCACAACGAACTCGGTCTCGGGAGCTTTCCCCCTGGCGTGGGCTCCAGACGGCGGCGCGGCCAATCTTGCTGACCCGGATACCCGGCAGACAGTAGGCAGCATGCTGGGTTTTCTCGCGAGACGCTTCCCAGACTGCTTGGGTGAGGCGCGCGTGCGGCAGACTGACATAGCATTACGTCGATGCTGCCTTGGTGGACGTTCGGGGACGCTCGAAGCGGCGCATCTACAAATGATGCACGCCTGGTTGGATCAGGAGTACGGGTATGATCTCGGCGGCGAAAGCCTGGCCGCCAGTATTACGCGACAACCGCGGGAATTTCTCCGTGCTGCGAGGTTTGGCAATCCCGAAGTCGTGGGTCAGCAATTGTGGTCGGTTGGCTTGTGGTTCCACAACGCGAAGCTCGTCAACTGGGCGGCGCGTCTTGGCTGGGAAATGTGGCAGGACGTTATTGCTTGGCGGCATCCGGACTTGTCGACGTTTTTCGGCGCCGGAGTACGCGCCGATCTTGTACCGCAGGAGGGTTCGCCCAGTCTAGAGCAACTCTGCCAATGGCTAAGCTGGCTCGAACTCGTGGAGCACTCCGATCATCTGGATCTCAGCGACCCGCGTGCCGCTGCCGCACTTGCAATGCCCGTTCTCGCTGCACAGCGTGATGCCACCGCTGTGCGCAAAGCGTTCGACGCCCAGCCTAAAGAACGTGCGATCACCAAAGAGCTTCCGGGGCTGCATTTGAGCGGTTGGTTTGAGAAAAACCTTCACATCGAGGCGGCGCAGTGGCCGGAAAGCCGCCGGGGTGCGACCGTGATGGCCGCTTACTGGCCCACTCGCGGGGGCCTTGCCCAGCTACGCTGCCGGACAACCAAGGGCAACACCGTCCACTGCCACAAACGTTTTGTACGACTGCGGCGTCCCGGTGTGGCGGACATTCAGATCTCTGGGCTCGGTCCAGGAGAAGCGCGCATGATTGAGGATGGCTGGTGGCTAGCAGGGTTGCACATGGGCGTCGAGGGATTTCAGATCACCGAAGCCAGGCGTACCGAAGATGGATTGCGTCTGAACCTGCAGGCAACCGTCGACGAACCCTTGCTATTCTTTGCGCCGCTACCCGGCTAATCTTGCGTTGCCGAGCGCTCAATCTTAGCGAGTTCGTCGCATCTGGAACCATCCTTTGTATCGTACCGAGTGCGCGCAGGCCAACAGCGTCCCATTTACGCCTCAGACCGTTCGTAGAGTGCGATACGAGCAAAAGAAAGCCCCGCAAGACACCTCGCTGTTAGTTGGGATCTCGAAGGGGCCGTGTGATCGATAATGGACTGAGACGGAGAACGAAAAGCGTCCAACGATCGATACGTTCGTCTGAGCCAGCCTTGAAAATGACGCCAGGGAGCGTATATGTGGGGTTGACTCGGGCGTTTACAGAAGTCCGCCCCGAGCATCCTTCGCTACTTGGAGGAAGTGCGCATGAACAAAGTTTCCATACTAATAAGAGAGCATTGGCAGGACGGCGTCAGCGTTCTCGTCGGCATCTGGTTGGTGGTCTCACCGTGGGTTCTTGGGTATTACGGCATCGCCGCTGCGATGTGGAATTCCGTCGTCCTCGGCGTGATCTTCGCGGTAGCCGCCGGTGCCGCGCTGCTCGATGTCACAATTCTCTTTCGAGGGTAAGCGACTATGTTGAATTTATGTCGGCAAAGATACCTGCTGCGTGCTGCAACGATACTGGT
>JAPUIA010000046.1 GCA_027297435.1 Gammaproteobacteria bacterium | reverse complement strand
GAATCACGGTGCTGCACAATCGTTCGATTGCCGAAGACGTGCGTTTCCTCGCCGGTGAACAACCCTACAATGGCGTGATAGACGTCATCGACGGCGGCGTGACGACCGACAACGTCGACATCGTCGGCCGGTCGTTGTTGCATTCTGTGCCGCTCACCGCCGAAGCATTCAAGCGAAGTTTTTTCGGCGAATTCGGACAATACGCGGTCACCGTGGGGCTAGTACTCTTCGCGTTCTCGACCGCGATTGCGTGGTCGTACTATGGCGATCGTGCCATGACGTTCCTGTTCGGGCTCAAAACCGTCATGCCGTACCGCGTCGTATATGTGATCGGTTTCTTCGGTGCGACGATTGTCGACACCTCACTCATCTGGTTGATATCAGCGGTGACCCTGGCGCTGATGACCATACCCAATCTCATCGGCCTCATGTTGATGCGCAAGGAAGTGAAGTCTTTAACGGACGCCTATTGGGACAAGTTCAAAGACCGCTGATTTAACGTTATAGTTGGCCGCAACAGGGGGAGTCGTTGCCATGACACTGAGAGTTACCTTCGATCTCGAGGACAAGGACCTACGCTATTTTCGCGCCAGCATGAAACGTGCGCGAGAGTCGTCAATCAAAACGAGTGATGCTGAGATCATAGCGCGCGCCGGGCAAATGATCGAAGAGGTACTTAACTCAAACGTTCCCGCCTTCGTTTTGCAGCGGGTCGAGAAACTCACTAGCCTCATCGCTATGCTGGAAGATCCCGAGTGGTCGCTCGCCAGCCAAGAACGCAAAAACGTTCTGGCGGCGTTGGCCTATTTCGCCGATCCGGAAGATATCATCCCTGACAACGTGCCGGTACTCGGCTACATCGACGATGCCATCATGATCGAGTTGGTGGTCACGGAACTGCAACACGAGATCGATGCCTTCGCCGATTTCTGTAGATATCGCAAGGACGAGAAGGCGCGCAACCGTAACCCGGATCTGTCGCGGGAAGAATATCTCGACATCAAACGCCGGGAACTACACAGTCGTATGCGCCGTCGACGGCAGGCGATGCGCGGCCGCCCGACCGGAGCTACCCGCACACGGTTCAGGTT
Source organism: Gammaproteobacteria bacterium (assembly GCA_027297435.1). Classification (GTDB taxonomy): domain Bacteria; phylum Pseudomonadota; class Gammaproteobacteria; order Pseudomonadales; family Azotimanducaceae; genus Azophilus. Next base: position 6,517 of record JAPUIA010000046.1, on the reverse strand, counting down.
GTTTTAGCGCCGCTGCAGCAAGCCAAGACAGGCCTCGCAAAGCGAGTAGGTGTGCATGGGATCGTTTAGACCTGACAATTGCGTCCATACCTCGCGTATGGATCCGACCAGCGGATTCTGCGGTTGCCGAGAACGCGCATCAAACAGCTCTTGTAAAAGCAAGTTGCGCGTGGATATCGGCGTGGTGAAGGACTTGATCCCGTAATCGGTGAGACTCGCGAGTTCGGCGGCGGCGTCGATGGCTTGTGATAGATCACCCAATTCATCCACCAGCCCCAGTTTCATTGCGGTGCTGCCAAGCCACACACGGCCCTCTGCGACCTCGCGCACGGCCTGCAGGGTCATGTTGCGACCGCGCGCGACCAGATTGATGAATTGTCGATAGCCGTTCTCGACGTTGGCTTGCAAGACCCGTTGCATCGGTTCGTTGATGCCACGCATCGGGTCCAACGTTCCGGAAAGGGGCGAGGTTCCGACACCGTCGGTGTGGACCCCGAAATTGGACAACGTCTTCTCAAACGTCGGCATCATCGCGAAGATGCCGATAGAGCCCGTGATAGTCGATGGATGGGCGATAATCTTGTCCGCGGTCGAGGCGATCCAGTAGCCCCCCGAAGCGGCCACGTTGCCCATGGAGATCACGAGGGGTTTATCCGCGAGTTGCAGCAATTCGAGCTCCTGGCGGATGAGTTCTGAGGCGAACGCGCTACCGCCCGGGGAGTCCACCCGCAACACCAAGGCTCGTACGGAATCATCGGCGCGTGCTTGGCGGATCAGGCGGATGAGACCATCGGCACCGGCGGCTCGCTGATCATCGCCCATCTGGATCGTGCCGCGTGCCACGATCAAGCCGACATTCTTCGCTTTGGGTGGTTCTCGTCCGACGGCCTGCAAGTAGTCCCGGTAGTCGATGCCGTTGAAATGGTCGTCGGCGTCCCAACCCACCGTGTCAGCAATGCGCGTACGTGCCTGATCCGGCGTGAGCAACTCATCGACCAAGTGGTGCTCGAGCGCCGCGCGTGCCATGTCGCCCCCGGCCGCCGTCAACGCGTCGTCGAAGGCGTGCGTGTAATAGTCGAACGCTTCGGCTTCGATGTCGCGGTTCTCGACGACGAGATCGGCATAGACTTGCCATAGTCCGCCGACAAGCTGCTGATTGGCTTCCTTGGCGGCCGGCGACATATCGCTGCGAGTAAAGGGCTCTATCGCCTCCTTGTACTCGCCGACGCGGAACACGTGGACGTTGACGTCGAACCGATCGAAAAGGTTCTTGAAGTACAGCTGGTACGCGCCAAAGCCAGAAAACATGAGCTGGCCGAACGGATGCAGGTAAATGGCATCGGCAAAGGTCGCGATACTGTATTGCGCTTGGCTGTAATAATTGCCGAACGCGATCACCTGTTTGCCCGTGGCTTTGAAGCCGTCGAGCGCGGTGCCGAGGTAGGTGGCGTGGGTGTTGGAAGACCATGACAGCTCGTCTAGATCGAGCACGATCATCTCGATGCGATCGTCGGTTGCGGCGTGCTCGACGGCACGGACCAATTCGTGAATGTTGGCTTCCGGCAGGTTTTGGCCGATCAACCACAGATCGTCGAACGGGTCATGGATGCTGCGCTGTTCCACCATCGCTCCCCGCGGATTCAACACCAACGCACTGTTCTCAGGAACACGTACGTCACCAAAACTGCCGACGACCAGGACGATGACGGCGACCATCACGACCAAGAAGATCGTATTCATGACGAAGTTGCGCAGCTTCGTGATGCCGGCGCCAACGCGTTGGACCACTGTTTGATCAGTCATGGCCCAAGGATACCTGGAAAGACGCGACCGCTACAGCACGCGCATCACGCTCGAGGTAGTCCTTGAGGTGAAGAGATTGCTGTGCTGAAGTCCAGCAACGGACGATGCCTGGATGAGGGTCATGAGCCACCTCTACGACGACCACTTGTGCCGACATGCGGCCAATTTTGCTCCACTTTCGCCGTTGTCGTTCTTTCTGCGGGCGCGGGACGTCTATCCTCACCGCTTGGCCGTGCGCTACGGCGAACTTACCTTTACCTGGGCACAGTGCTACCAGCGGGCGGTCTGTGTCGCCAGCGCCCTGACCCGCCGGGGCATTGGCCGCGGCGATACGGTAGCCATACTCGCAGCCAATATTCCGGAGATGTTCGAGGCGCATTTTGCGATTCCGATGACGGGCGCCGTGTTGAACGCCATCAATATCCGGCTAGATGCGGCGACGGTCAGGTTCATTCTCGAGCACGCTGAAGCGAAAGCCTTTCTGGTCGACAAAGAATTCGGTCCGCTGGCGGAAGCCGCGCTGTCAGAGCTTGCCAATCCACCGCTGGTCATCGCCATCGACGATCCGACCTGCGCGGAGGGCTCACTGGTCGGCGAACTCACCTACGATGCGCTGCTGGACGAAGGTGACCCAGATGCGACATGGGCGTATCCGTCGGACGAATGGGACGCCATCACGCTCAACTACACCTCCGGTACCACCGGTAACCCAAAAGGGGTCGTGTACCATCACCGCGGGGCCTATCTCAATGCGGTTTCCAACGCACTGACCTGGAACATGGGCGAGCATCCCGTGTATCTGTGGACGTTGCCGATGTTTCATTGCAACGGCTGGTGCTTCCCTTGGACGTTGGCGGTGAACGCGGGCACCTCGGTGTGCTTGCGGGCCGTTCGCGATAGGGCGGTCTTCGAGGCGATAGCCGAGCATCGCGTGACCCACTTTTGTGGTGCGCCGGTGGTACTCAATACGCTTTTATCGGCGCCGGAGGAGCTGAAGGCATTAGTACAACACGACGTCAAGGTGATGACGGCGGGCGCGGCGCCTCCGGTCGCGATTATCGAGGGCATGGAAGCCCTTGGTATGGAAGTGACGCACGTCTATGGCCTGACGGAAACCTATGGGCCGGTGACCTTGTGTGCCTGGCAGGCGGACTTATGGGGTGATGAAGACGCATCCGCCCGCGCGGCCCTCAAAGCCCGGCAAGGGGTACGCGGCCAGATGCTGGAAGGGCTCATGGTGGCCGATCCCGACACGCTCGAACCGGTTCCCCAGGACGGCGCGACCATGGGCGAGGTGTTCATGCGGGGCAACAACGTCATGAAAGGCTACTTGAAGAACCCAACCGCCACGGATGAAGCCTTCGCCGGAGAGTGGTTTCACAGCGGCGATCTTGCCACCTGGCACCCGGACGGCTACATCCAGATCAAAGATCGCTCCAAAGACATCATTATTTCTGGCGGCGAGAACATCTCCAGCATCGAGGTGGAGGACGCCTTGTTCAATCACCCAGCCATTCTGGAGGCCGCCGTGGTTGCAAAGACCGACGCGAAGTGGGGCGAGGTGCCTTGCGCGTTCGTCACCCTGCGGCCGGAAGCAACGTTGACGGTCGATGCGGTGATCGACTATTGCCGAGAACATCTCGCCCGCTTCAAGACTCCGAAGCACGTCGTGTTCGGTGAGTTGCCGAAGACGTCTACCGGCAAGGTGCAGAAATTCGTGCTGCGGGAGCGAGCCGAGGCCTTGTCGAAACGTTGACTGATTCCGATAACCTGCTAATGGCTTCTAGCCCTTCCGCAGCCCTCTGGAAATGGCCGGAACTGTGCCGTGCGCTCGGCTTGCCGGAACGCGAAGGTCCCGACATCAACCGCATCGTCATCGATTCTAGACTGGCTGAGCCTGGAGACCTGTTCATCGCCCTCCCGGGTGATCCCGGCCTACGTTTCAACGCGAGTAATCGTTCGGATCGAGATGGCCACGACTTTGTCGCCATGGCGGCGGAGCGGGGCGCGGCAGGGGCGCTGGTACACCGTTCCGTCGACTGCAAACTACCCATGCTACAGGTGCCAGACACGCTGGACGGTCTCTGGGCACTCGGACGTGCGCGCCGTCAAGCGCTCGATGCTGACGTGGTAGCGATTACAGGTAGCAGTGGCAAGACCACGATGAAAAGCCTGCTGGCGCAATCGCTGGATGCGTTTGCGACCGAAGGCAGCCTAAACAATCACCTAGGTGTCCCGTTGTCACTTGCGCTCACGCCAAGAGAGGTGACTGCGGCCGTATACGAGATCGGCACAAGTCATCCCGGAGAGATCGCGGCGCTCTCAAAGCTGGTCGAAGCGGACGTGGCCGTGGTGTTGAACGTGCATCCCGCGCATGTGGAGTACTTCGAGAATCTCGATGAGCTTCGATCTGAAAAGATAAGTATTTACAATGGATTAAGAGATAAAGGTCATCTGATACTTGAAGAATCGATCGGACGCAGTGGGCTACCAGCCGGTCTCCACGTGGAGACGTTCGGTGAGGCGTCAACCAATCTGTGTCAACTTTGCTCAGTCGAGGGTCATGTTGCCCAATATCGGATTTCTGGGGATACCCTAACAGCCCACATACCGGGTGGTGGGCGTCACCGGGCGCAGTCCTTGGCAGCGGTAATCACGGTTCTTGAGGTGCTCGGCAAGGACCTGAAATCCGCTCTAGACCTGCCGGACGACCTCGTGCCCCGGGGCCGCGGCAACGTCGTCGAGATTGGGGGCATCACGATCATCGACGACAGCTACAACGCCAATCCAGCCAGCATGCAAGCGGCTCTGACCGAACTCGAGAACCAACGAGGACGGACAATTGCCGTTTTGGGCGAGATGCTGGAACTTGGGGAAGACGCCGAGGCATATCACGCAGATCTCGTCACACGTTGTGCCCACATTCAACGTGTCATTGCGGTCGGGAGACACATGCGGGCCTTATTCGATGCGCTAACGCCAGATCAACGCTGGCTGTGGCAGGAACAGGCAGATGATAAATTGTTGGAGATTCTAGTCGAAGGATTGCAGGCCGGGGACCGCGTGCTCATCAAGGGCTCTAATCGAGTGTTCTGGGCGCGGCAATTTGTCCCTAGGTTACTCGATCGTTTGGCATAGGAATTGTCTAGATTCAACTTAATGTTACAAGTGCAACACATTGGGATTTAGTCAAAAAAAGAACGTGAAATCCAGTTAGACGATCAGGCCAATTCCAGCAACCACGCCACAGGAGCGACAGACCTATGACAGGGCCTAACAAGTCCTGCATTACGAGCCGTGAGCAGCATCGCGAACAGGGGTAGAACCATCGATAGCTACTACATTTCATTACATATGCTAAGCATCGATAGTGCTAGGATATCGTTGTTTGACACGAGTCATACGGGATAAGGATTGGCTGAATGATTCCACATCTCGAGGAATCGTTCTCTGGAACTTCTTGAGCATCAGCTTCCCGTTCAATTTCCCAATTTGAGCCATCGGAAACGTGGATCGGATCGCGAGTTTGCCTCCGGAATAGACTTTTATATGCGCGAGGGTAAGGCCTGTTCACCAACACGTCCGCAGGCGTCTGATTGGACGGAGCATGTGTTGGCGAGTGACGTTCCGTGCAAACGAATTTTCATGGACTACACCAAACACGTTCAATGGGAGACTCTCCCAGCGGTCAGATGGCCTATGGCTCAGACCGTGGAGAAACGGTGATCGATCCGTTTGCGAACGCGGCGACGGAGCTTTCGGAAGGGGTGCCGGCTTTGGTTGATACCCTAGTGAGACTGCCGCTGGATCAAGAGCGATCCAGCACGAGTGGCTACCATATAGCGGCAACACCCTGCATCGGTCTACAACCGCCTCGCACCGACGAGGAGCGCGAGACGCTGGTTGCGGCGTGGCTCGGCTTGCTTTACCGCTACAGCCAACAGTCCGACATCATCTTGCACTGGCGAACCGACAACAGTGGTGGCTGGCGGGTCATGAGGGTCACCGATCCAGGTGCCGAAACAGCCTCCAAGCTGGTCGCTCGCGTGAGCGAGGCAATGGAGGTCTCCAGTGATCCGGCTACCGGCGACACGCCGGATGCTCGACCCAATGTTGGGCTCGACCTTGCGTCCGAAGTGAACGGCGACGAGATATGGGATCACGATCTAAGACTGGTAGCCGCGTTAGGGCACACGCCGCAACTTGTGTACAACGCCGAACTGCTTTCCGCTGAGAGCGTCGAGCGCTTCGCTGAGAATTTCGGCCGACTGTTGCGAGCGGTCCGCGAGCAAACCCAGCAGCCAATCGAGGAACTGCCTCTGCTTGGGGACCGTGAGTTGAAGCTTGTGAAGCGCACCGGGCCCGCAGAGCCCGAGGGCTACCTACCTGTCCCCGTCCATGTGCTGTTCGAGCGCCAGGTCGCAAAGGTGCCTGACTCCGTAGCCTGCTACCATGAAGACAAGCAACTCACTTATCGCGAGCTTGGAGCGCGCAGTAACCAACTGGCCCATCACCTGATGGCTTCGGGTGTCGAGCCCGGAACAGCGGTAGGCGTTTGCCTGTTGCCTTCGCTTCAGCCGTTGGTTGCGATATGCAGCATCTTCAAAGCCGGTGGGGTGTATGTGCCGATAGACCCGACGCACCCACCAGAGCTGATCGCCCAGATGCTCGAAGAAGTGCAGCCTGCGCTCGTGCTGACCCACAGCGAGCTTGC
>JAPUIA010000045.1 GCA_027297435.1 Gammaproteobacteria bacterium | reverse complement strand
AAGCCGCTCCTACCTAGTTTTGGTTTACAGATCCGGCCGGGTAGGAGCGGCTTTAGCCGCGATTCCTAAGCCCTGCGGGCGAGCTTCTTACGTTTGTGCTGTACGTAATCGACCAGGATGTACTCGCCGAGCTTCTCCGGTGAGGTGTAGAACACACGACCGCCGTTGATCTTCGCAATCTCGTCCATAAAAGCCTTGAGGTAGTAACTGGTATCCAACATGAAGGTGTTGATGGCGATACCTTTTGCGGTGCAGTGCTTGACCGCGCGGTAGGTCGCGCGAATGGTTTCCGCGGTGGGCGGGTACGCGAACTGAGCTTGTCCGTTCTCGAGGTGCGCGGTGGGTTCGCCGTCCGAGATCATGATGATCTGCTTGCTGCCGCCTGGGTGTTTGGCGAGAAGTTTCTCGGCGAGCAGCAAGGCATGCTGCATGTTCGTGCCGAGGACGTATTCGTCCCATTGCAGGAAGGGCAGGTCGTGAGGTTTGAGCTCCTTTGCGTAAGCGGCAAAGCCGATGATGTAGAAGCTGTCTTTCGGATACTGGGACGTGATCAGGTTGTGCAGTGCGAGCGCTACCTTCTTGGCGGCCTGGAACGAACCGCGTAGCGCCATCGACCAGGACAAATCGACGAGCATGGCAGTTGCCGTCGAGGTAATGAGTTCGCTGCGATATATTTCGAAGTCGCTTGGTTCCAGCGAGATCGGCGTGCCGGGCCCGTTGCGGTCGATGGCATTGCGGATAGTGCGCGCCATATGCAGATGAAACGGGTCACCGAACTCGTAGCTCTTGGTTTGTTCAAGCCGTTCCCCGAATCGCCCTTCCTCGGGCACGGCATGATTGCCGAGTGCCTGGTTTTTCAAGCGCTGATAGATTTCCCCAAGTGCCTTTTGACCGATCATGCGCGAACCGCGAGGTGTCAGTTCCCAACGATTGTCATTCGTCGAGCGGATGTAGCCGGCCTTCTCGAGTGCGTCCAACAGTTCTTTGAGGTCGTCCAGGTTTTCGGCGGCATCATCGCCCATCAGGTCTTGCAACAGGTCGCGATCGATGCGATCCATATCGCCGCCCCGTTCCGCTTCTTGAACCTGATTGATCAACTGATCCAGGTCTTGCATCTCGTTCATGAGCTGCATGGCCGCCTCGAGGTCGAGTTGCTCGTTGCCGCTGAAACGGTACTGCGACCCCATCGGATTGAGGAAATCCATTTTCTGGGCGAGCTTTCTGAGCTCAGAGTCGAGTTCCGGATCACCAAAACGGTTTTGCATCAACGCCTGCAGTTGTTGACGTTGCTCTGCAGACATGGAGTTCACTAGGGACTGGGCGGCTTGCATCTGCTGGCGCATCTGTTCCAAGAGTTCATCGAGGGACTGCGGCGGGTTGTCGCCGAACATATCGCCGAACTCTTTCATGAAATCATCGAACCCCGGATCCTCGCCCGCGATCTGCTTCACCAGCATTTCGTTCAACGCTTTCAACATGTCCTTCATGCGCTCGACGTCGCCTGCGGACATGTTATTGACCATGTTCTCTATGTCTTTGAAGAACGTATTGGTCATCGCGCGGCGCAACTCGTTCAGAAGTTCCAGGAACTTCTTCTGCGCCTCGGGATTCAGAAATTCATACTTCTCGAGTTGCTTGATTTGCCCCGCCGTGTCATCCGGCAACTCGTCTAAGGATTGTTGATTGCGTTCGGCGACGCTCTTCAATACGTCGTCGCTGAAATTACCCGATTGCTCAGGGTCTTTGCTCAACCACTCATCAATACGTTCTCGTTCCATGCGAAGAATTTCAATGAGCTGCTCGCGAAAACCATCGAAGATGCTCGAAAGGTCGTAACGCTCGAGTCGTTCGCGTTTCTTGTCACGCAATGCCTTCAACATGTCGCGCAATCCTTGCAAATACCCGCCTTGAGGGATCTGCATGCCTTTGGAAACGAGGTTGCGCATGGCCCAGCGTAGGTCTCCGTACTCGATAAGGTCGTCGGCGATGGCGCCGATGATCTCGTCCGGATCCAACCCCAGTTGCTGGCTGCCGTCCCAGACCGAGAACCGATGCTGTTTGGGAAAGTGTCTCATGATCCGGTGAACGTAGATCGGCCGGAGTCGGAGTACTTGTTGAGGAGCTTGTGTAAATGCAATCCTTCGAGAATGAATTCGATGATGGCGGCGCGCATGCCTTCGGTCTCGTCTCGAAATACATCCCCGAGTCCAGGTACCTTCTCGACGATGTTCCGGTAATCGGCAGCACGCATTGCTTCGCCGGTTTCCACGGTCAACCCTTCATTGAAGGTGTAGGCGACGGATTCGAGATCGTTAACATCGTAGTGGCGGTCAAACACGCTTTTGACCGCGCCCTGAACGATTCGGTTGCTGATCTTGTCTTCCTGGCCTTCTTCCATGGCCTCGAACTCTACCTTGCCTTGGAAACTGGGCATGATGAACGGCAGGTCGGAGACGCGGGGTACCACTTCGGATTCGTCAAGAGAAAGCGCACGTCGGAAAGCGTTGGCGACAAGCGCCTCGTAGTCGGAAATCGACGCGCGCACCGATACGCCCGAGCGTTGATTGATGTCTGGAGATTTACGCGCATGGTGGGTGATCTCGGCGATGATCTCTTTCATGAAACCGGGTACTTCGACCCGATAGTCGCCCATGTCGAGCACCTCGGCTTCCTGCTCCATGATTTGCATTTCTTGTTCGATCGTCTCGGGATAGTGCGTGCGTATCTGTGCGCCGTAGCGATCTTTCAACGGTGTGATGATCCGACCGCGGTTGGTGTAATCCTCGGGGTTGGCGGTCGCCACGATGAACACGTCCAGCGGCAGGCGCACCTTGTGGCCGCGGATCTGTATGTCGCGTTCTTCCAGCAGATTCAAGAGGCCTACTTGAATGCGTTCGGCGAGATCCGGCAGTTCGTTGATCGCGAAAATGCCGCGGTTCAGCCGTGGTACCAAGCCAAAGTGCAGCGTGAATTCATCGGCCAGATAGCGACCTTCCGCCACCTTGATCGGATCCACCTCGCCGATAAGATCGGCGATCGTGATGTCGGGGGTCGCCAGTTTCTCGCCATAGCGATCCTCGCGGTTCAACCATCGAAGTTCGGCTTGGTCGCCACGTTCTTCGATAATGGCCTTGCCCTGGGCACTGATAGGGCGGTAGGGGTCCTCTGGAATTTCGGTACCTGCCAACGTCGGCGTCCATTCATCCAGAAGCTGCGTCAAACTTCTGACGATGCGCGATTTGGCTTGACCGCGCTCGCCCAAGAAGATGATGTCCTGACTGGCGAGTAGTGCGTTGACGATTTGCGGAATGACGCTGTCCTCGAAACCGACAATGCCGGGGAATAAGCGTTCACCGGTGCGCAGTTTGGCGATGAGGTTCTTGCGTAGTTCTGCTTTGACGGGGAGGGGCTGATAACCGGAGGACTTCAGCTCGCCGAGCGTGTTTGGTAAGTCAGACATCGTTCCCTCGTACCGCAACAACGGTTGTAGTCTCTCAAGCGCGGTTGGCTGGTGCAACGATGAAACGCGGCTGCCGCTTCTGCCTGTGCCATGCGCCCGGTTGCGTCGCCCTAGGCTCGACGCTAAGCGTTGGCGCGTTGTGTCGGTTTGCCCAACAATCGATCCGAGATGATGCGTAACTGTATTTCGCTGGTGCCTTCGAAGATCTTGGTCAAGCGAGCATCGCGCCAGTAGCGTTCCATGGGGTGTAGCTTGGTGTAGCCAGCGCCACCGAGTATCTGCAGCCCATCCGAGGTAACCCGCTCGGCCATCTCGCTGGCATACCACTTGACCATCGCGGCCTCGCGATCGGCCTTCACGCCGGTGTCCATCAACGTTGCCACGTGATACATCAGCTGGCGGGCGGCTTCCACCTCGCTCGCCATGCGCGCGATCTTGAAACGCGTTTCTTGGAAATCGGCAATCGGCACGCCGAACTGCACGCGCTCGTGGGCGTATTGCATGGCATCTTCCAATGCGCCGCGTGCCAAACCGATGGCGCGTGCCGCGGTGTGCGCGCGGGCGACGTTGAGCCAGTTCACCGTGTTCTTGAAGCCGTCGCCGGTGCCACCGGTGATGATGTTTTCCTTCGGAATCCGACACCCGTCAAAGGCGAGTTCGAAGGTGTTCCAGCCGAAGTAGCCGATCTTTGGAATCGGCGAACCGGCGCAACCTTCGGGCAACTCGCCGCGTGGCTTCTCGATAATGAAGTTCTTCAGGCCGTTGAGCTTTGGATCATCCATGCCTTCCACTCGGGCGAGCAGCTGGATGTAGTCGGCACCATCGGCGAACGTGCACCAATACTTGTTGCCGGTTATAACCCAGTCGTCCCCATCGAGCACGGCGCGGCAGCTCACCGAGGCAAGATCGGATCCGACGTTTGGCTCCGAGAGCGAAACCGCCGCCAGATATTCGCCTTGTGCTGCTTTGGCCGTTAGCTCTCGGCGTTTGGCTTCGGGCCAGCCGCCGACGTTCATGAGCGAACTGGCCCGCGCGATGATGCTGGCAACGCTCATCCAGCCGCGCGCGAGCTCTTCGGCGATCAGGCAGTACTCGAAGACGCCCAATCCCATGCCGCCGTGCTCTTCGGACATCTGAATGCCGAAATAACCCATCTCGCCCATTTTCTTGCGCAGCTCCATGGGAATCTCGCCCTGGATGGGATCCAGCTCGTTGGCCACCGGCAACACTTCGTTCTTCGTAAACTCTCGGGCGACATCTTGAATCATGCGCCGTTCGTCGGTGAGGTAGTGGCCCGTCATTGCTTACGATCCGATGAGATCGGCGCGATCGATCAGGTTTTGCACGATGCGGATGCTCGCGGCGTCGACCATGACCCCATCGACGTTGATCGCGCCAAGTCCCTGTTCCAAAGCCTCGGCGTAAGCGGCTTTTTGGCTATGCGCTGTGGCCAACGCTTCTTCGTTGGGCGTGAACACCTGATTGGCCATCTCGATCTGGCTCGGGTGAATGGCCCACTTGCCCACCATGCCGAGCACGTGGGCGCGTTCCGCTTCTTTTTGATAACCCTCGGGATTCCTGAAGTTCGCATAGGGACCGTCGACCGGGTCGATATCGTTGGCGCGACAGGCGATCGTCATCTTGTAGCGCGGGTAATGCCAGAGGTCTGGCGGGTACCCACCAGACGCCCCGACCGAGCCGATCTGAATCTGTTGGCTCGCGGAGTAATCGCCCATGCCGAATACCAGGCATTCGAGGCGATCTGAACAAGCCGCGATCTCTTCGACGTTCATCATGCCTTCCACCTCTTCGATGAGGCACTCGATGCCGATGCGCTTGTCGAGTTTCAGTTTCTGCTCGAGTTGGTCGAGCATCAGGTGTACGAACATCACATCCGCCGCGCTCTTGGCCTTGGTGAGCATGATCGTGTCGAGCTTGGCGCCGGCGCCGGTGACGACCTCGATGATGTCGTCGTGGCACCACTCGGTTTCCACGTCATTGATGCGCACGCATACCGTGCGCGGTTGCCAGTCGAGACTATTCAACGCATCTACGATCATGCCGCGCGCCGCCGGTTTGGCGTTGGGCGCCACGGCGTCTTCGAGGTCCAGGAACACATGGTCTAGGTCGAGCCCGGCCGACTTGGTCATCATCTTTTCGGAGCTACCCGGCACCGATAGCTGGCAGCGGCGCGCGCGTTTAGGTTGCGTACTCATGACTCTCCTCTCGCCGAAGGCTGTTTTTTGATCAGTACGGTACGTTCGCCTTCGAACACCACCTGGTCTTTTTGGTTTACGCCGTAGTGTTTGAACACGACGATACCGGCGTCGCCGCCGCTGTCTTGTTTGTCCAACACTTCGCTGTATGCATACAGGGTATCGCCGTGAAAAACCGGCGCTTTCAAACGAATCTTGTCGAGCTTCATTTCCCGCACCGCGTTTTCGCCGGTGTCCTGCATGGTGAGGCCGATGATCATCGAGATCGTGACACCGCCGAATTGCAGGCGCGAATTCCAACCATCGCGACCCATGGGGTTCTTTTGCATGACGTCTTCGTTGAAGTGCGCCTCGGCTGTGTTGAGCACTTGCAGGGTGATGCCGACGTTGTCCTGCTCGCACATGGTCTTGCCGCGTGCGTGCTTCAGCACTTGGCCGACTTCGAAGTTTTCAAAGTAGTTGGCGTCTCCGGTCAATGCCACAGCTAGCTGCCCCCCTTGGCCTTGCGTACGAGATTGGTGCGGTGGAACTCGATGACCTTGTCACCCGATTGGTTGAACCCCTCGGTATGCCAGGTGACGATGCCGAATTTCGGCTGGCCCTTAGATTCTCGGGCGTTCATCACGGTGCTGCGGGCGGTCAGCGTATCGCCGGGATAGACAGGCGTTAAAAAGCGGCAATCTTCGACGCCGAGAAACGGACCGCCGCCTTCACTCAGGTCTTCCACCGACAGGCCGAACACGGTATTGAACACCAGCAGCGGATTGACGACTGTCGTTCGATGCCCCATGGATTGCGCATACGGTTCGTTGAAGTAAAGCGGGCAGAACGACAGGGTTTGCGTGGTGAAGGCCGCATTGTCGCCGTCGGTCAGCGTTCGCCCCCAGTGGTGTTCGAACACTCGATCCGGCGTCATGTCCTCGAAGCGGTTACCTTTTTTCATCAGCACCGCACGGTCGCGAAAGTCGCTTTCGGCCACGTTAGTGTTCCGCCAACTCGGGAAAAAATTCGTTCAGCTCATCCATGTCCTCGAGGGCATGACAGGCCGCCACGATGGCTTGTGCCTGCCTAGTGCCTAAACGCGGATCCACCAACGCATGAAACTTGGTTTCGAGCTTCTGCCATTGCGCATCCAGGTCGGTCATTGGGATGGCGACGTTGAACGCATCAACGTGGTCGGCGCCGTCCTTGGTGCGAATTGTGACGATGCTGTCGGGGTTGCGCGCCTCGTGAGCGGAGACCGTTACCTTGTCACGGAACCCGACCAAAGTCGGATCCCGGGTGAGCTCGTCGGTATAGATTTCGATGCTCGACGTATCGATTCCCGCGAGCGCCATCGCGGCGGTGAAGCGAAGGCTGAATTTTGCCTCCAACCCCGTTTGCGGCTCTTGAATGTTGCACACCCGTAGATGACCTTCGTCCACTTCGATGTCGACGGCGACGATGTCGTTGGGGTCGAAGGCGTTCTTGCTGCAGAGGTTGTTCGTGGCCTCGATCGAGGAGTGGGTGAGGTAGCAGGCTGCGTGGTACTTGAAACAGATGTCCTGGGTAAAGGCTTGCTTCGCCAGCGCGCTGTCGAAGCGCGCGAGGTCAGCGGATTCGCTCTGAGTTGCCATGAAGCCTTGCTCGGTTTCGAGAATATCGCTGCGGCTGGTAAAACCGCGAGCGGCAAGGTTGGCTGCTTGCAGGCCGGTGGCTGCGGCGTGCCCAGCGTGCAGCGGTTTACACATCGTGCCGAATTGAGATTTCAGACCCGCGGCTTGGGTACCCGCGATACCGAGTGCGCGTGCGGTGGTCTCTGCATCGAGACCTTTGAGGTGCGCGGCGGCGGCCGCGGCACCAAAAGAACCGAGCGTTCCGGTCGCATGCCACCCACGTGCGTAGTGCGCGGGACCCGCGTAACGGCCCAAGATGCACTCGGCGTCCACGCCCGCGCAGAACGCGGTAATGAGATCCCGACCGCTTTTGCCGAGACACTCAGCGAGGGCCAGCGCGGTAGGCGCGACCGGCACGGTCGGGTGGCCGGACATGGCGTTGTGTACGTCGTCGTAGTCGTGGGCGTGCCCTGCGGAGCCGTTGATCAAGGCGGCCTGGCTCGCCGTCGCCTTGGTGGCCCGGCCAATCAGTTGTGCCTGTGGGTGACCGCCCTCGTGCTCTGCCTCGTCGACCAGAATGTTGGCCAAGGGCTCGTGAGCGCCGGCCACGGTGACCCCGATGAAATCCATCAGTGCTTGTTTGCCTACCTCGACGGCGTTCGCGGGTATTTCGTCGAATCTCGCGCCCGCAATGCGCTGGGCGAGCCTCATGGTCGCCGACATCGTCTCAACCTCCCCTCCGGTAGCCTACGAATGGTCTGCACAACGCTAGCGACACGGGCCCGCGCGCGCAAGCGCGATTTCTGGTTCAATCAGTCTCATGAGTGAACGAGCCTACTGCAGCGAGCTGAATAGCGCGGAACCCCTGTTGGGTACCGCGGACGTGGTCGATGTCTGGGTGCTGCTGGAGTATCGACCTGCCTGGCAAGCCAAGGCGATCAAGCACAACGAGCTGAATCCGAAGGTCAAGGCTTGGTTGGCCGACGGCATCGCCAAACTGGAAGCGCAAGGACTCAAGGTGCGTCCCCAGATGGTCCGGCAGCCGGAGATCGATCGACCGGATACGCGATTGTTGCTCTACCACCAAGATGAGGTGCGTGGGGGCCTGTTGCGCGAGTTTGGGGCGGGCACCGAGGGCTATGCGGATCTCACGACGACCGGAATCGATGAACTCGTTGCTGACCCTCGACAGGGGCGCGTCATCGAAGATCCGCAGTATTTTGTTTGCACCAACGGTCAACGCGATCGGTGTTGTGCCCGGTTTGGTTTGCTCACCTATGCGAAACTTCGAGAGGTTGTGGGTGCGCGTGTCTGGCAAACCACACACTTAGGCGGTCATCGGTTTGCGCCCAACGTGCTCACGTTGCCACAAGGTGTTCTGTATGGACGCGTGGTGACGGAAACCGTCGAGTCGTTTGTCGACGCGGTGGAAACCGGACAGATGTTAAGTGACTATATACGTGGGAGATCTTGTTATCCCAAACACGTACAAGCCGCAGAAGTGATTGCAGCTCTGGCGGATCTTCGGCTATTGCACGTCGATGGCGACGAATCGAGAGCCACCGTAACCTTTGCGGGCAAAAGTTCGTCGGTGAGCGTCACGGTCAAGCAGGCGTCCGAGCCGCTTGAAGTTGTCGCAAGTTGCGGGGATGAGAAACTAAAGTTGGTCTACCCGTTCGAGAGTGCCTGAAACGCGCGAGCCCCGTGCGGCATCTCTTCTACAACGAAAGCACGGATGGCAGTCGTCAATTCAATGGCATCACCCAGTGGTTCTATGCTTTTGCCGATCTGAATGCGATAGTGTTTGCCTTGCCTATTCAATAGCTCTCGAAAGAGTGTCATGTCCTTGAGCTCGGTGTTGATTGCGTACAGCAGGTAGTACAAGAATGAGTTGCGCGCGACGATATGCATCGGGACGATGGGGCAAGCGTATTTTTGCGCCAGGTTGACGGCCGTCGTCGTCCATTCGCGTTCGACCAGACCTTTGAGCGTTGGTCTTGCAAGCCGGCCCGACGGGAACATGACCACCAGTTTTTGATCGCGAAAGGCGCGCACCAAATGGCGTACGGTTTCCTTGTTGCGCGTGTGATCCCGCCGTGCATCGACCCACTCGACCGGTATGATCATGTCCGTCAGGGTGGGTGCTGCGCGAACCGCGTCGCGGTTTGCGAAGAACACGACATCTTCACGGACGTCTTTGACGGCGTCGAATACCGCAATACCGTCCGCGATGCCTGCCGGGTGGTTGGGCGTCAAGATTGCCCGTCCTTGTCTGGGAATATTCTCGGCACCCGAGACCGCGACCTTCAACCGGAGTTTTTTGCTCAGGTGGCGAAAGATCTCGAGCCCGCTCATCGGCTGAACGAAATCTATCAGCTCGATTGCGCGTCGATAGTCGAGCAGGGGATACAACAGCGTTCGCACCGCCCACCAAACAGGTCTAACCTGCATGAGCCTTTGAGCGCGTTCCTCGATCAGTATGTCTACGATGTGCGGCATTGCGTGATGAACTCGGTGAGCGCTCGATTGAAATGTGCGTGTGCTTCCATGTTGACGCCGTGGCCGGCGTCTAGGTCGACGATGGCAACGTTCGCCATAGCGTTGGCGATGAATTCGCGCATCGGCTGAAAACGTTTTTCCCGCTGTCCGTTCAGGAGTAGGGCGGGTCGTTCGTTGCTATTGACGTCTTCTCGAACGGATACCCGAGGTGTCGTGTAACGCACGGTGTTGGCGATACCGAGGGGTGCGAGCAGTTCGGCATCCATCAGCATGGCATCGTAGATGTCCGAATCCAACCGTTTGGCAAACCTTGGATGCACCGGAATACGCTCGATTGCAGGGCGTCCGCCCTCGAGGATGCGAGCCGCGCCCTCTGCCGCGGTTTTCTCCCAGACCTCTACCTGCTTCACCCCGGCGAAACCGGATGTCGAGTTCGTGAAGGCATGACCCAGCACCCGCTCTGGATGGGTCAACGCGTAGCGAATGGTGAGACCCGCGCCCAGAGAGTATCCGCACAAGAACCAGGTATCGGCCTCGAGTTGTTTGCGGATGGACTCGAATGCGTCGACGTAGGCCGCGGGCCGATAGGGTTCGGCTTGCTCCGGGGCAGGCGAGTGCCCGTGTCCCCATAGGTCGACGACGATGGGTTGGCACACCTCACCCAACGCATCGAGATTTTTCAACCATTGCGAGGGTCCCATTAAAAATCCGTGGACCAACAATAAAGGCGGACCGGTCCCCGGATGGCGCGTCCAATGAAGTTGCATGACGTAACGAGCGGTTAGTTGACCAGAAGGCCTTTGAGGCGGACGTTCAACATCGATGCGTAAAGCGCCACTATCCATGAACTGATTCGCATATTGCCCTTCTCATCGCTAACGTGGTGAGGTTAGGCTACCTAAACGCGTGGGCGAGGTGAAGGGAGGGTCGATGGCAACAGAAAAAGCCACGAAACGGGTAGCCGTGATCGAGGGCGATGATGCGGCGCCCGAAGCCGTGCGACCGACGATCGAAGTCATCAAGTCAATGGGTCTGCCCATTGAATGGACCTACCCGATCGTTGGTGAACCGGCAAAGCAAGAGTTTGGGCATCCGTTTCCGCCGGTCAGTCGAGAAGCCATCGACAACGCCGACACGACGTTCTTCGGTTCGACGAGCGGTAGCTCTGGTGGGTCGCTCATGTATCTGCGGTGGGGCAAACAGACGTACGCGAACGTCCGCCCGGCGCGCTATTTTCGCGGGGCCAAGTCGCCGCTCGCCGATCCCGAGGGCGTAGATCTCGTCATCGTGCGCGAGAACTTGGAAGATCTCTACGTCCGTGCCGAGGGCGAACTTGCGAGTCTCTCTAACGTCGATATTCGAGGCGCCACGATTCGTAAGCCGCTAGCGGAGCTTGGCGAGGGACGCTATGCGGTAAAAGTCATT
The DNA here is from genome assembly GCA_027297435.1 of Gammaproteobacteria bacterium. Classification (GTDB taxonomy): domain Bacteria; phylum Pseudomonadota; class Gammaproteobacteria; order Pseudomonadales; family Azotimanducaceae; genus Azophilus. The sequence goes on along the minus strand of JAPUIA010000045.1, from coordinate 10,049 downwards.
ACGCGCGAAGGCACCGAAAGGGTGGTGCGTTTTGCCTTTGAACTGGCGCGGCGCCGCCGTAAGCACTTAACCTGCACGTCGAAGTACAACATGTTGCCGCAAACGGACGGCTACTTTCGCGACATCGCGTTGGAACTGGCATCAGAGTATCCGGACGTCGAGTTCGATACGTTTATCGTCGACGACTTTGCCTGCCGAATCATCACCGAGCCCCGGCGGTTCGATGTGATCGTCATGCCGAATCTGTACGGAGACATTCTGTCCGACGCAGCGGCAGGGCTGGTGGGTGGCCTTGGTTTGGCGGCGAGTGGTTGCTACGGAGACGACTACGCATACTTCGAGTCCGCGCACGGCACCGCGCCGGACATTGCCGGTCTTCACATCATCAACCCAACCGCCAATCTGCTTTCTGCCGCGATGATGTTGGAGTACCTTGGATTCCGCGACCAGGCAAAGGACCTCGATCGTGCGGTTCGTCATGTGTTCGCAACGGGCGAACTCACACCGGATCAGGGCGGTAGCGCGAGTACGGAGGCGTTCTGCGAAGCGGTGTTCGAGAGTATTGAAAGGGAGTGAACATGAAGAGTCAGCGTTTGGCGATGCAGGCGGGTGGCTGAACGAGAAGCTCTGTTGATCGTGACCACGGGCGGCACCATCGACAAGGTCTACTTCGACGCAGCGAGTGAATTCTCGGTCGGAGATTCGGTGGTCGCGGACCTGCTCCGGCAAGCGCACGTGGAGCAACCCTATGAGGTGGTCGAGGTGTTACGCAAAGACAGCCTCGACATCACCCCGGAAGATCGCGAATTGGTGCGCCGCACCATTGTCGCGCGAAACGAACACCGCGTGATCGTGACGCACGGCACCGACACGATGACGGCAACGGCGGAGGTGCTGCAAAGTATCCATGATAAGACGATCGTGCTCACCGGTGCCCTGGCGCCGGCACGTTTTGCGCAGTCGGATGCGACCTTCAACGTCGGTATGGCGTTTGCGGCCGCGCAGACTCAACCGCCCGGTGTCTACATCGTGATGAACGGTCAGGTATTCGAGGCAGGCAGCGTGCGGAAGGATCGCGATCAGAATCGCTTTGTTCGGTGTTAAACTGCATGGCTTAGGCGCGGAGGAATTCCATGAGTTACGATTTGCTGATTAAAGGTGGCACGGTGATCGATGGTTCGGGCGGGGCCCGCTACCGCGCCGACGTCGCCGTGCAGGATGGTCGCATCGCCGCGATCGGACGTGTGAACGAACGGGCGAGGCAAACCATCGACGCGGAAGGGCATATCGTCTCGCCGGGCTTCGTAGACGGGCACACGCACATGGATGCGCAAGTGTTTTGGGACCCCATCGGATCCAGTTCTTGTTACCACGGCGTCACCAGTGTGGTCATGGGTAACTGCGGGTTCACCTTGGCGCCTTGCAAGCCCGAAGATGCCGACTTCGTGTTTCGTAACTTGGAGCGTGCCGAGGATTTGTCGCGTGATGCCATGCTCGCGGGTATCGACTGGACCTGGGAGACGTTTCCCGAGTTTCTCGATGCCGTAGATGCTCTCCCGAAAGGCATCAACTATGCCGGGTACATCGGCCACTCGGCGTTGCGTACGCATACGATGGGTGAGCGGGCGTTCACAGATCCAGCAACTGAAGACGACGTGAAAACCATGCAAAAGGCGGTGCAGGAAGCAGTCCGTGCTGGCGCTATTGGTTTTTCCACGTCGCGTACGCGAAATCACGTCACGCCCGATGACCAACCGGTCGCGAGCCGTCTAGCGGAATGGAATGAGGTGCGCGCCATCGTCAACGCGATGGGTGAAACCGGCAAAGGCATTTTCGAGATTGCCGGTGAAACGCCGGGCCGTAACCCGGAACGCATTCGCGAATACTTCGATCGGCTCAAGAACTTGGCAGTTGAATCCGGGGTCATCCAAACTTGGGGCATGTTCAGTGCAAGGGCCGCACCGGAACTGTGGCGTCCGTACTTCGACCTCGTGGACGAAACGGCGGCGGCAGGCGGGCGGATCGTTGTGCAGGTGCACTCGAGAGCGTTGAACGTCTTGTTGTCGTTCAAGTCGAATACACCTTTCGACAAGTGGGATGTGTGGAAAGATTTGCGCGCGCTACCACTTGATGAGCAGAAGGCCAAACTGCGCGATTCTGGCTTCAAGGCCAAGCTCGTCGAGGTGGCCAGTCGCGAATACAAAGGACCGAAGATCGTCGGTGCAGAACCACGCCCACCCAATTGGAATTTCGTCTATCCGATGGCGAACATGGACTACGACCAGCCGAGCATGGCCGACCTCGCCCAGCAGAAAGGTGTGCATCCCGTTGAGCTGATGATCGATCTTGCTTTGGAACACGACTTCGACATCTTCTTCCGGCAGCCGCTTGCCAACGAAAATCAAGACCACGTGTTGGAAATGATCAAGCACCCACGCTCCGTGGTGACCTTCTCCGATTCGGGTGCGCATGTTTCTCAGATCATGGACAGCTCGCTGCAGACGCATCTGTTGAGTTATTGGGTGCGCGAGAAGGAAGCATTGACGTTGGAAGAGGCGATTCGCCAGATCACCTACAACACGGCGACCCTGTGGGGCCTTCACGATCGCGGATTGCTCCGAACAGGCATGGCGGCGGATCTTGTGGTGTTCGATCCGAATACCGTGGGGGCGCGGCTACCGGAGGTGGTGTACGACCTGCCTGCAGGTGCGAGACGTTTGAAGCAGACGGCCGACGGGATCAAAAACACCGTAGTCAATGGCGAGATTCTGTTGAGCGCCAACGAACATGACGGGGCCCTGCCCGGAAGGCTGTTGCGTGTCTGAAAATGGCTGATTTGTCGATCGACGTCTTTTGGTCGTTTCGCAGTCCCTGGTCGTACCTGGCGACACCGCGGCTGGTTGAATGGGCCGAGGCATATGACCTAGAGGTGCGCTTTCGGCCCGTTTACCCAATCGCGATCCGTACGCCTGAGTTTTTCAGCAACTTGCATCCTCAGTGGTTCGACTACTTCCAGCTCGATATGGTCAGGGTTGCCGCCTATCTTGACCTGCCATTCGTCTGGCCCGACCCGGATCCGGTGGTGACCGAGCCGGGAAGCGCGCCGCCGAAGTTTCCGGCAGAACAGCCCTACATTCATCGGCTGACGCGCCTTGGAGTGCTCGCCGAAGAACGTGGTCGGGGCATTCGATTTGCCAACGAGGTGTCGAGCCTGCTCTGGAGCGGCACCAAGAACTGGCACGAAGACGCTCACCTTGCCGACGCGGCTGCACGCGCGGACCTCGATCTTGCCGAGCTCGATTCCATCGCTCGGGCCGATGCTGACCGGTTGACTGGGATGATCGAACAGAACCAAGAGGATCACGCAGCGGTCGGTCATTGGGGCGTGCCGACCTGTGCCTTCAACGGTGAGCCGTTTTTCGGTCAGGATCGACTCGACGTGTTGTTGTGGCGCCTGGAACAAGCGGGATTACAGCAGCGCTAACCCGGCTTTCTAAATCGAAACGCTAGGGCTCGACGATGATGCGCGCTTGAGCCATCCATTCTCCCGTGAAGCGACGCACTTCCATCCAGTAGATGCCTGGATTCGGGTTCCACATGAAGTCGAAGGAAAGAATAAGAAGCAAATACGGTAACGCGAGTGTCCGGTAGCATTGACTCACCCGGGTGCTTGGCCTGCGTGCATTGTCGCTATGCTCCGACGTCCAAGAACGGCGTCGACTCTTCGAATCGGATCCTGCCGTTTTGTTGAATCTTGGAGTTCGAATCGCCGGTCACGCAACTGAAAATGGAGCCTATTGGCTCCATTTTTGGGTTGGCGCACCCGGTAGGATTCGAACCTACAACTCTCGGCTTCGAAGGCCGATGCTCTATCCAGTTGAACTACGGGTGCTCGTGAAGTGGCGGAGGGCGCGGATAGTGCAAAAAACCCATCGACGAATCAAGGAGCGCAGAACCCGCCGTCCCTGGCGCGACGTCACCGAGCAACCAAGCACCGGCCCGGCCATCCGTGGCCTCGACTCGTATCCGAGTCGACGTCGTCACGCGCCTGGCGAAACACCGTTTCGCCTCGGGCTACACCCGACCGGCTCGGGCCCAGTTGAACTACGGGTGCTCGTGAAGTGGTGGAGGGCGCGGATAGTGCAAAAAACCCATCGACGAATCAAGGAGCGCAGAACCCGCCGTCCCTGGCGCGACGTCACATGGTTTGTTGAACATTTTCGCGTTGGAAAGAACTTTTCAGGACCTTGAAGCGACTAACACAACGACTATTCCTTAATAGTCATGTTTATCCCTAATGTTTGGGCCCATCTGGGCTCGCTAACTCCGTTTTTGGAGGCCCGCCCGATTTGGGTGGGCTTTTTTTTGCCTTCATCGATTGCCCGTCTGACGTGATTTCCGCTAAGTTGTCGATCTGTATCGGCGGTGAGTGGTGTCATGGAACAGCCCCTAGAAGGCATAACGGTTCTTGATTTTGGGCAGATTTACAATGGTCCGTATTGCGGATTCTTGCTGGCGCAAGCGGGGGCTCGGGTCATCAAGGTCGAATCGCCGGTTGGGGAGGCGCTGAGAAGCCGGGGCAGGGCGTCGGCGGCTAGCTACGCATTTGCTTTGCTCAACTCCAACAAAGAGTGCATCACCCTCAACATCAAGTCGGAAGAGGCTCAGAAGCTTCTAAGACGGCTGGTTCTATCAGCCGATGTGCTGCTTGAGAATTTTGCACCCGGCACCATGGACCGGTACGGCATCGGCAGTGCCGCGTTGTTGAAGGAAAATCCACGGCTCATCTATGCGGCGGGTACCGGCTACGGTGCGACCGGGCCGCACCGGAACTACCTCGGTATGGACATCACCATTCAAGCCATGAGCGGCATCATGAGCATCACCGGGCAGGAAGGCAGCCCGCCGACCAAGACTGGCGCTGCGCTGTGCGATTTTTTAGGGGGTGTACATCTTTACGGCGCGATCGTCACCGCGCTGTATCAGCGGCAGACGACCGGAGAGGGAGCCGTCGTCGATATCTCGATGCAGGACACGGTCTTCCCCACGTTGGCTACGGCTCTGGGTGCGTATTTTCACGCAGGCGGTGTACAAGGCCCGCGACGCGGCAGCCGGCATCCGGGTTTGAGTCTTGCACCATATAACGTTTATCAGGCGGCCGACGGTCATGTCGCGATGATCTGTATCCGCGAAGGGCACTGGCAGAATTTGGTCGAAGCCATGCAGCGTCCGGAACTCTTGCAGCGCTCCGAGTTTGCCGACATGGCCAGCCGTGCCACCAACATGGACGCGGTCGATGCCGAGGTGGAAAGTTGGACTCGAGAGCTTTCTCGGGACGAGATTTTTCGAGTACTGCAAAAACACAACGTCATCTGTGCGTCGGTGCAATCGCTGGAGGACGTGGTCAACGACCCGCACATGCACGAGCGAGGCACGCTGCAATGGCGTTCTCACCCGACCCTGGGACAGATAGTGCTTTTCCAAACGCCCTTGCGTTTTAAAGGCGTTGAGCCACCCGCACTCACCGATGTCGCGGAACTAGGCGCTCACACGCACGCGGTTTTGCGGGAGCTTGCCGGGTTGGATGACGCGGCGATAGAGGCTCTTGGCAGCGCCGACGCGATTTAGCAGAAGCGCTATCGTGGTAGGCTTCTGCTTATCTGTACTGGGGAAGTTGGCGCATGGCGCAGTTCGATACGGTTGAGGATGCCTTGACCGCAATCGCTAACGGCGAAATGGTGGTTGTGGTAGACGATGACGATCGCGAAAACGAAGGCGATCTCATTATGGCCGCGGCCAAGGCCACCCCGGAGAAAGTGGCGTTCATGATTCGCCACACCAGCGGCATCCTTTGCGCCCCGGTCTTGGAGGACCGAGCGCGCAGGCTGCACCTAGATCCCATGGTTGCCAGAAACGACGCACCGATGAGCACTGCGTTCACGATCTCCATCGACTACAAACAAGGGCTGACCACGGGCATTTCGGCGGAAGAACGTGCGGCCACCGTGCAAGCGCTGACCAACTCCAACGTTGCAGGCGACGATTTCGTGCGTCCTGGGCACATATTTCCTCTGGTTGCTCGGCGCGGCGGGGTCCTCGTTCGGTCGGGACATACCGAGGCAGGGACCGATCTTGCCGGGCTCGCAGGATTAGAGGCTGTGGGATTGCTAGCCGAGCTCGTCAACGATGATGGCACCGTGCAACGGTTGCCCGAGTTGCTCGAATTTTCTCAGGAACACAACCTCAAGATCATCACCATTGCCGACCTCATCGCCTATCGGCAGACGCGCGAGCAACTGGTTGAACGCACGAGGGAGTTCAGCGTCAAAACCGGCATTGGTGACGCGCGCGCGTTCGCCTACAAGACCAAATTCGAGGATGCCGAGCACTTGGCTTTGGTGTTTGGCGATATCGGCGGCGATCAATCGGTGCCCGTGCGCATTCACCGTGAGAAGCTCATCGAGGACGTGTTCGGAACGCAAACCGCACACTCGCGTAGCCTCTTGGATGCATCGCTGGAGCGTATCGATAAGTTGGGTCACGGCGTGGTGGTCTATTTACGCTCCGGCTTTGTCGGGGTGCCGTTGGAGAAGCTCGAAGAACAATCCAAAGAAGACGAGCGCAAGGCTCAGTGGTTGGAAATCGGGGTGGGTGCGCAGATTCTGCGAGATTTGGGACTTACCCGTATTCGGTTGATCGCCGGTCGGGAGGTCGGCTTTGTCGGCGTCGGGGGGTTTGGCCTCACGCTCGAAGATGTCGAGTTATTGAACTAACTTCCGTGGATCGGTCCTTGTGTCAGGAGAGGCACGGTAGTGGAATCCGGCCGCAGACTCGCAGGGGCCGACATAGATGATTCGCAGGTCCTCGGTGCGGGTTTGGCAGCGACTGCAACGAAGCTTGGACCGGAGTTCGGTCACCGGGAATTCTGGGCCTAGTCGATCGATGAGTTGCGCGAGAGGCAGGCGCTCCATGCGTTGGCACGGTACGCACACGGCGTATAGTTGGAAACTTAGACTCAAGTCTGCGAGCGTTTGCATGGGCCGGCCAAGCATACTGTATATATATACAGTAACCTGCTAAAAGATGAAGGGCAATCTGCCAATCGGCGTGACGATGGGGGATCCCGCAGGGATCGGACCTGAAGTACTGGCCAAAGCCTTGCAATGCAGCGCCGTTGCAGGCCCGATGGTTTTGATCGGCAGCCGATGGGCTCTCGAACGGGGTGCAGCGGCGGCAGACTATCGATTGCCCGACATTTCCAGCATCGACAAACCTGGCGCACTCGACGGCCCGTTGGGCCTTCTCGATATCGGTGTTGCCGAGCCCGCCGACTTTCAATTTGGCAAGGTTCACGCCGGTTGCGGCGAGCATGCGGTGCAAGCCGTGGAGTGCGCGGCCAAGCTGTGTCTAACGGGTGAACTGGCCGGCATGGTGACTTGCCCGATCAACAAAGCCGCGATACACGCCGCAGGCTATGTCGACGACATCGGACATCAAGAGATCTTGGCGCGTATATCCGGTTCGGAGCGGACGGCGACCATGCTGATGACCCCGGGATTGCGGGTGGTGCACTTATCGACGCACAAGTCTCTCATCGAGGCGGCTCGATTCGTTACCCGGGACAATGTGTTGCAGACCCTCGAGCTTGCCCAGACCTCGCTGTCTAAATGGGGTATCGAACGGCCCCGTATCGCGGTCGCGGCGCTCAATCCCCATGGCGGAGAGGCGGGCCTGATCGGCCGTGAAGAGATCGACCAGATCGAACCGGCCGTTCGCGATGCGGTAGCGCTCGGTATCGACGTAGTGGGGCCCATTCCTGCGGATTCGGTATTCAATCGCGCCATCGACGGCGAGTTCGATGTGGTCATGGCGCTCTATCATGATCAAGGTCATATCGCGATCAAGGTGCACGACTTTCACGGCAGCACGACTGCGACGCTCGGCATTCCATTCGTGCGTACCTCGGTGGATCACGGCACGGCGTTCGATATTGCGGGATGTGGTAAGGCCGATAGTCGAGGGCTGATTGCGGCAATCGACGCTGCCTATGCGCTGGTCAGTGGTCAGCTTGCGCGGCTATAGCGCCCTGGGGCAAACTGCTTAGCTCAGATTGGAACCACTGATCACGGGAAGGGAGAAGCCATGCAAGCTGCGGTGTTTCGTGAGGTAAACGTGCCCATGGAGATCGAGGAAGTCGACGTCTCCAAACCGGGTCCGCGAGAAGTATTGATCCGCACGGCGGCAGCCGGCGTCTGTCACAGCGACATGCACTTTTTCAACGGTACCTATCCGGGTGCCTTACCCATGGTATTGGGTCACGAGAGTGCGGGTGTCATCGAGGCGGTTGGCAGTGACGTGTACTACGTGGAACCGGGCGATCACGTCATCACCTGTTTATCGGTTTTTTGCGGTCATTGTGAGTACTGCTTGACCGGTCATATGAACTTGTGCCAGGAACCGGAAACGCGGCGTAAGAAGGAAGACGAGCCGCGCATTAGCCAAGGGGGTGATGCGTTGGGGCAATTCGCCAACCTGGGATCGTTCGCTGAGATGATGTTGGTGCACGAACATGCTGTCGCCAAGATTCGCAAAGACATGCCGCTAGATTGTGCCGCGCTCATCGGCTGTGGGGTTACGACCGGCGTTGGTGCGGTGATCCATACGGCCAAAGTGAAACCCGGCGAAACCGTCGCGGTCATCGGCTGCGGTGGCATCGGTCTGTCCTGCATCAACGGTGCCGCCATTGCGGGTGCCGGACGAATCATCGCGGTGGACACCGTCTCCTCCAAGCTCGAATTGGCGCGCAAGTTCGGTGCCACGGACGTGGTCGATGCGTCCGCTGGCGATACCGTGAAGCAAGTACAAGAACTAACCGGTGGCGGTGTACACTACTCGTTCGAGGCCATCGGCCTCAAGGCCACCGCCGAGCAAGCGTTTCAGATGTTACGTAATGGCGGTACGGCCACTATCATCGGCATGATCCCGCCGGGGGACATGGTGTCGTTGCACGGGCCGGATTTTCTCTTCGAGAAGACCATCCAAGGGTCGATGATGGGTTCGAACCGTTTTCGCGTCGATATGCCGCGCTTCGTCGACTTCTACCTGCAAGGCAGGTTGCACTTGGACGATATGGTGTCCCAGCGCATCAAACTCAGTGACGTCAACGAGGCGTTACAGGCGCTGGAAACCGGCGAGATTGCCCGTAGCGTCATCATGTTCGACTAGGAGTAAAACAGATGCGTTGGTTGTCATTCACCGCAAACGGTGCCGGCAGTTTTGGCTATGTTACAAGCGACGGAGGGGTCGTCGATGTCGGCGCCAAATCCGAGTTCGCGGATCTCAAGGCGGCGATTGCCGCGGATGCGTTGCGTTCGTTGTTCGATAGTTTGGGCGATACGGCCGATGTCGCGCTCGACGGCATCGAGTATGCGCCAACGATTACCAACCCGGACAAGCTGCTTTGCGTCGGCTTGAACTACAAGGACCATCAAGTGGAAAGCGGCCGCGGCGGTGAGGCGACGCCGACCATCTTCGTACGCTTTGCCGCGGCACAGATGGGGCACGAACAGCCCATGGTGCGCCCGTTAGAGTCGGAAACGCTGGATTTCGAGGGCGAGATCGCCTTGATTATCGGCAAGCGCGGCCGGCGCATCGCAAGGGATGCAGCGCTCGACCACGTGGCGGGATTTTCCATCTACAACGACGGCAGTGTGCGTGAATACCAGCGACAGACCTCGCAGTTCACGCCCGGTAAGAACTTTGCCAGCACGGGCGGGTTCGGTCCTTGGATGATGACGGTCGATGAAATTGGCGATCTCGATCGAATGGAAATCACCACGCGCCTCAACGGCGAGGTGATGCAGAACGCGACGGCGGATTTGATGGTATTCGGATTCGTCGATCTGATCGAATACTGTTCTACCTTCATCGAACTCGTGCCGGGCGACGTCATCGTCACCGGGACGCCCGGCGGTGTGGGCGCGGCGCGCAATCCTCCGGTGTTCATGGATGCGGGCGATCGCATCGAAGTCGAGGTCAAACCGATCGGT
>JAPUIA010000044.1 GCA_027297435.1 Gammaproteobacteria bacterium | reverse complement strand
GTTCGAGCCGAGTTACGGACAAGAATCGCTGCGCATGGCGCTCTTGGTACTGACGTTCATCAACCTTTGGTGCGCGTTCCATTATTTGATCGCCGCAAAGACCCTAAAAGTGGATTTGGAGGGTAATGTGGCCGCCGTCCCCGCTTGACGCGAAAACGCCGGAGGACAATCTGACCCCGCTACCCGCCTTCGATGCGTGACATGAAGAAAACCTCGCTGTTCGCAGCGATAGGTTCGAGAAAAGCGTCCTGGTATATCTGCCCATCGATCGCGACGGCGGACTTGGCCAACCGCTCGCCGATGCCCGGCCAACGCGCCTCGAGCACCACGAGTAAATCACGGTAATTCTCGACGGTGACCTCGATCTCACGCTCTCCATTCGTCGCCGGGAGCAGTTGGTCGTGGAATACGATGCGTGCCATCGAACTAAGACGGGCCCTCAACGCGGGCCTGTCTCTCTACGTTAATCGCTGTCGATCGCCGCCAGAATATTGGGCGGCGACAACGGCAGGTCGTTGATGCGAACGCCCGTCGCAGCGCGTACCGCATTGGCGGCGGCTGCCAGCGGCGCGACGATCGGGGTTTCGCCGACACCCCGTACGCCGTAGGGATGACGCGGATTCGGGACTTCAATGATTTGGCAATCGATCATCGGTAAATCCGAGGCGACCGGCACCCGATAGTCGAGAAATCCGGCGTTTTCCATCACGCCATCGGCGTCGTAGATATATTCCTCGTTCAGCGCCCAACCCAATCCTTGGGCGGCACCACCTTGCATCTGTCCCTCCACATAAGCAGGGTGAATGGCGGTACCGGCATCCTGAATGGCGGTGAACGCAAGCACGTCGACCTTACCGGTCTCTTTGTCGACCATAAGGTCGACGAAGTTGACGGAGAACGACGCACCAGCGCCTGATGCATTGAGCGAAGCCCGTCCCAGCAGCGGTCCACCGGTTTTGTGGGCGCTGGCCATAACGTCTGCGAGGCTCATGGGCGTGACATCAGCATTCACGCCCGGCGCCGGAATGGCTTGTCCGTCTTCCCACTCGACCTGATCTTCATCGACGCCCCAGGTTGCCGCGGCACGCGCCTTACACTGCGCGATGATGTCTTCACACGCTTGCACGACGGCCATACCGGTCGCAAAGGTGGTGCGACTACCACCAGTGACGTTGCAGAATCCGGTGCTCTCCGTGTCTCCGATATAGGCTTTCACACGTTCGTAGTCGACACCCAGCGTTTCCGCGGCCATCAAACACATCGATGCGCGAGAGCCGCCGATGTCGGGGTTACCCTCCATGATGATCACCGTGCCGTCTTCGTTGATGCGAACCTCAGCGCTCGACTGCATACCGATGTTGAACCAGAAACCTGCTGCGACCCCGCGGCCGGCACCTTCGGGCACCGGCGCCGTATAGTTCGGATGCGCCTTGGCGGCTTCGAGGCACTCTTTGAACCCAATCGCCGGGAATTTAGGACCATAGGGTGCCCGCGTGCCTTCGCTTGCTGCGTTCTTCAAGCGCAGGTCCAACGGATCCATACCGATTTCACGGGCGATGTCGTCCAAGGCGATTTCCATCGCGTGCATCGACTGGGGTGCGCCCGGGGCCCGATAAGCGGCAACCTTGGGTTTGTTGACGAGTACGTCGTGGGCTTCCACATGAAAGTTCTCGAGAACGTAGGGTGCGAAGATCGCCATCGCACCGGGACCGATCGGTGCACCGGCAAACGCCCCCGCTTCGTACGCCAACCACGCCTTCGCGGCAGTGATCGTACCGTCCTTCTTGGCGCCGACCTTGACCCGGCAAACGCTGCCGGAGGTCGGGCCCGTCGCGCGAAATACCTCTTCGCGAGACATCATCATCTTCACGGGACGACCGGCAAGCTTCGACAGCAGCACCGCAACCGGTTCCAGGTACACGGTGGTCTTGCCGCCAAACCCGCCGCCAATTTCGGCGGGAATGAATTTCAGATCGCCGACCTTCCAGTCGAGAATCTTGGACGTCATCGAGCGGAACTCGAAGTGTCCCTGCGTCGAACACCAAACCGTGGCCTTGCCTTCTTCGTTGACCGTTGCGGTACAGGCATGAGGCTCGATGTAGCCTTGATGCGCCATCGGAATGTGGTACTCGCCCTCGACCGTCACGTCGGCTTGTTCGAAGCCTTCATCGACATTACCTCGAGTAAGCACCGTGACCGATGCAATGTTGCTTGGTTTGTCGGGCGTCTCGGGCAGGTTTTTGGTGAAGTTGGTTGCATCGAGCAGCGGCGAATCGGCCGCCATTGCCGCCACTACGTCGAGCACCGGCGCCAACGTTTCGTATTCCACATCGATCATGGCAAGGGCCGCGTCTGCGATGGTCAACGACGTCGCCGCGACGGCCGCGACCGCATGACCGTGGTACAGGGCTTTGTCGCGGGCCATGATGTTTCTTGCCACGTCGCCAATATCGCCACCGCCCTCACCGCCAACTTTGCCGCGGGCACCGCCGGGGAAATCCGCGCCTGAAACCGCCGCATAGACCCCTTCCATGGCCAACGCCTTGGAGACATCCACGCTCTTGATGTTGGCGTGCGCGTGGGGGCTTCTCAGAATCTTGCCGTACAAGGTGTTCGGCATGTTCTGATCCGCTGCAAATTGTGCGCGACCCGTGACTTTGTCGACGCCGTCCGGTCGGACAGGACTGGTGCCGATGTACTTGTAATCTACCGCTTCAGCCACGTGGACCTCCTAGTGCGTTATTACGTTGATGCTTGAGTTCATGCTAGCACTCAAGCCTCTTGCGCCAATTCTTCCGCCGCTGCTTGCACGGCTCTGACGATTTTGTCGTAACCCGTACAACGGCACAGATTGCCGGCCAACCAGTAGCGAATAGTCGTCTCGTCCGGATTCGGATTTTTGTCGAGCAAGGCTTTGGTTGCAACGATAAACCCCGGCGTGCAGATACCACATTGTAATGCGGCATGCTCCAGAAACTTCTGTTGTATGGGATGCAAACCGTCGTCGCTGGCGATGCCTTCGATGGTCGTCAACGTCCTGCCTTCGGCCTCGACGCCCAACATCAGACAAGCACACACGAGACGTCCGTCTAACAGCACGGAACACGCGCCGCAATCGCCGGTGGCACAGCCCTCCTTGGTGCCCTGCTTGAGAAGGTCTTCCCGCAACACGTCCAAGAACGACTGCTGCGGCTCGCAGAGGTACTCGACGGCCTCGCCGTTGATGGTGGTTTGTACGTGGACTTTGCTCATGGTTAGGACACTCCCATGGCGCGATCCCGCGCGATGGCGCCGGCGCGTCGACACAACACGGCGACGACTTTGCGGCGGTACTCGGCGGTGCCCCGTTTGTCGGATATCGGCGATGAGGCTTCCGTACAACGGACGCCGGCTGCCGCCAAAGCATCGTCGTCAACCTGCGTTCCGATCAAGGCATCCGCAGCGGCCGGTACCATGAGCGGGGTGGGTGCCACGGCGCCGATAGCCACGCGGGCAGCCGTGCAGGTGCCGGTGTCGTCCAAGGTCACGTTCACCGCAACGCCCACGACGGCTATGTCCATCTCGGTACGGGGAATGAACCGTAGGTAGGCATCACTTGTCCCCGCACCTGGCCGCGGAAACTTGAGGCCGAGCAGAAACTCTCCTGGTGCGAGCACGTTGGTGCCGACGCCGGTACAAAAGTCTTCAGCCGGCAGCTCGCGGGTGCCCGAATTTGTGGCAATCACACACACACCACTGTCGACGATGATGGCTGGCGTCGTGTCCGCTGCCGGTGACGAGTTGCACAGGTTGCCACCGATGGTGCAACGGCCTTGGATCTGCGTGGAGCCGATGAGATCGGAGGATTCCAACAACCCAGGCAGCAGGGCTTTCAGCTCTTCGTTTTCGTACAGAACGGCGCTCGCGATCGCTGCCCCGATAAAGATCTCGTCCGCACCGATATCGAGCCGGTTGGTTTCATCGAGTTGCTTGATGTCGACGATGGTGCGCGGCTCGTTGTCGGAGCCCCGCAACTGCACCAGCAAATCGGTCCCACCCGCAAGCACCTGTGCCCGTTTTCCGGCGCTCGCATGTTCTTCGAGTACTGCCACTGTATCGGCAACGGTAGCAGGCGCCACATAGGCAAACTCCCCCATGGGTCCTCCTGAGTACGTTCGTAAGAGAATTTGATCGATGCGCAATCTACCATAGTTTGTGGCCCTTTGGGGCCTGCTCGAGGTTGCGCTTGAGTATACTGCCGCCTATGAACCCACCTCCCGCCGACTCCTACAAGGCGCATCTCGAGACCATCGAATCTCAATGGGAAACGGCGCTCGCTGCGACGCAATTCGATGCGGTGATCGTGGCCGCCGGTGCGTCGAGGAATTACCTGTTCGACGACCACGCACCAACCTTTCGTGCTAATCCGCACCTCGCGCTTTGGTTTCCATTCGAACAAGCCGAAAATAGCGCGTTGCTCGTCGTACCCGGTGATCGCCCAAAGCTCTACTTTTACCAACCAAAAGACTACTGGCACCTACCGCCGGAAGCGCCCACCTGGGCCGAGTCCGCGTTCGACATGAAGACGTTCGATAGCGTCGATGCGTTGCACTCGGCCCTGTTGAACGATGCTGAACGGCACAACAAGGTCGCCTATATCGGCGAAGGCCCGTCACCGAATTTTCCCGTTGCCGACGCCAATCCGACCCTTTTGATCAACCGCCTCCACTATCAGCGTGCCTACAAGACGCCATTCGAGATCGACTGTATCCGGGCCGCGACCGAGGCCAGCGTCATCGGTCACGTGGCGGCTCGCAAGGCTTTCGCCGCGGGTTGTTCGGAATTCCAAATTCACTCGGACTATTTGGCCGCGTCGCTTCAGACGGCCGCCGATTTGCCCTACTCCAATATCGTCGCGGTCAACGAACACGCAGCCGTACTCCACTACCAACACTACGACGTTGCGGTACCCGATGAGCCGCGCAGTTTCCTCATCGACGCCGGAGCGCGACACTTCGGCTATGCGGCGGACATTACGCGCACCTACTCGGCGCATCCGAGTGATCGTTTTGCCGAGCTGATCGACGCGCTTGACCGCGAGCAGCAGACGCTCGTGCAAACTATCCGGCCGGGAATCGACTACCTGGATTTGCACGTCGACATGCATCGACGTCTCGGGGTGCTGTTGGCCGATTTCGATCTGGTGAGGTGCCACCCAGACCATGCATTCGAGTCGGGCATCACGCAGTCCTTCTTGCCCCACGGATTGGGGCATCTGTTGGGCCTGCAGACCCACGATGTGGCCGGTCAACAGACGAGTGCCGATGGTGGGCAAAGCCCACCGCCTGAGGCATACCCGGCTTTACGCCTGACGCGGCGATGCGAGGCTTCGATGGTGTTCACCATCGAACCGGGGCTTTACTTCATTCCGATCTTGCTCGACGCGTTACGCAAAGGGCCGCTCGGCAAAGAGGTCAACTGGACGACCGTCGACGCCTTCCTGCCCTACGGTGGCATACGCATCGAAGACAACGTGCTCGTAACGCACGACAGCCACCACAATTTCACGCGGGAAGCATTCGCCGCGCATGGCTAAACTCGACGTTGCGAGACTATTCGGTGACCCATCACTTACCGGAACGCTGCCGACCAACGTTCAGATTTCGCCCGACGGGCAGTACGCGACTTATTTGAAGGTAGCCGACGATGACCGGGAACGCCTGGATCTGTGGCGCTGCCACATGGAAACCGGGGTTTGTGAATGCTGGTTGGACGGACGCTCGCTGGCGTCCGACGGCGCGCCCTCGGCGCAAGAGAAGGCGGCTAAGGAACGTAAAAGGCTATTCAGTCACGGTATCACCGACTACCGCTGGAGTCCCGACGGGACAACGATTCTTCTGCCCGTCGACGGCGCCGGGTATCTCATGGACGCCGCGAGCCTCGAAGTGCGACAAATCACTCCCGCGGGTCACCGGCATACGGACATACAGCTTTCGCCGCTGGGCAACTTCGTCAGCTACGTACGCAACGGCAGTCTGTACTACACAGCGGCGATCGGCGGGACCGAATTACTCATCGCCGAGTCGACAGATCCGCTGTTAAGCTTCGGTATCGCCGATTTCATCGCCCAGGAAGAAATGCACCGCTTCAAGGGGCATTGGTGGCACCCTCAGGAACAGGCAATCGCTCTCACCAAAGTCGATGAGTCGACCATTGAGGAGAGTCGACGATTCGAAGCGGAAGCCGATCAACTCCGCGTGATTACCCAACGCTACCCGTTCGCCGGCGCGGCCAATGCAAAGGTCGAACTCGCTATCTTCGACATCGCAACCGGCGCAACACGCTGGATCGACTATCGAGACGCATCGGATGACTATCTCGGTCGAGTCGACTTTGCGGAGGACAAGCTCGCGATCCAGGTGCAGGATCGCAGCCAACGACGGGTTACGCTCAAACTCGTCGCATTGAACGACCTGTCGACGGAGGTGTTGTTGGTGGAGCAAGCGGACGCGTGGATCAACCTCCATGACAACTTTCGCGTCCTCGGCGACGCGGATTATCTCTGGACGTCCGAACGCGACGGTTATCAGCATCTGTACCGATACCGCAACGGTACGTGCGAACAACTGACCGAAGGCATTGGCCGCGTCAATCGAGTGCTGCACGTGTCCTCCGATAAGGTGTTGATCGCGGGTTGGTTTACGACACCCACCGAACAGCACCTGTACGAGGTCGACCTGACATCAGGCAGCGTCTCGCAAACCACGGAGGCGGGTTGGCACGAGATCGATATCAGCGACGACGGCAAGCACCTGATCGACCGCTTCAGTAGCCTGACCAACCCTGGAGAAGTCCGAGTTGGTCCAGTCCATGGCGCGCAGCGAACCTTGGCCGACGGGAAAATCAGCGACGGCCATCCCTACCTGCCGTATATGCGGCACCACGTCACGCCGGAACTCGGCACATTGCGATCGAGCGACGGACAGACCCTGCACTATCGACTCACGAAGCCCCATGCGATTACTTCAGCAGGGCCGTTGATCGTCTATGTCTATGGCGGGCCCGGCGCGCAACGGGTGCGCAACGAGTGGTCGGAGTTGCTGCTGCAACTATTCGCACAGTGCGGTTTCGGCGTGCTGGAACTCGATAATCGCGGCAGCAGCAATCGCGACAGGCAATTTGAGTGGGCGCTCGCGCATCGACTCGGCGATGCGGAGGTCGAGGACCAGTTGGTCGGCGCTCACTATGTAGCGGGTTTGGACTGGGTGGATGCAGGGCGCATTGGCGTGTTCGGCCACAGCTACGGGGGCTTCATGACGTTGAAGTGCATGACGAAGGCCGCCGACGTATTCAAAGCCGGGGTCGCAGTAGCCCCCGTCTGCGACTGGCACCTGTACGATACCCACTACACCGAACGCTATCTCGGCACACCGCAAGACAATCCGGAAGCCTACGAATCCAGTTCGGTGTTCGGTGATCTCGAGCACCTGGAGGGAAAACTGCTGCTGATGCACGGCATGTCCGACGACAACGTGCTTTTCACCCACACGACACTGTTGATGCGCGCGTTGCAGAAGCTCAATTTTCCTTTCGAACTCATGACCTATCCCGGATCCAAACACGCGTTGCAAGAACGTGATGTTTCAATCCATCGCTTTAATCTCATTGTGGATTTTTTCGAGAGAAACCTATGACCGTAACGGTTAGGCGCGCGACGCATGAAGACCTGGCGATCATCGTCGAATTCAATCTAGCGATGGCAGCCGAAAGCGAAGACAGGGAGCTCGTGCCTGAAGTGTTGACGGCAGGCGTCGAACATCTGTTATGCGAAACGGCTGATGGCTTCTACCTCATGGCGGAAGTCGATGGCGCATCGGCGGGTTCACTGATGGTGACCTACGAGTGGAGCGATTGGCGCGACGGCCGCTTCTGGTGGATCCAAAGCGTTTACGTGTTGCCCGAGTTTCGCCGCAAGGCCGTATACAGCAAAATGCACGATTGGGTACGCAGGGCCGCTGGTGCCGACGGCAACGTTTGTGGCATTCGACTCTATGTCGAGAAACAGAACATCGGTGCGCAGGCCACCTATAGAAACCTCGGCATGGTCAGAGCGGGCTACGATATGTATGAAGAGGAATTCGATAGAGATAAAGGAGATCGCGGCTGAAGCCGCTCCTACCTCAGTAGGAAGACCGATTGGGTAGACTCCGCCGGGCTCGCGCCCCGTAGGAACCTTACATCGTGTGCGTGTGACGATCGGACTGCAGAGCGCCTGCGAGATAGGTTTCGATTTTGCTGCGCGCGACATCATCCTGGTCATTGAACTGAACGCCGATACCGGCAGCACGATTACCTTGCGCCCCTTTCGGGGTAACCCACACGACCTTGCCGGCGACCGGGATCTTTTCGGCTTCGTCCATGAGATTCAACAGCATGAACACCTCGTCGCCGAGGCCGTATTCCTTCTTGGTCGGGATGAACAACCCGCCGTTTCGAACGAACGGCATGTAGGCGGCATAAAGCACCGCTTTGTCCTTGATGGACAAGGAAAGAATGCCGTTTCGAGCGCCCCGTGTCGCTGCCATGAAATCCGGTCCGTTTTGCTTCTCAGTGCATGATGGCACCTAACGACCAAGAGTCAATCAGCCGAGTGTGATAGATATCACAATCAAGCTCGCCCGGACGGCTGTACCGTGAGTGAACACCATTTGGTCATTAACCGCTCTAAAAGCAACCTCGTGTTGGCGCTGTTCGACCGGGTCACCTCTCGATGAAACCACCATAGTTCATCGACAAACCGGAAGAAACGGCGCGTTTCGCAACTATCGAGCCCGGGCAGCTCGATCTCACCGGCGGCGGCACGCACGAGACAGCGCGCCCATCGAGCACTCATTTGTCCAGGAGCTTCGCCGAACAACTCCGCGAAAACCTCGGCGCGTTTGCCACCGGTCAGTTCAGCCAGAATTTCGGTCATGGGCCGTTCGCCTGACTCGGCTGCCGCCAACGCCAGCAACGGCCCGCCGCCATGATCATCCATCAGCCGAAGAGCCGACCGTTCTTCCAGCCAAGCGTGTGCTTGGCCTGCATCAGCGACGATGTCGAAGCGTTGGCAACGACTACGAACCGTTGCCGCCAAAGCGCCCGGACGATGGCTCGTCAATACGAGGTATGTCGTACCCGGCGGTTCTTCCAGGGTCTTCAACAGTGCGTTGCCGGCATGGACGTTCATCGTATCGGCATCTTCGATAATCGCCACCTTGGCGTTGGCGATCTGTGCGGTACCCTGTGTAAATTCGCCGAGCTCACGAATCTGTTCCACCTTGATGACGTCGCCATCGGGCGCGATCCAACGAAAATCAGGGTGGGCAAGCTCACGAGCGTTCTGCTGCCCCGTGCATTCAAGCAAGGTCAGCGCCAACCATTCACCGAGTTGGACTTCCCCCCAACCGGGATAACCGGCGATGAGCAGCGCGTGCGGCAACCGATCTTCCGTCAAGGCATTCTTCAACCGAGTCTTGGTTTCGTCGTGCCATGGACAGCACACTCGTTCGGTCATTGCGTTGATCGACTCGATTCGATGAGCCGTCCTAATACCTCACCGATGCAACTTTGTACTTCCTCCAACGTCGCAGACGCGTCGATCACCTCAAAGCGTGGGTAGCGATTTGCTCGATCCAAGTAACTCGCCCGCACGCGTTCAAAGAACGCTCGATGTTCACGTTCAAACCGGTCACGTTCGCGGTTCGCGATACGCTCCGCCGCAATTTCCGGCGCTAGATCCAGGTACAGCGTCAGATCCGGTTGCAAATCGCCATGTACCAACGCCTCGAGGACGGCAATCTGCTTTTCGTCGACTCCCCGGCCACCACCTTGATAGGCATAGGTTGCATCCGTGAAGCGATCGCAGATCACCCACCGATCAGCGGCCAGCTGTGGTTCGATAATCTGTTGTACGTGCTGGCTGCGCGCGGCGAACAGCATCAGCAACTCGGTTTGCACCGACATCGCTTCGTCGCGAACGGCAAGCAACATCTGGCGCAACTCTTCGGCCAGCGGCGTGCCGCCCGGCTCGCGTGTCTGCACGCTGTCGATGCCGGCCGCCTCTAGATAGCGGCATATGAACTCGAGGTTGGTCGTTTTGCCAACCCCTTCGGATCCCTCCAGCGTAATGAACTTGCCGCGCGCCATGATCAGTTGAGTTGGTACTCTTTGACCGCAGCCAGATGTTCTGCCAGCGTGGCCGAGAACTGACTGGACCCATCGCCACGCGCCACAAAGTACAAGTATTCAGAGTCGCTGGGGTGTCCCGCAGCCAACAAGGAGGCACGACCCGGCAGCGCGATGGGTGTGGGAGGCAGGCCCTTTCGAACGTACGTGTTGTATTCCGAGTCTTGGCGTAAATGGGCACGCGTGAGGTTGCCATCGAAGCTACTCCCCAATCCGTAAATCACCGACGGATCGGTTTGCAAGCGCATTCTCTGATGCAATCTCGAAGCAAATACCTGACTGATATCGGCTCGGTCGGACTCCAATCCAGTCTCCTTTTCGATGAGCGACGCGACGATCAACATTTCATATGGCGATGCGTAGGGCAACCCTGGATCGCGACTCGTCCACGCACTGTTCAGCTCGGTCTGCATTTTCCGATAAGCGCGCAGGACAAGCGAACGATCTGTGTCACCGCTCACGAAATGGTACGTATCGGGAAACAACCAACCTTCGGCATGGCGGGTCGCCTCGCCGAGTTCCGCCATGAGGGTTAGCGAATCGGTGCTCGCCAGTGTCTGGGTCAACTTACGTCTGGTCTTGAGTTCGCCGAGCACGTCGACGACCCGCGCACCCTCGACGATTCGGAAGCCATACACGATGACGTCGCCTTCAACGATGCGCTGCATGATCGATTGGGGTGAGTCATCACGATCTACGCGGTATTCGCCCGCTTGAATGTCGCGTCCTTGGCCAGTCAGTACCGCCATCCACCGCATGCGATGGACGGTGGAGGGCGCGCCTGCTTCGACGAGACGCGTACCGAGGTGACCGACGGTTTCTCCGGCCTTGATCTCGACGACCAATTCACCGGGCAGGTTGAGGGGCGCGGTCCACCAGCGGTAGAGGTACCAACTCAAGCCGGTGCCGGCCAACAACCCGACGGCCACGAGTGTACCCAACAGTTTTTTCCAGCGCGGCATCAACTCATCAAGCTCGAAAACCGCCGCCCGAATTCGGGCTTAAGCGGGGCCGAAGACGACCGTCCCGTTGGTTCCACCAAAACCAAAGGAATTGCTCAATGCCGCGCGCAGAGGTAACTCCTGCGCCGTATTTGGCACGTAATTGAGATCACATCCCTCGCCGGGATTATGCAAGTTGATCGTCGGTGGGCAGATCTGGTCGCGAATCGCCAGAATCGTGAAGATCGCCTCGACGGATCCGGCCGCACCGAGCAAATGTCCGGTCATGGATTTCGTCGAACTGACCGCGATTTTCGTATCCGAGCCAAAAACCTGCTTGATCATCTTGGTTTCAGCGATGTCGCCAAGCGGAGTGGATGTACCATGCGCGTTGACGTAGTCGATATCGTCAGGATTCAGGCCGGCGTCCCTGAGCGCGTTTTGCATACACAGAATGCCGCCGGCACCATCCTCAGCAGGACTGGTGATGTGGTAGGCATCGGCACTCATGCCAAAGCCCAGCACCTCAGCATAGAGCTTCGCGCCTCGGGCCTTGGCGCGTTCATATTCTTCGAGGATCAGCACGCCGGCACCCGAACCCAGCACAAAGCCATCCCGTTCCGCGTCCCATGGCCGGCTCGCCGCCTCCGGATCGTCGTTTCTTGTCGACAAGGCCTTCATGGTGGCGAATGCCGCTACCGTGATCGGTGATGTGGCGTATTCGGCACCCCCGACCACCATCACATCGGCATCTCCATGCTGAATCATCCGTGCGCCTAAACCAATGTTGTGCGTACCGGTTGTGCAAGCCGTAACGACCGCGATGTTGGGGCCGGTGTAGCCATAAACGATAGAAAGGTTGCCGGCGATCATGTTGATCACGCTTGCCGGCACGAAAAAAGGCGATACACGGCGCGGACCTTTGTTGACCAATACCGAATGCGTTTCCTCGATGGTATTGATACCGCCGATACCGGAACCGATCGCAATGCCGTAGCGGTGCGCATCGTCGGGCGCCTTGGGCAAGCCGGCATCTTCGATGGCTTGAATACCCGCGGCGACGCCGAACTGTACGAAGTGGTCACGACGGCGCGCCTCCTTGCGTTCCATATAGGCTTCCGCATCGAAGTCTTTCACGCATCCCGCGATGGTGACCGTATAGTCAGTTACGTCAAAGTGCTCGATTTGCCCGACGCCGCTCTTGCCCGCTACGGCGTTTTGCCAGGATGCCTCAACGGTGTTGCCGATTGGCGATATCATGCCAAGACCGGTCACGACTACCTTGCGTCTCGTCATCAGCTAATTCCTAGGTCACAAGCAAAAAGCCGCACCCGAAATCTTAAGTGCGGCTCCCTGCAATACGAATGAACTGCCCAGGTTATTGGTGGGCAAGGATGTAGTTGATGGCTTCTTTGACTGTCGTGATCTTCTCTGCTTCCTCATCCGGAATCTCGGTTTCAAACTCTTCTTCGAGAGCCATCACCAGTTCGACGGTGTCCAGCGAGTCGGCACCAAGGTCTTCGACGAATGATGCTTCATCTTTGACTTCGTCGTCTTTGACGCCAAGTTGCTCGCAAATTAGCTTTTTAACTCGTTCTTCAACACTGCTCATGCTAAAGCTATCTCCCAATCAAGTTCCTGGGGTGCAGGGCGGGGCGCATTTTATAGAGGCACTATGTCCAATTCAAGCCACCTTGTTTCAGGGGTAACATATTGGCGCTCTACCTACAACTGCAACGGATTTCTCTCAAGCCATGTACAAACCACCGTTGACGTGAATCGTTTCGCCCGTGATGTAGCCGGCTTTGTCGCTGACAAGGAACGCCACCGCTTCGGCAATATCTTCGGCGCTACCCATACGTCCAAGCGGAACTCGACTCAGCATCTGCTGTATTTGTGCCTCTGTTAGTTCCGCGGTCATGTCGGTTGCGACAAAACCGGGAGCCACTGCATTTATCGTAATGCCGCGAGAAGCAACTTCTTGCGCCAACGATCGCGTGAACCCTTCGACCGCCGACTTCGAAGCAACATAGTTGCTTTGACCCGGGCTACCCATTCTTGCGACAACCGAGCTCACGTTGACGATGCGCCCCCACCGCGCTCGCAGCATGCCTCTCAGCACCGGTTTGGTGACACGAAAGAGACCATTGAGATTGGTATCGACCACAGTGGTCCACTCATCCACAGACATGCGTAACATGAGATTGTCACGCGTGATGCCGGCATTGTTGACGAGCACCAGCGGCATGCCGGGCGCGTCCCTCAAACCGGTAAATAGCGCCCCGACGGAGGCGTCGTCTTGGACATCGAGTTGCCGGCCGGCGCCCGCATCGCCGAGTGATTCACCAATCTCATCGGCTCCCGCTTGCGTTGTCGCGGTGCCGACCACGAAATACCCGTGTTCCACGAGCTTCGTGGCAATGCTGCGGCCGATACCGCGGGAAGCGCCCGTCACCAACGCGATCTTCACGTCGTCACGCATCGCCACTCCCCAGTTCCTTGTCGAGGCCATCCAACGTGCCGAGGTTGCCCGAGGTGAGTGACTTATCGATACGTTTGACAAGCCCGCTCAACACCCGGCCTGGACCACATTCGATAATGTGCTCGACGCCCATTGAAACCATGGTTTGTATGCATTGTGTCCACAACACGGGTTCTGCGAGTTGTTGTAGAAGCTTTTCCCTCAGTTGATCCAGCGAAGTCGTGACAGCCGCATCGACGTTTTGCACGATGGGGATGGACGGTTGAGCGAGCGCAACGGCAGCAAGTTCGGCGGCCAAGGCATCGCGCGCGGGTAACATGAGTGCGCAGTGAAACGGCCCGCTGACATCCAAAAGCACGGTGCGGCGAGCACCCGCTTCTTTGCAGTTGTCCACCGCTTGGTGCACGGCGGTTGTCGCGCCGGCAATGACCGTCTGGCCGGGCGCATTGTAGTTGGCCGCCGCAACGACACCGGCAACGCTCTGGCAACAGGCTTCGACCACAGCATCGTCGAGTCCCAAGATGGCCGCCATGGTGCCCTCGCCTTTCGGTACCGCTTCTTGCATCAGCTGACCGCGCCGATTGACCAGCTTCACACCGTCCGTGAAGCTCAGCGCACCGCTACACACCAACGCCGAGTACTCGCCTAAGCTGTGCCCAGCGAGTGCCACCGGTCGGGTACCCGAATGCGCCTGCCATATCTCCCAAATGGCATAACTCGCGGTGAGCAGGGCCGGTTGTGTGATCGCGGTGTTCTGAAGCTCGGCTTCGGGGCCGGTGCTGACGATATCCCATAACGCGACGCCGATGGCGTCGCCAGCCTCCGTGAAGCGCTCCCTGACACTCGGGTACGTGTCGGCAATGTCGGCCAACATACCGACCGACTGCGAACCCTGACCGGGAAAAACCAACCCCAACGACATCTACACTCCTTCGTGTTGCCAACAGGTACGGTGACGCAACGTCACTGCCCATGGCATCGATTGCGATCCGGGCTCGGGCGACAAAACGCCTATTCGTCTTTGTCGAGCACCTGCTTGCCACGGTAAAAACCATCCGCCGTCAGATGGTGACGCCGATGTGTCTCGCCGGTGGTCGAATCAATCGATAAAGTGGGCTTGTTCAGCGCATCGTGCGAACGTCGCTGACCGCGCCGCGCGCGAGTGACTTTGCTCTTTTGAACGGCCATGTTTTTCTCCGGTACCCGTTACTACTTTTGCTTACTTTGTTTCAGCCGTTCCAGAACCTGAAACGGGTTGTCTGGTTTTCGTTGGTCCGTCGCCCCAGCGGCGGGATACGTCAACTGGGGCGCCTTCGAGCAATCGGCTTGCGCACAGACCGTTGTCGGCAACGCCAAAATCAATTCGTCTTCGACCAGATCGCCGATACCGATCTCGTCTGTCGGCACCTGCATGACGTCGTGGTCGGCGCCTAAAACCGTCGCTTCCTCGTCCGCACGAACGATCAACACATCGAACTCGGCTGTGAGCGGAATCGTTACCGCTTCGAGACACCGGTGGCACTCGAGCGCGACGCGCGTCTGAAGCTGCCCAACGAGGCTGACCTGTCCGTCTTCCCTCTCGGTGAATGCCAAACGAACCTGCAAGTCCTCGAGTGGCGTAACGAGCGCCGCAAATCGCGGCAAATCGCGGCTGGGCAATATCCGCTCGATCACGGCCTCGCTTGCCGCCAACGTGCGTAGCTGCAAGCACTCATTGACCCCAGAAGCCTTCACGGTTACCAGCTACCTCAAGCAACCATCGATACCAGGGCGCGCATCATAGGTATCCGGCCTACCCCTGTAAAGGTATGCTGCGCGGCCTGTTGGGACGTCCGTTGGAACGCAAAAACGTGGCGAAACTCGTACTCGCATCGTCATCCGTTTACCGTCGATCCTTGTTAGAACGACTGGCATTGCCATTCGACGTCGCGAGCCCGACCATCGATGAAACGGCCTTGCCCGAGGAAACCCCCGAACAGCTCGTAGCGCGGCTTGCGAAAGCCAAGGCGCGCGTTGTCGCAGACGCGAGACCCGGCGCAATCGTCATCGGTTCGGACCAAGTCGCAATCAGTCAGGCCGACATACTCGGCAAGCCGGGCGACCGGAACCGTGCGATAGCCCAACTAAAGCGCCTTTCCGGACGTAAAGTGCGTTTCCTGACGAGCCTGTGCGTGTTGAGCCCCGACTTACCCCCCCTCGTTGAAATCGAGACCTCGACCGTGCGCTTTCGGCATCTGACCACGCAAGAGATCAACACCTACGTCGATCGGGAACGACCGTTCGATTGCGCAGGCTCTTTCAAATCGGAAGGTCTCGGGATTGCGTTGTTCGAATCGATCGACGGAGACGACCCGAATGCGCTCGTTGGACTGCCGTTGATACGCCTGTGCCGCATGCTGCGTATCGTTGGACTCGATCCTCTGTCCTTAAGAGAGCCGCGCCCAACCCCCTGAAAACGAGTCGGGTACCGGGGCTTCGATTCGCAATGTCTTGCCGCGCCATGCGAACACCAAGCTTGTCGCGTGCAAACACAATCGATCCACCCCGATCGATTCCGATAGCTCTGTCGAGGCTTGCGTTGCGTACTTCTCCTCGCCCAACAACGGATACCCTGACGCCGCAGCGTGCACTCGAATCTGGTGGGTGCGGCCGGTATGCAACCTGGCTTTCAACCAGGTGGCGGATGCATGTGCATGTTCAACACGAAAGTCGGTGCGGGCCGATTTACCGTGGGCGGCAACCCGCACCCGCCTCTCACCGTTGCCCGCGACGTAGCGGTGCAGTTTGAGCTGCACGGTGCCAAGCTGCTTCGGCCAAGCACCAAAGACCATCAGATCGTAGGTTTTCTTGATCTGTCGGTCGCGCAGGATTGCATGAAGATCCTTCAGTCCGCGGCGCGATTTCGCGACCAGCAGGCATCCCGAGGTGTCTCGGTCGAGCCGGTGCGCCAGTTCCAAGAACATCCGCGGACGCGCGCCCCTCAAAGCCTCAATCGCGCCGAGTCTAATACCACTGCCCCCGTGCACAGCAAGCCCGGAGGGCTTGCTGATAGCAAGAAGATCCTCGTCTTCGTGCAGAACTGCTGCCTCGAGCCTCGCGGTAAGACCGCTACTCGGTTTGGGGGGTTGGAGACTCGTCGAGATTTTTACGGGCGGGACTCGTACCCGATCGCCTTCCTGCAAGCGATAGGCTGGCTTGACCCGCGAACCGTTGACGCGCACTTCACCACGACGCAACATCCTGTAAATGCGGGTCTTTGGGACCGATTTGAGAATCTTGAACAGAAAGTTGTCGATTCGCTGACCAGGATCCTCGACGTCGATGTAGCTAACGGGGCGTTGCATAATTTTCTTTTGGTTTGAAGGACTTAAGCAACACTGTTAAGATGCGCTCGCCCGTGCGGGTCAACCATACCTGCATGGGGTCTATCGAGAAACCCTTGACAGCGAAAAGTAGGGTTAGAGAAAAGGCATCCGCAACCGTCCCCACCATCGGCGCTTATTTGCCGATTGCGATTACACCCGGGTAGAAGTATCGCGGGTCGCGGGGGGTTCGTTGACGGCCAAGAAGGCTGCGGAGATCGAGAAATTAACAACCAGCGCAGTTGCCACCAAAGCAACGCTGGAACGGTTTCAAAGCCAAACGATCGGGCCAACGCCCACCGTTAGGCGAACGGATTGTGTACGAGTGTGTGAATAATCGTGTGAGGAACAGACGACGTTTGTACCGGCTTTTAGAAGGCTTGAGCAGACCGAACCCAACCGACATATGACACTGGGCAGCTCAATTAGTCGTTAACTCGATGGCCTTCGCGCATTGAGCGAAGGCCGGTTGCCCCACATCCGCAATTGGACAGATCTGTCCACCGTCCCAGTTGGCGGCGCAAGCGCCCAAGACAGGACAGTACACGCATGAAACGTATGCTCATCAACGCGACGCAACCGGAAGAGGTGCGCGTCGCTCTCGTCGATGGTCAGAAACTATACGACCTAGACATCGAAAACCGCGGCCGCGAACAAAAAAAGGCCAGCATCTACAAAGCCAGGATCACTCGCGTAGAACCGAGCCTAGAAGCCGCCTTCGTCGAGTTCGGTTCGGAACGCCACGGTTTCCTTCCGCTAAAAGATATTTCCCGACAGTATTTCAAGAATCGCTCGAGCGACCCGGGCCGCGTGCAGATCCAAGAGGCCATTAGCGAAGGTCAAGAGATCATCGTTCAAGTAGACAAGGAAGAACGCGGCACCAAGGGCGCAGCCCTGACCACTTTTATCAGCTTGGCAGGCCGTTACATGGTGTTGATGCCGAACAATCCCCGTGCGGGCGGCGTCTCAAGGCGCATAGAGGGCGACGACCGAGATCAGCTACGCGAGGCGCTATCTCAATTGGACATACCCGAGGGAATGGGCGTCATCGTGCGTACGGCGGGCGTCGGACGCAGCGCCGAGGAGTTGCAGTGGGACCTCGAGTACCTGCTACAGCTGTGGGACGCGGTGCATGCGGCCGCAGAGCAGGAGCGGGCACCTAAGCTGCTGTATGCCGAGAACAACGTCATCTTGCGGGCAATTCGTGACAACCTGAGGAAGGACATCGGAGAATTGTTGATCGACGGCAAAGACGCCTTTGAGGAAGCTCGAGCGTTCATCGATCAGGTGATCCCACACTACAAAGACCGGGTGAAATTCTACGACGATCCAATTCCGCTATTCAGCCGTTATCAAATCGAAAGCCAAATCGAAAGCGCGTTCCATCATACCGTCAAGCTGCCGTCGGGCGGCAGTATCGTGATTGATCCGACAGAGGCGCTCGTGTCAATCGACATCAACTCATCGCGCGCCACGAAGGGCGCTGACATTGAGGAAACCGCTCTCAACACCAACCTAGAAGCCGCCCAAGAAATTGCCAGGCAACTACGACTGCGGGATATGGGCGGTCTGATCGTGATCGACTTTATCGATATGTCGATCGTGAAAAACCAGCGGGCCGTCGAAAATACGATGCGCGAGGCGCTGGATCAAGACCGCGCCCGGGTTCAGGTGAGCCGCATTTCCAGGTTCGGCCTGATGGAAATGTCCCGACAGCGCTTACGTCCGTCGCTAGAAGAACTGACGACTGAAGTCTGCCCCCGGTGCAGTGGCCAAGGCAGGATCAGAGACGTCAGATCCCTTGCACTGGTGATCTTGAGGATCATGGAAGAAGAGTCGTTGAAGGAACGCAGTTCGATGGTGCGCGCACTGGTGCCACTCAACATCGCCTCGTACTTGCTCAACGAAAAGCGCAAAGACGTGGCTGAAATCGAACGGCGTACGAAGACGCACATCGTCATCGTGCCGAACGTCAACATGGAGACGCCCCAATACGAGGTTCAGCGCATCCGCGACGACCTCGCAGTCGCCGAAAGTGATGTGCCGAGCTATGAGTTGACGGAATTTGCCACCCCAATAGAAGAACCGATCCGAGACAATCCACCACCACCGCCTCGCGAGCAAGCGTCCGTCAAGACACTCACCCCGTCCGGACCGGCACCCAAAGCTAAAGCCAAAGCCGACCCAGCACCCAAGAAACCGGGCATTTTCAAGAAGTTGGCGGCCAGTTTGTTCTCCGAAGGAGAGCAAGCGCCGGAACCTCAGCCTCGACAGCCGAGAGGCGCGCCCAAGCGCTATGATGGGCAAGCCAACCGCCAGCGTTCCGGCAGCAAATCCGGCAACGAACAGCGCTCGAAGAGATCCGAGCAGAAACCGCGCCGAGATGCGCAAAAACGCGGCGAGCGTGCCGAGGCTCGCGATTCGCGCAATCGTGGTGCTGAGCAGCAAACCAGTGAACCGCGCCAGAAGAGCGACGCCAGAGCAAGCGATGCGAAGCGCAACACCGATCGCGACAGCGACAACGCATCAAGAGACACACAGCGCGGCAGAAATTCATCGCGCGACAATTCTACCGGTGTCGGTTCACCCCGCGAGAAGGACCCCCGGAGCAAGCGACCGGAAGGCAATCGCAAGCCGAGCGAAGAGCAACTGGCAGAGAGCAAACGCAAGCCGCGCCGCGATCGTGGCAAGATTGCCGAGGAAGCAAACAACTCGAGGACATCGAAACAGACACCCGTTGCGCGCCGCGAGGTATCAGACGAGGTTCTCGACGAAGCGCCTGAAGCGGAACAAGGTCACCGTCCGCCCAGTGTGGCGCCGATTGTAGAAACCCAACCGCAACCGGTGCAGCCTGAACGCGAAACCCCAGTCACAGCCGCCGTGGTGTCGAATCCCCCAGTGGTCGCGCCCGACCCTCAATCGGCCGGCGAGGACCCTGCGCCGGTGGACGCGCCGGTAGACGCGACGGTAGACGCGACGGTCGAGACGACTAGCGAGTCGGCTCAGGAACCCCAAGCGAGTGTAGAGCCGGAACCGCAAGCGCCCCCCGCACCCGAACAACCTACTCGGGCGTACAACGATCCCCGAGAGGTCCGCCGTCGGCAACGCGAGGCCGAATTGAAAGCACAAGGGGTAATTAGCAACGCGGAAGGCTAGCGCGACAGCTTAAGCGCCGTTCGCGCTAACGACCGTGGGTTCCATCTCTAGCGACACCTGAAACCGTTCAGCAACCGAGCGGCGGATGGTGTCGCCAAGACGCAGGAAATCGCGGGCGCTGGCACCTCCCAAGTTCACCAACACCAAGGGCTGACGGCGCCACACGCTCACCGCCCCTTCACGACGGCCTTTCCACCCACATAGATCGATCAACTGTGCGGCAGCTAGTTTGACCGCCGCCCCATGTGCATGCATGACCAGTTTCGGATGTGCCTGCTTTAAAGCCTCGGCAGCCGCTTGCGTGACCACCGGATTCTTGAAGAAACTACCCACGTTGCCCCAAGTTCGATAGTCGGGCAGTTTGCGCCGACGGATCCTGATGATCACTTCGGCAACCTGGCTCGGTGTGGGTTGGCTCCAACCGAGCCTGCTGAGTTCGGTTTGCACGTCGGGGTATTCGAGTACCGGCTGGGATGAACACGTCAGACGTAAGCTGAGATCCAACACCACGTACCGATCAGGATGACTTCGGAAAACGCTCGAGCGGTACGAAAATTCACATTCCTCCGGCGACAACACCCGCTCGATGGCGCGGGTACGGTCAAACACCCGCACGGCTTCGGTGCGCCGGGCAAGCTCGACACCGTAGGCACCGATGTTCTGAATGGGCGCCGCACCTACTTGGCCGGGGATGAGCGCGAGGTTTTCGAGCCCCGCCCAACCCTTCCCCAGCGTATAGCGCACAAGCCCGTGCCAACTTTCGCCCGCGGCCGCGGTCACTACTACGTCGTCCCCGACTTCGATCGCGCTGATACCGCGCATGGCAATCTGTCCAACACGCTGGTTCAAACATTCCGGTAGTACCACGTTGCTGCAACCACCCAATATCAGCAAACGATCATCCGTTGCCAACGCACGCTTGACGTCATCGTCGTTCTCAAAGATGACCCTATCAGCAACCTCGCAGGGCACACCCAAGGTATTATGCGTGAGCATGGCCAGCCGACGCGTCGATGCAGCGAAACGTTAGGTTGAAGCGCTCGCCGACAGGCCTGCGTGTGCGCGTCAAGGTATGGCGTAGGCGGCCGTCGAACACCACGACGGATCCATGTTCGAGGTCGAGCTTGTATCGCTCGTCGCCGACCTCCAATCGAAACCCTCGGGTCGCACCTAAGCTGACGGACGCTACCACGCCGTTCATGGCCTTTTCATCGTCTCTGTGCCAACCCATCCAGTCGCGCCCGTCGCGATAGCGATTCAGCAGCACGAAATTCCAATCCGCATCGACAAGCCGGGCTAGCTCTACTTTCAATTCCCAGAGCGGGTTTGGCCATCCATCCGCGCAATGCTGAACACCCGAGTACCGATAGCGGACGCCGGCATCCCCGTACCAAGCGACCATCCTCGGCACCACGACGGTCCGCCCAAACATCTGGATATGTTCGTGTTGCCAAAGAGGTTCTTCCACGCACCAGCGCATGACCGCGTCGGCATCCTGCAGGCCTTCTGGTAGATATCGAAACGGCAAGTTCATCCAATACTCTATACTACGCGGCGCCAAGCACGCAGGACAGCGAAGGACGTCAGGTGAACCTCGAAAACAAAGTAGCCGTCATCACTGGCGGAGCTTCCGGCCTCGGGCGCGCGACCTCGGAGATGGTCGTACAACACGGGGGCAGCGTTGCGATCTTCGATCTGAATGAAGAACTCGGTCAGCAAACCGCACGAGAACTCAGCGGGAATACTCGGTCCTACGTCGTCAACGTCGTCGACGAGGAATCGGTAACCCAGGCGGTGCAAGCGGTTATGAGGGATTTTGGCGCAATTCATATCAACGTCAACTGCGCGGGTATCGGCGCGGCCGCGCGCACGCTCGGCAAAGAAGGGCCGATGCCGCTCAAGTATTTCACCGGCATTATTCAAGTCAACGTGATCGGCACGTTCAACTGCCTGCGCCTGTGTGCATGGGAGATGCAAAAGAACGCACCGGAGAACGACGATGCCGAGCGCGGCGTAGTGATCAATACTGCATCGGTTGCGGCCTTCGACGGCCAGGTTGGCCAGGCGGGATACGCCGCAAGTAAGGCGGCTGTAGCGGGCATGACACTACCCATTGCTCGCGACCTGTCCAGATCGGGTATTCGCGTATGCACCATTGCACCGGGGATATTCGAGACACCGATGATGGCAGGCGCACCCGATCGTGTCCGTGACCCGCTCATCGACATGGTGCAATTCCCAAAACGCTTGGGCAATGCACCGGAGTACGCTTCGTTGGCGCGGCAGATTATCGAGAATTCGTACCTCAACGGCGAAACCATTCGCCTGGATGCCGGTATTCGCATGTCGCCTAAGTAGTCGGCCCTGATAAAGGGTTCGAGCATAGGACTCCCTGTCCGGTCGGACTTTTCAGCGACGACTAAGTAACAACCGGTCGGACGGTACCGACGACCAGCCAAAGCGGATCGGCGGCAGGTGGTGAGCGGTCTAGGAACTGCACGTCGGTAAATCCCCCCATCGCCAGGTATCGGGCAACCAACTGAACTCGTTCTTCAGGCCCAAGACGTTGAAACGCAACAATCGCCTTAGTCGGGAACAAACGATGAGACATGGCGATACAGATTCGACCACCGGGTCGCAGTACCTTGTGCACGCTTGTCATGACTTCAACGGGGCGAATCAAATATTGAATTGATACGGCCAGCGTCGCGCGATCAAAGCTATGTTCGGCATACGGCAAATTGGGCTCGACATTCAGATCGTGAACAACGAAGTCGTCGAGCCGTGGATTGCCTTGTAACTCTTCACGATTCATCCCGAGTCCCGACACCCGTTCATAATCGACCTCAACCGGTAGGTGCGAGATCCACGATGACATCAGATCCAGCACGTCGCTTCCTTTTGGTAGAAACGTTCGATAAAAATCCGTCAACGCATCGATGGTTGCCTGATCGATGTGCGCGACGAATCGTGGTTCGGCGTAGAACTCGCTGTCGGCACTTTCATCGACCCGTCGAAACATAGTGGGAGGCAGATTGGGGATATCGTTCTCACACAATGCCTCACCTCATGCTGTTGCGTGCGCTTAGCATGAGCGCGGCGACGCGCTGGAGATCTTCCGGCGTATCAACCCCGCGCGGAACCGGCTGACAAGCATCTAGGGTCAAGATGCGTATGCCGTTCTCGAGCAGACGTAGTTGCTCGAGTTGCTCAGCGCGTTCCAATGGACTCGGTCGCAGCGAGACGAACTTGCGCAACGCCGCCACCCGATACGCATAAATACCCACATGGCGATGCCAGAGGCCAGACCCGGCAACGTGCGTTCGCGATTGAGGAATGGGCGCTCGCGAAAAATACAGCGCAAGCTGATCGCGGTCGCGCACGACCTTGACTACGTTGGGGTCATTTATCTCATCGACATCGTCGAGGGGTTCGCAGAGTGTCGCGACCGATGCATCGGTCCTGTCGGCCATGCCGTCGGCAAGTTGCCGGATCACCTGTGGTGGAATGAGTGGCTCATCACCTTGGACGTTGATGACGATCGCATCGTCGGGCCAGCCGTTTAGATCGACGACTTCCATGACGCGATCCGATCCCGACGGGTGACCGGCGTCGGTCATCGTCGCGTCAAAACCGGCCTGCTCGACGACTTCGACGATGCGCGCGTCATCGGTAGCGACGACTACCCGTTCGGCACCGGCAAGGGCAACTTGCCGCGCGACGTGCACGATCATCGGTATACCCGCGATTGCCGACAACGGTTTGCCGGGTAAGCGCGTCGAGGCGTAGCGGGCCGGGATCACACAGTAAAACATCGCCGCTAATTCAATATGGCGTGGGCATGCAGAATGTCGGTCAAACGTTCTTCATCTTTGGCATCGATCACCACATCGATTTCCAGATACCAGCAACGATCCAGCGGTGCGTGTATCCGGCACAGCTTCACAGCATCCTTTTCGGTACAAACGACCGGCAATCCATCGGCAAACTCGATCTCTTTGCCTGTATAGCGATGATGGTCTTTGAGCGGATGCACCAAGGGTCTGAGTCCCAATTCGCGCAGCGTTTGCCCAAACCGGTTCGGGTTACCGATGCCAGCGACCGCGTGAACGTCATTGTAGCGGTCGGCAAACTCGTCGACATCGAGACGCTCACGCGTGCGTAGATGAATAAAGGCTCTTGGGCACACCGACATCAACGCCTCGTCCGGCACGAGGCCCGAAGCGCGCCCATTGCTGACGATCCAATCCGCTTCGGACATGCGTGTCGCCGGTTCCCGAAGCGGCCCCGCAGGCAGTAAGCGGCCGTTGCCGAGTCCTCGATGGCCATCGACGACGACGATCTCCACATCGCGCGCCAAGGCATAGTGTTGCAACCCGTCGTCTGAGACGACGATGTCAACGCAGCCATTTGACAGCAACTGCTTGACGGCCTTGACCCGATCGGCACCAACGACGACGGGACATCCAGATCGTTTGGCAATAATGGGTGCTTCATCCCCGTACAGGTCCGGATCGGCGTTCAACGACGGGACTTCGAGCGGTGTCGCAACGGCACGTCCACCGTAGCCACGCGACACGACGCCCGGCTGAAATCCTCGCGCGCGCAACCAGTCTACCAACCAGATGACCAAGGGCGTCTTGCCGGTACCGCCTAGCGTTACGTTCCCGACAATAATGACCGGAACGTCGGCACGCCACGGGGTACGTTTGCCCGTGGCAAACCGGAAACGGCGACGCGCGGCCAGCTTGCCGAAGAACCACGAAAAAGGCACCAGTAAATACGTCCACCAAGCATCCTGGTACCAACCCGCGGTGAGCGGCGTTAGCGTTCGTTCGAAAACGTCGAGCCAGTACGACCGGACGAGTAACCGTCTATAGGTAGACCAACCGCTATCCTTCATCTTCCGGCTGCTGGGTTGTGATGCTGATTCTCATGAGACCCACTTTGCCGGCGGCATCCATAGCACGCACCACCGATTGATGGGCCGTACGGGCATCGGCCGTGATGATCAAACGGTTTGGGGCGGACCGATCTTGCATCAAGTCGGTCAACGCACGAATCAGCGTGTTGAGTTCATTGTTTACGAGCACACGATCGTTGACCGAGTAGTCGCCCTGCTGATCTATCGTGATCTCAATGAAACCCTCTTCGATCTCCAGGAGTTCCCCGGATGCCTCCGGTAGATCTATCTTGAGTTGCGTCTCGCGAATGAACGTTGTCGATACCATGAAGAAGATCAACAACAAGAACACGACGTCGATCAACGGCGTGAGTTCGACCGTGGCTTCGTGCCGTCCGCGGCGTCTGCTCACCAAACCCACATCACAATCGGGGGTCTTCCTGACCGCCATGCATGATGTCGACGAGCTTGCTCGCTTCCTGCTCCATGTTGACGACAAGTTCATCGACCCGGCGTTGAAAAAACCGATGGAAAATTAGCGCCGGAATCGCAACGGACAATCCCGCCGCGGTCGTGATGAGGGCCTGAGAGATACCACCGGCAAGGACATTGGCATTGCCAGCCCCCTCAATCATGAGTGCCGTGAATACCTTGATCATGCCGACGACGGTACCCAGCAGCCCTAATAGCGGCGATACGGAAGCGATGACACCGAGCGAGGTGAGGTAGCGTTCGAGATCGTGGCTGACTTGGCTGGCCGCCTCATCCATGGCCTCCTTCATGATGTCGCGTCCACGCTTAGCGTTGCTGATGCCTGCCGAAAATACCTGTCCAAGTGGGTTCAATGCGCGTAAATCCCTGAGCTTCGGAGCGTCGAACTCGTCGTTCTTGAGCGACCCCCAAACCTGGGCGAGCAAGTTTCTCGGCGTGATTCGGGAGCGCTGCAAAGTCCACAGACGTTCAACGCTAATCGCCGCTGCGATGACGCTGCACAGCAGTATCGGCACCATCAACCAACCACCCGACTGCACGATCTCTAGCACCCGACGCTCTCCCGATCGAACCAGCTCACCAAGAGCAACCTCGCGCTGTGACTGGCCACACGCTACGCACCATACCGTCTTCATCCTCTACCCAATAGTGATCATGCAGATTGACGGTTGGATCACAATGCGGTGTCAGAAACCTTTGCACGCCGCCAAGAAGCGGTTGTTGCACACCCTTGTCGAGTATCAAGATGCCATGTTCGTCGCCGCCAAAGCGAAATTTGGCACCGGCAAGATCCATCGGCTGCGGGTCGACCGTGTCGGAAGCAAATACCTTGAATCCGCCGTCTACGGTGACTGCCCGACCGGGAACGGGTTCGCTGATCACCGTCGTCAGCACCGTAAGAGATACCTCGAAGTCGTCGAAAAACTCACTGGTTTCACCGCCGATCAAGCGATACTCGTGATCCATGAAGATATAGCTGCCAACCTGTAAATCGGTAACGAACGGCACATCGCAATCGATGTTGTAGGTGCCCGTGCCCCCGCCGGTCACAATCGACGCCTCCAAACCGTGCTTGGCCAACCCGTCAAGCGTCGCTTCCAACCCTGACCAAAGCTCGAGAGAGGCGGTCTTGCGCGCATCAAACCCGGCCACGTGCATCACATGCCCGGCATAGTGTTGCACGCCCAAAAATTCGAGCGCGTCAGATTGCGCTGCCGTGTCAGCCAGCCGCAGGACACTTTCCGGATCGCGCGTACCGGTACGTCCCATTGCGACATCGATATCGACGAGCACACCGAGTCGGGCGCCGCTTTCCAACAACCCGTTCAAGCCCAAGTCGCTGTCGACGACAATCTTCAAGCCGCTCGCCCGCGTGGCGAGTTCTGCGAGCAGCTCGAGCTTTGCCGGCGTAACGATTGGCGACGTAATGAGCACATCGTCTACACCGGCAGCGACCAGCGCAGCGGCTTCGGACAACTTGGCCGCGCACACACTCACCGCGCCATTGTCGAGCTGACGTTTGGCCACGATAGGGCACTTATGTGTTTTTGCGTGGGGCCGAACGCCCATGGCGTGCGCATCCTGAAAGCTCTGCATACGCTGGAGATTGCGTTTGAACGCCGCTTCGTCGAGCACGAGCGCCGGGGTGGGTAGTGCATCGATAGCGACTGGCGCCGGTAACTCAATCGGTTCCCAGCCTCGTTGCATGACCTGGTCTAGGGCGAAGGCTAGCGACATAGACCGGTTTTCAACCCTGCGGCACGTAGTGGTTTTGGTAGCAGTAGTTGGTGGCATCAACGAACCCTTCGACGGAGCCACAATCGAATCGCGTACCATCGAACTTGTACGCGATGACACTGCCGTCGCGTGCCTGCTGCAGCAACGCATCGGTGATCTGTATCTCGCCGTCCTTGCCCGCTTCGGTCGCCTCCAGAATGTCGAAGATATCCGGCGTGAGTATGTAACGACCGATAATGGCTAGGTTGCTCGGCGCACACCCCTGGGCAGGTTTTTCGACCATGTCGGTGACGCGGAACAGCTTGTCGGAAAGTGTCTCGCCCTCAATGACGCCATACCGGTGGGTTTCTTCCATGGGAACTTCTTGTACGGCAACAATGCTGCAGTGAAACTGTTTGAAAACACCGACCATTTGTTCGAGCACGCCCTGATCTTCCCCGAAACATAAATCGTCGGCCAGCACCACGCCGAAGGGTTCATCGCCAACCAGCGTCCGTCCACTCAAGATCGCGTGACCCAGACCCCGCATGGTGATCTGGCGCGTATAGGAGAACCTGCAGGACTCAATGAGTTCGCGAATTCCGGTGAGCAACTTCTCTTTGCCGCTGCCGTGAATCTGATGCTCGAGCTCATAGCTAACATCGAAATGGTCTTCGATAGCACGCTTGCCGCGACCGGTAACGAATCCGATATCCGTCAGCCCCGCCTGCATTGCCTCTTCGACGCCATATTGTACGAGCGGCTTATTGAGTATCGGCAGGATCTCTTTGGGCATGGCTTTTGTCGCCGGTAGAAACCGCGTGCCGTAGCCAGCGACCGGGAACAGGCACTTCTTGATCATGGATATCCATGTCCAGCGTTCTTGATGGGGCGATATTAGGGATCTGAAGCCGTACTACAAGCGAAGAATTCACATTGCAGCAACTCTGTTTTCTGGTGCCCGCATTGGCAAGGACAAGGGCAAGGATCGTGGTCTTTCAGTGGCGCGTTCCGCCACCCTTGACGTCGCCCTCTAAGAGCGCGATGAGGTGTCGACAGATCGCCCGACCCGTTTTGACTTGCTGGTCCGACTGATCAGGCAACCGGCGTATCGCCTTGGCGAGACGTCGCGCGGCGCGCAGGTGCTTGTCGGCTGCGGCTTCTACTGGGTGTTGCGATTGCGCGGGCGCGACATCGGGTGGTTTCGAGTCCGGCAACTCGGCGAAAAGCGGTAGGGTCTCACCGTGCCCGGAGCCTCGGCCAATGCCCTCGTAAGTAGCCCCAAGGCGAGGCAGGCTCTTACCAAGTTGACTATCTGGTTGCCTAATCACCATGGCGAATCACCATAGCAATTACTGTATATATATACAATACTTTTACCGAAAACATTAGCTTGCGGTGAACTGGAAGTCGCCGTTCTCGTAGCTGACGACGACCTCTTGGTCTGGCGCGTAACTTCCGGCCAACAGCGCTGTTGCCAACGGATTCTCAATGCGTTTCTGGATGACCCGTTTGAGGGGTCGCGCTCCGTACACGGGATCGTAGCCTTCCTCCACGAGCGCCTTGATAGCCGCTGTTTGCAGCGAGAGGTGCAGGCGCTGCTCGCGCAGGCGGCCCCGTAAGATCTCCAGCTGTAGCTTGGCTATTTCAGCGACTTGTTCTTTGCTCAACGGATGAAATACCACCATATCGTCGATCCGGTTGATGAACTCGGGTCGAAAATGTTGGCTGACGACGCCCAACACGGTTTCCTTCAAGCGACTCAGATCGCCACTCTCGGTCATCGCCTGTATCGCTTCGGAGCCTAAGTTGGACGTCATCACGAGCACGCAATTGCGAAAATCAACGGTTCGTCCATGACCGTCGGTCAACCGACCATCATCGAGTACTTGTAACAAGATGTTCAACACATCAGAGTGAGCCTTCTCGATCTCGTCGAGCAGGATCAGCGAGTAGGGTCGACGGCGCACCTTTTCGGTCAAATACCCACCCTCTTCATAGCCGACGTAACCCGGAGGAGCGCCTATCAGGCGCGCTACCGAGTGTTTCTCCATGAACTCCGACATGTCGATTCTGAGCAATGCATCTTCACTGTCGAAAAGCACTTCTGCGAGCGCCTTGCACAGTTCAGTCTTACCCACTCCGGTGGGGCCAAGAAACATGAACGAACCGTTGGGCCGTTTGGGATCGGACAACCCGGCCCGCGAGCGGCGAACCGCATCCGCCACGAGCGTAATGGCCTCATCCTGACCGACGACCCGCTGGTGTAGTTGCGCTTCGAGTTGCAGCAACTTCTCCTTTTCACCCTCGAGGAGCTTGGTGAGCGGGATGCCCGTCCACTTCGAGACGACCTCGCCGATCTCTTCTTCATTCACGCTGTTGCGCAGCAATTGGTGCGTTTGAGGTGCCGATGCGTCCGCGAGACGGCGCTCGAGCTCGGGAATCCGTCCATACTGTAGTTCCGACATCTGGGCGAGATCGCCCGAACGTCGCGCGACTTCAAACGCGCTGCGGGCGGCTTCAAGCTCTTCTTTGATGTCCTGCATACCGCGCAACGAAGATTTCTCGGCGGTCCAGATTTCCTCGAGGTCGGCATATTCTTTTTCGAGTTCTGCGACACTTTTTTGCAGGACATCGAGACGGCG
This sequence comes from Gammaproteobacteria bacterium, assembly GCA_027297435.1. Lineage (GTDB taxonomy): Bacteria > Pseudomonadota > Gammaproteobacteria > Pseudomonadales > Azotimanducaceae > Azophilus. The sequence goes on along the minus strand of JAPUIA010000044.1, from coordinate 35,964 downwards.
TTTGCTCGCGTCGTCGCTCTCTTTCTTTAACGCCTCGACCTCCATCTTCTGTTGGATCAGGCGTCTTTCCAGCCGATCCATCGACTCAGGCTTGGAATCCATTTCCATGCGAATGCGACTCGCCGCCTCATCGATGAGGTCGATGGCCTTGTCCGGTAGCTGCCGATCGGTAATATACCGGTGCGACAGTCGTGCTGCGGCGACGATGGCCGGGTCGGTGATGTCTACCGCGTGATGTAACTCGTAGCGTTCCTTCAACCCGCGAAGGATCGCGATGGTGTCTTCAACGCTCGGTTCGTCCACGAGCACTTTCTGGAAACGTCGCTCCAACGCAGCATCCTTTTCAACGTACTGGCGATATTCATCGAGCGTCGTCGCGCCGACGCTGTGTAGTTCGCCCCTGGCCAGTGCGGGCTTTAGCATGTTGCCCGCATCCATCGAACCTTCGGCTTTCCCAGCACCAACCACCGTGTGCAATTCGTCTATGAACAGAATGACGTTGCCTTCCTGTTTCGCGAGTTCGTTGAGCACCGCTTTTAGACGCTCTTCGAACTCGCCGCGAAACTTCGCTCCCGCGATCAGCGCACCCAGGTCGAGCGACAGAATACGTTTGTGTTTCAGACCTTCCGGTACCTCGCCGTTCAATATGCGTTGTGCGAGACCTTCGACAATCGCGGTCTTGCCTACGCCCGGCTCGCCGATGAGAACCGGATTGTTCTTGGTACGTCGCTGCAGCACTTGCACCGTACGGCGAATCTCGTCGTCGCGACCGATGACCGGGTCTAGCTTGCCCCGCTCGGCCAGCTCCGTGAGATCAATCGTGTACTTGTTCAGCGCCTCGCGGTGCTCTTCGGCGTTGGGATCGCTCACGGTCTCGCCACCGCGGGAGGCGTCGATCGCTTTGTCGAGTAGCGTTGGATCGACGCCCGCGTCGCTCAACGTCCGGTTCACTAACGTGTCATTTGCGAGCGCGCGCAGCACCACCTCGCTCGACAGATACTGATCTCCCGCCTTCTGACGAAACCCATCGGCCAACGTAAGTGTGCGCGCCAGCGCTTGGGAGGGCTGTATGTCGCCGGTCGGATTGGACAACGTCGCAAGCTGGTCCAGGGCAAGCGCTACGCCTTCGGCGATCTTGTCGCTATGGCCCCCGGCTTGAACCAACAACGGCAGCAGGGTTCCTGGTCCGGGCTCTACCAGCACGGCTAACAAATGCACCGGCTCGATAGCGGCGTGATCGCCCCCCGCAGCCAACGATTGGGCATCGGCCAGCGCGTTTTGCAACCGCGTTGTCATTCGATCCATGCGCACCGCACATCCTCTGAAATTTACTGCTGCTACAATGTGGCCGTTTTTCCGTTTTTCAATGGGTAGATGGAGCGAAGACAGCATCCGCGGGTTCAGATTCCCTTGCTCGTCGGGATCAAGCATCCATCCATCGGCCAGACCCGGGCGATGGCTCGAGACGCCTCGGAAGGTGGCGTATTCGTCCACCTCGACGACCCCAAAATCAAACGCGGTGCCAAACTCAAAGTGACGCTGCTCAACTCGAATAGCGTCGACAACCAACCGACGCCCACCGTTGACATGGAGGTCCAACGAGTCGAGGCAGACGGTATCGGCCTTGCCTTCACGAACGCCACAGGCACGCATCTCTGGACGAGCGTGCAGCGCTTGCGCGAAGAACTCGCCATCGGTCGAGACTATTTCCAGGTGCATCAGAGCATCGTGGTGGTCAACGCAGAAACACAAATTCTCACGCTACAACAGAACGGCAAGTGGCTGTTCCCCGGCACGTACCTGATCGTTGGCGAAGACTGGCAAGCCGCGGCGCAAGCGTTTCTGAACCACCAGTTCGGCTTCGAAGCGCCGACGTTCGAAGCGACATTGGCCATCGACAGCACGCCCAACGTGGTGCTTCCCGAAGCCGCCGTCATGCGCATGATCCATCTTTACCGAGTCACCGAGAATCGATGTCGGCTGCCCGACGATTCCGTCTACAAGGAGCTTCGCTGGATCAGTCGCCAGCGAGATGTTGAAGAGGCGACGTTTGCCTCGGACCTTTACCGCGACGCAGCGAAACTCGCATTACGACGCCTGTTCGACGAAGCCCTCATTGCGGTATCGTAGGGGCGCGTCTAACAATTTCACGGACTGGGCGGTGGTCGATTGACCCACCATGCATTACGGGAATGGCGCCATGCCTTGACGTCCAACGGTCGCTGGGACTCCCACACCAGGGCGCCATCGCGGCCAGTGACCCAGACGCTAGCACCGACGGCAACGTACCGCGCCACGACATCCGGATGCGGGTGGCCATAGCGATTGCGAAAGCCAGCACTCACGATGACGACGCGTGGCCGGGTAGCGGCAACGAAACGAGGGGAAGATGAGGTCGCGCTGCCGTGGTGAGGAGCAAACACGACGTCAATGGGCGAAGGTAGGTGCGACAACAGGCCAACCTCGACCAACCGCTCGATGTCGCCGGTCAGGAGGACGTGACGCTCTCCGGCAGTCACCAACAAGACGCAGGACGCGTTGTTTTCGGCTCGATCACTCGGGCTGCCACGATTGGCGCTCGGGTGTAGGAATTCGAAACGCACACCATCCCACAGCCATCTTTGTCCCCTTTCGCAACGCCCCGAAGCCAGGTCTCCGCTGGGCGCGACCAACTCCCCGGTGGGCACGCGCGCGCTGACCGCCCGAACACCTCCAGCATGATCGCTGTCGCCGTGACTGACGACAAGCTTGTCCAGACGCCGGGTACCCGTTACCGCAATTGCCGGTACGACGACGGCGTCGCCCAGGTCGAAACCCGATGGGAAACGCGCGCCGGCATCGAACAATAACCGGTGGCTCGCGGTATCGATCAACGCAGCACTGCCTTGGCCGACATCCAGCGCGGTCACCCGGACCTCGCCCGGCTCGACGCTGACGATACTGATGATCATCCAACTCGCCCACATCGGCACGACGCACATCGCCGAGCGCCGATTCGGCGCGACCAGTATCAAGCCCACACCCAGCAATGAGGCTGCGCCCAACCATGACTCGGCGTCGACCACCTGGGTGTCGAACGCGCCGAGGAACCTCAAGACTTGCAATAGCAGGGACAGCGTCGCATCGGCACCGGACCAAGCGAACAGACCGAGATCGACATCCAGAGCCGATCCAACGACTCCGAGCATCACCAGGGGCACGATGACCAACGACACCATCGGCACCGCGACCAGATTGGCAGGGCCGGCGATCGTGGATATCTCGCCGACGACAATCGCTACGAGAGGCGTCATACCGAGCAACATCAGGTATTGAGCTTGGATCAGACTAGCGGCTCGCCCCGATCGCGGGAACCGGTTCGCGAGCCCGATGACGAGCACCAGCACCGCTCCGAAAGACAGCCAAAAACCCTGATCGAGAATCGACTGCGGATAGATGGCGAGTACGCACACCGCCGCAGCCAACAGCCAGCCGTGCACGGGTACGGGCCGACCCAGAGCGATCACGATTGTCCCGCACGTAGTCATGACACAGGCTCGCACCGCCGCTACCTGCATGCCGGACATCCACGTGTAACTCAGCGCACAAAGGATCGAGGTGGCCGCGGCGCAGTTACCTGCGGTTACCCATAGCGTCATACCGGGAACGCAGCGCGCGACGACCAGCCCAAAGTAGTAACCGAACACGGCAATCAACCCGACGTGCAGGCCGGAGATCACCATCAGGTGAACCGTGCCGGTACGTCTGAGCGTGATCCAATCTTGCTCGGTCATCAGATTGCTCTGGCCGGTGGCAAGTGCTTGTAGGTAGCCGCGATGCTGCAGGGGCGCAAGCAGCTTGGCTACCCAAGCCCTGTACCGATCAACGAGTCGCGGGTGCGCCGCACGCACGAGTCGACCTTGTCGAACGTAGCCGGTGCCGGCCAAGCCTTCGCTCATCAGCCACCGTTCATAATCGAAGCCCCCCGGGTTCTGATACCCCCAAGGTGATCGTACAACCGCCGCGATTCGCCACACCTCTCCAACCGCGAGGGACGGGGGGTAGTACCAATTCAACCGCAGTTGCTTACCGGTTAGGTCGACGCAGCCCGGCACGCGGTCGTCGACGACGCGCGCATGCAGACGGCTACGCCCGCCGGCCACTGCATCCACACGCAATAGAGCCACGTCCAATTGCCGGGTCGCGTCCCCGACGCAGTGAGGAACCCGGTCCTCGAGCGCAAACCACGCGGCCGTCACGACCCGGCAGATCACCAGGAATACGACGGCAAACCAAAGCACCATACGACGACGGGCAGTATCCTTCATGTACGCCGAACGGCGGAACCATGCATAATTTCAGTTATGCCAAAGAAGTTCCTCCGCCGGTATCTGCTAGATCCCAAGGAATTGCGTAAGCACCCTGCCCTGCGTCCCTTAGGCGTTCTCCTCAACAATCCTGAGATCTGGCACCTGCATCGCCGCTCGGTTGCAGGCGCTACGTTTATCGGTTTGTTCTGCGCCTTCTTGCCGATACCGTTTCAAATGCTCGTGGCCGGGGTACTGGCCGTCGCGTCGCGATGCCACCTGCCACTGTCGGTTGCGTTGGTCTGGATCACCAACCCGTTGACGATCGCACCCATGTTCTACTTTGCCTACCGACTCGGTGCGTGGTTGCTCGACATGCGACTCGAGGTTGAATCCGTCGAACTCAGCTTCGAGTGGCTATTCGACAACCTAGACACCATTGGCTATCCGTTGCTTTTCGGTTCTTTACTGTGCGGGTGGGTATTGGGGATCACTGGATTCATCGCGGTACGTGTCGCGTGGCGTATGCACGTGATCCGTCGTTGGCGAGAGCGGCGCGCCAGGCGCCAGCAGCGCCGCGACGCCATACCCCACGCCGATTAAATCAGTGCAGACCCTCCACCGGGTTCTGCTCGGTTGCCCGCCGTGCCGGTATCCAGGCAGCTAGCAGACAGAGCAACCACGACAATCCGCCGATGACCCACAAGTCTTCGAGCAAGACTCGCGACGGCACGGCGACAAAGTACGACCCTTCGAGCAGTCGAAACCCGAACCACGCCTCTACAGTGGCGACCAATGTCGCGATGTTGGCCGCCACCAGAACTCCGAGCGCCAGTCCAACGACGATCCCGAGAGAAGCAATCACGATGCCCTGCAGCAGAAAGATGCGTTGCACCTCGCTCGCCGTGGCCCCCAACGTCCGCAGAATGGCGATGTCGGCCTGTTTGTCGTGGACAACCATGGTCTGACCGGAAACGATGTTGAAGCCCGCCACCGCCACCACCAACAAAAGTATGAGGAACATCAACACCTTTTCGACCCTCACGGCCTGGAACAGCGCTCCGTAGCTGTCTGTCCACGTCACCACGTCGGACGCGATACCGCGCCAACGGTCGGCGAACGCGCCCGCCTGCATGGGATCGATTAGTTGCACGCGAATGCCATCGGTGCCCATTCGGGCTCGTTCCGTCTCGGAGAACGCGTCGCGGGCGACTAACACCAGCGTGTAATCAAAATCAGCCCCTATCTCGAAAGCACCGGTCAAACGAAAGCGTTTCAACTTCGCCCGCACCGATCCGTTCACGGACTCCGAGACCACGAGCATCACGTCATCACCCAAGAGCAGGCCGATATGCGTTGCAAGCTGTACACCCATGACGATGCCGCCGGGCTCGGCAAGCGCCTGAGACAGGGTCGATACCACCATGTTGTCGGCGACTTGAGCGAGCTCTCGAGCGCCTGCGCCGTCGAGCCCGAATATCGTGACGGGATTGACCGCAGCATTCTTGCTCACCATGCCGGCAGCACTGAAAAATCGATACGCAGAGGTGACGTCCACGTCTTCGATCACCGCATCCAACAGCTCGCTCGACTCCGTGCGGCTCGTCAAGACGACGTGGGGCACGGTGCCCAAAATACGTAAACGTAACTCGGCATCGAAACCGTTCATCACGCTCACCACCACCGTCAGCACCAACACGCCGAGCGCAAGACCGACGAGCGACACCCACGTAACGAAGCGTGCGTAGTGGTTGCGTCCACCGGTGAGATAGCGGGACGCCACATAGAGCGCAACACTCATGGTAAAGACGACAAGATACCGCCATCCAAGCGTAAGACTCGGTGCATGCCGTCCACCATTCCTTCATCGTGGGTGACCATCACGAAGGCGACGCCGGTTTCGTCACTCAGTCGACACATGAGTTCAAACACTTGGCGCGCATTGTCCTTGTCGAGATTGCCGGTTGGTTCGTCCGCCAGGATCACGCGGGGGTTGCCAACCAACGCTCGCGCGACCGCGACACGCTGCCGCTCGCCTCCCGACAATGCGGCCGGTCTGTGTGTCGTGCGTTGTGCCAGTCCCACCAACACCAACATCTCGACGGCGTTGTCCATTGCCTCCTTGGGTGCCATGCCTCCGAGTCGCAGTGACATCGCAACGTTTTCGGCAGCGCTAAACTCCGGCAGCAGATGGTGCAGTTGATAGACGAATCCCATGTAGCGATTCCTGAGCGCGGCACGCTCACCGACGGCTGCCGCGGTGAGCGCCTCGCCGGCGATACGAACCTCGCCCGCATCGGGATCGTCCAGCCCGGCCAGGATATGCAGCAAAGTACTCTTACCGGATCCGGAACGGCCCACAATGGCTACGCGCTCGCCCGCTTCGATCACGCACGTTGCTCCTCTCAGCACGGGTAAGCGTTCAGTCCCCTGCTCGAAGGCCTTATGCAGATCGTGCGCCTGCAGTATCGGCTCACTCATGCGCTAGCACTCGACTCGGCAGTAACCGAGCGACTCGCCAGGCCGGGTACAAGGTGCTCAACAGGCACAGCACAAAGGCGGTGAGCGCGATGCTGACGATGTCGGATGACTGGATGTCCACGGGCAGATACGTGACGAAGTACTGGTTCATCAAATCGAGCGTGAAACGCTCGTTTACCCAGGCGAAGAATCCCGGTAGCGCACTCGCGATACCGATACCCACCCCAAGCCCCAAGAGCGTACCAACGCCGCCGATCAAAATGCCCAAGACGAGAAAGCTGCCAATCACGGTCGAGGTGCGTGCGCCTAGGGTCTTGAGTATCGCAACGTCCGCCCCGCGTTGCTCCACGACCATAACCAGCGTCGAGACGAGGTTGATGGCGGCGACCGCTATCAGGAACGCGAGCAGTACGAACATCGTCGCCTTTTGCATGCCGATCGCTTGGTATAGGTTGCCATGGGTGCGCATCCAGCTGCGCGCAAACACCCGCTCTTGGCCGAGCGCAACAAGGCTTTCACGGGCGGCCTGAGTGGCCATGAAAAGATCGTGCAGCTTCAGCTGGTAACCGTGTATCTGCGCGCCCAAGCGAAACAAACGCTGCGCATCCGCAATGTGTACGTACGCACCCCGACTGTCCAGATCGCTTTGAGAGTGCATGAGATCGATGACGTCGAAGCGTTTTTGCCGGGGAAACATGCCGGCGGGCGTGACGGTTGCGCTCGGCAGCACGATCGTTACCTTGTCCCCGACGCCGACACGCAACTGACGCGCTAAACGCTGCCCCAATATCACCCCGTAGGTGCCTGGCGTCAGCCGGTCCAGATCACCGTAAACGAGGTAACGTTCGAGATCAGAGACGCTGCTGTAGCCGCCTGGCTCGATGCCGGTCAGCAACACACCTTGGACCTTGTCACCGCTTGCGACTAAACCCGCGCCCTGCACGAACGCGGCTGCGGACGCCACCAGAGGCAGCCCGCGCAACGCTTCGATGTCATCAGCACGCAAGCTGAGCGGCTGGCGCCCATAGAGGCTCAGGTGCGGCAACACGCCGAACACCCGTTCGCGCAGCTCCCGCTCAAAACCATTCACCACCGAAACGACGACCACGAGTACGGCCACGCTCAAGGCGAGGCCGCAAATCGCAATGAACCCAATGGTCGATATCGAGCTTTGCCGAGCGAACGCATAACGCGTGCCGACGCTCGCGGCAACCGATTTGAGCACGTACATCCGCTATTGCCTAGTGTCCTGTCCGGTTAATTCGTTCGAGTTCAGCGTGTCCTGCAAGGTTTCTGGCAAGGCGTCGGCTCGAAGGTAATACCTGGCGTTATTGGGTCGGACCTGCAAAGCAGGTCCGCTGTCGCAAACGCTGCCAGAAGCCTTGCAGGACGCGCCCTTCGGGAACTCACGGCGCGCGCCATTACTTTGTTGCGCCCCTTGCCAATATACCGATATTAACTGCGGAGCGCGCCTTGTACTGGCGCGCGCCGTGAGTTCTGAAATGCGACGAATTAACCGGACAGGACACTATTATCGCAATGGTAGCAGGCGGCGAAATGTTTTTGTGCCGAGGGCTAGCGTTTGTCGCAGAGGTCTGGATTACCGCCACAAATCTCACACTCGGCATCAATGCCGAGCGCTTGAAGCCCACCGCAACTTCCAGAAATGGGTTTGCGTCCTAGGGCCACACCGACGGCCATGGCGCCCACGATTGCAAGCATGATCACAAAGGCCAACAACAGTGTCACTTGAGGCCCGGAAGATAACGTGTCATGGGCGCAGTATATCGCTCTTCAAAGCCAGCTTCCTGTCGAACGATCAGGAAAACTGCGAGATCCCGATCTCGCGCGAAGCGAAGCCCCGATTCCGCACCCAACACGCTGATGAGGGTAGCGTAGCCGTCGGCCAACTCGGCGCGCTCAGCGACAACGGTCACCGAAGCCAGGTCGTGTTCGACGGGTCTGCCCCGTCGTGGGTCGATCGTATGCGAGATCCGAGAACCCGACTCGACCCTGAAATTGCGATAATCGCCCGATGTCGCAACTGCCAGGCCGGACAGGTATAGAACGCGTTGTATCGACCCCGAACCGTCTGGGACTTCGATTCCCACCCGCCAGTCGGAACCGGACGCGTTGTGTCCTCGCGTGCGCACCTCTCCGCCGATGTCCACCAGGAAGTGTTCGCAACCGTGACGGTCCAGCACCGCCGCTAGCCGATCGACGCCGTGGCCCTTGGCAATCGCCGACAGATCGACATACAAATCAACCTGCCGTTTTCTCAAGGCCGACAGTTCGACATCCACCATCAGCTTGTCATAGCCGACCCGCGCCAGCGCCGAGGCCACCTCCTCGGCTGACGGAGGCTCTGTGCGCTCTTGCGGTCCAAATCCCCACGCATTGACGAGTGGGCCCACGGTCACATCGAAAGCCCCCTGTGATTGCTTCGACAACTCCAGCGCAACCGCGATCGTTTCTGCCAATTCGATCGAAACGTCCACCCAATCGAGAGCATTTGATGCGTTGAATCGGGACAACTCGGAATCCGGCAGATACGTAGACATCTGAGCGTTGACCGCGTCGAGTTCATCCTCGAGCACCTCGCTGAGCTCGCCCACACAACGTGCTGCCCCGGCGTACGTGACCGCGTAGTAGGTGCCCATGGTGAAACCCGAGTGTTGGTGATACGCAGCACCGCGATCGCAACCCGCCATCATTGCCGACACACCGACGATTAGGCTCACCGCCGCGACCAACACGTCAATTTTTCGACTTGCCATCTTTATCGTCGCACTCGTCGCAACCTCTCGGCAGGCGTTTCGCTATAAGGACATCGAAGGCGTCGAAAATCAACGGCCCGACTCTCCACGAAACCGGGGCGCCATCAGATGGACGCGCGTTCACGCAACCGTTCACTGTTGGATATCAGTGACGATCATGGCATCTTCAGCGAGTGGCTAAGTCATTGCTTCTAGTCCGTCATGGACAAATCTCCGCCAACCGAGAGGGTCGCTGGCACGGGTCGACCGACTGTCAGCTCACGCGGCGCGGCAAGCGCCAAGCGAAACGCACGAGTACCCATCTCGGCAAGCACGGTCCGGAGATCCACGCCATCTACTCGAGCCCGCTACAACGTTGCGTTCAAACCGCCAACGCCTTCAGTGCAACCCTGAAGGTGGAAGTGCAAATCGAGCACGACCTGCGGGAGTACGCGATCGGCGAATGGGAGAATATGCCGTTCAAAGAACTCGTAAGCGTCCACGATTTCATTACCAAGGCGACTGACGATCCTAATTTCGCGCCTCCCGGTGGAGAGTCCCTCAACGGCGTCGCAGAACGGATGGTCGCGGGCCTGCAACGTATCGACGCTCGCCACGGGCCCGAAGCAACAGTACTGGTTGTCAGCCACGGGGCTGCCATGGCAGTGGCGCTTGGCGTATTGTTGGACGGTGATCCCGGTAAGTGGGTCGAATACCAGTTTGGCAATTGTGCGTTGACCGACCTCATAATGACGCCCAACGCATACGTGAACTATTACAACACCACACAACACTTGTAGCGCAACATCACCTCACAAGGGGAAGCAAGGATGCCGGAATATTGCAGCATCGACAAAACTGATCACATCATGACAGTGACCTTGGAACGACCGGACCGGCTGAACGCATTGCACCCACCGGCCAACGCGGAACTCGGTGAGGTGTTCGACGACTTCGCAGCCGACGGCGACATGTGGGTCGCAATCATCACCGGTGCCGGGCGTGGTTTCTGCGCGGGCAACGACCTTCGCTATCAAGCCGAAGGTGGCGAACGGGTGCCCATGCCGAAGGGGTTTGCCGGGCTAACCTCACGGTTCGATCTGGCCAAACCCGTGATCGCAGCGGTGAACGGCGTCGCCATGGGGGGTGGATTCGAAATCGCGCTGGCTTGCGATCTCATCATCGCCTCTGAGAAGGCCCTGTTTGCACTACCGGAGCCGAAGGTCGGATTGGCCGCACTCGCGGGCGGGCTCAACCGACTGCCCCGCCAAATTGGTTCGAAGCGAGCGTTGGGGATGATCCTTACCGGCAGACATGTCACCGCTCAAGAAGGCCAGGATCTCGGCTTCGTCAACGCCGTAGTGCCACACGATGAGCTAGAGATGGCGGCGCGCGACTGGGCACAACAGATATGTGCCTGTGCGCCGCTATCTGTCCGGGCCAGCAAGGACGTGGTGTATCGAAGCTTGGATTGTGCTTCGCTCGAAGAGTCGATGAAGACTCAATACGAATCGGTCAAAACCATGGTGACCAGCGAAGACTTCATCGAGGGTCCTAAAGCCTTCGCAGAGAAACGGCCGCCAAATTGGCAAGGCCGCTGAGTTCCCGTAACTTCGCGCTCGGGTGCTGAAGCGCCCCTTCAGTTACGCCTGATCGGTTTGCGCAGAGGCGATCGCGTCCGCTACGATTGCGACGGCCAAGCACACGTCGTTCAACGTTTCGTGCTCGCCGCGAATAGCCATCTGCGCCACGATTTCCATCCGTGGGATCGCAACGTGGAGCATATCGGGGGTGGTCGAAAACTGACCCGGGTAGGGTTCTCTCACTGTGTTCATCTGCCTCTCCTCAATACTGCGTATGGGCCTTCGGCCCAAAAAGGGACTACGGGTGATGAAACCGCTAGGAGTCATTCAGGAAACGTGCCAACGCCATGAATAATTCTTTATCTTTTTGATTTATAAGGATTTTATTAGAACTATCAAATAATATCGATATTCGCAATCCGGCGCGGACATGGCCCTCGTGGGTGTAGATGTGACGCTTTGGGGCCATGTACTGGCACGCGGCCAAGGCAGCGCCCTCTTCCTTCAAATACCCGTTAGCACAGGTTGGCCAACGCCTCCAACTGACGCTGGTACTCGTCCGCCGTGTCGTAGCGCAACCCACAAACCAGCCGTTCGATATCCAGGGCCCGAAAGGCATCGAGCGCTCGCCGCCCCGCATCGGCATCGTCGAGCGGCACCCCGCTCATGACGGTCACCAACCCACGCGGACGACCCAGCGCTTCCGTACGATCACGATAGCGGGCAATCGTTTCACGCAAACCCTCGGCGGAGCCCGCCATCGGTAACCACCCGTCGCCGAGGCGGGCGGCCCGTTCCAGCGCATGAGGCGCGGCCCCGCCGACATATACCGGCGGTTTTGCGGGGCGCGGCTTGAACAGGAACGGCTGCCCATTGACCGTCACCGTATCGTTCTCGAAACAACGGTTGAGAAACTCGAGCAGCTCGTCGCTAATGGCGCCGCGTCGATGCCGATCGATGCCGAGTGCGCGAAATTCGGCATCCATCCACCCGATCCCGACCCCGAGTAGCAGCCGTTCGCGCGACAGTTCCTGCAGCGTGGCAATTTGTTTGACGGTGGGTAGCGCCGGGCGGTACGGCAGAATCAACACGCCCGTGCCAAGCTTGATAGAACTCGTCTGTCCTGCCAGGAACGCTAGCGTCACCAGGGGATCCAGATAGCGACCGCCGCTACCTTCCGCATCGTCGGGCGGAATGGCGATGTGGTCGGTAATCCAGATGGATTCGAAGCCGAGACCCTCGGCGGCCTTCGCGCCCGACACCATCACCTCCACGGTCGATTGCGGACCCATATTTCTGAGCGTCACGCCAATATCCATAGATTCCCTCCTCTTGCCCTGGGATAACGATCTTACCCATCGAGTTGTTAATTCGACACGTCAGTTTGTACACTGCCCCGCTCTCGTCCACATAGTCCGTCGTAGAGTAGTTGCTTGTCGTATCTCGTTTATTGCCTCGCCTTCGTCGGCGGGTTCGTGATCATGTCGTTGGAGATGTTGGGAGGGCGCATGTTGGCGCCCTATTTCGGCAATAGCATCCACGTCTGGGGAAGCATCATCACGATCTTCATGGCGAGTCTGGCGATCGGTTACCTGTACGGCGGGCGCTGGTCGGTCAAGGCACCATCGCTCGCCAAGTTCGGTAGCGTGTTTCTCGTCGGCGCGGTGTTTCTCTATCCCCTGGGTTACTTCAGCGAACCGGCCATGATCTGGATATTCGAACGGATCGAAGACACCCGCTACGGATCGCTCTTGGCAGCCACCTTCTTGTTCGCGGTGCCAACCGCCATACTCGGCATGATTTCCCCGTACTCGGTGCGGCTTTTGGTGCAGACCACGGAGGAATCGGGGCGCGTCGCGGGACGTCTGTACTTCGTCTCGACGGTGGGCAGCGCACTCGGCACGTTGGGTACCAGTTTCTATCTCGTGCTGTATTTCGAGGTGAATACCATACTGATACTCTTGACACTCGCGCTGCTGGTAGTGGGTGCGCTTGCGCTATTCGTGAGCCGACGATGATGCGCAACGCGATCATCGCCACCCTGCTGTGCGGCGTCTCGATTTCGGCGACTGCAGAACTCATCCACAAAGAAAGATCGCTCTATCAGTCGATATTGGTCAACAAGCACGGTTCCATGGTGTGTTTACAGTTCAGCGTACGCCGCGATCAGCGCAATCAATCCTGCATCGACCAGCGACGGCCAAAGGAGATGGTCTTTACCTACACCAAGATGATGATGTCGGCGCTGCTGTTGAATCCCAATCCGAAACGGGTGTTGATCGCCGGCCTCGGCGGCGGAACGCTGCCGATGGCGTTGGCCGAGTTGTTTCCTGAAGCGCAGATCGATGTCGTGGAAATCGACCCCGCGGTCGTCAAAGTGGCCAAACGTTTTTTCGGTTTTACCGAAACCGAAAAACTGCAAGTGTTCGCCCAGGACGCACGGGTATTCACCAAGCGAGCGCTCATCCGAGCCGATCGTTACGACCTGATCATGCTGGACGCATTCAACGGCGATTACATCCCCGAACACCTGATGACGCGCGAATACCTCAGTGAGACCAAGTCCCTGCTTACCGACGACGGGATCATTGCGGCAAATACGTTCACCGTCAGCCGTCTATACGACCATGAGTCTGCCACCTACCATGCTGTATTCGGCGAGTTTTTCAACCTACGCCCCTGGCGAAGTTCCAATCGGGTCATTCTGACAAGCCAACAACCACTGCCCAACGTGTTGGTTCTCGGGCAACGGGCAAAGCAACTCGAAGATCGGCTCAAGCCCTTCGGAATCGATATCCGTGCCTACCCCAGACAGTTGTCGACCAAAGTGGATTGGGACGATGACGTACGAGTGCTCACCGATCAATATTCGCCGGTCAACCTATTGCAGAATCGATAAAACTCTACGCCCGAGCCCAGTACTCGTCCTTCAGGAGACGCTTGTACAGTTTGCCCGTCGGGTGGCGCGGCAATTCCTCGCGAAAATCGATGGATCTCGGACACTTGATGCTCGAGAGCTGCGAACGGCAATAGTCGATGAGTTCCAGTTCGAGCAGCGGACCGGCACTGGCCATGTCGGCCGGCTGTACGACGGCTTTGACTTCCTCGCCGAACTCATCGTTCGGCACGCCGAAGACCGCGACGTCCATCACCGCCTCGTGAAGAATCAATATATTCTCAGCTTCCTGCGGGTAGATGTTCACACCACCGGAAATGATCATGAAATGCTTGCGATCGGTTAGGTAGAGGTAGCCGTCTGTGTCCAGATAGCCGACGTCGCCAAGTGTCGACCAACCCTTTGCGTGGCGCGAATCCTGAGTTTTGGCTGCGTCTTTGAAGTACTCAAACTCACCGCCGCCACCAAAGTAGATTGTGCCGGGTTCACCAACGGGCAACTCGTTGCCGGCGTCGTCACAGATGTGTATTTCGCATCCCAACGGCCGGCCGACCGACCCTCGATGCGCTAGCCACTCCTCGGAGTTGAGCTGCACGAATCCGTTGCCTTCGGTGCCGGCGTAATATTCGTAAATTATCGGTCCCCACCATTCGATCATCTGTGTTTTTACGGGCACCGGACAGGGCGCTGCGGCATGTATGGCGCACTCGAGAGAGGTTACGTCGTATTGCATACGCACCTCGTCGGCTAGCTTCAACATGCGAATGAACATCGTCGGCACCCACTGGCTGTGCGTGATTTTGTAGTCTTGGATGGTTTGCAGCGCGAATTGTGCATCGAACCGCTCCATAACCACCACGGCGACACCGTTGCGCAGACAACCCATGGTGAAGCTCAAGGGTGCGGCGTGATACAGCGGTGCCGGCGACAGATATATCGAGTCTGCTTTGATGCCATACAGCGCCTCGAGCAAATTCGGCGCCTCGGACTCGCCATACGAGACTTCCGGCAACGGGCGTTTGATGCCTTTGGGAAAACCCGTCGTACCGGATGAGTACAACATGGACGCACCCTCCTGCTCATCCATGATGGGCGTGCCGGGTTGCCCGTCTAATGCCGTTTCCCAAGCATCGAATCCATCGAGCACGCCGTCTAACATGTAGCAAGCTTGCAGCGGCCGCAACGTGTCTGCTAGAGGTTCTACCACCGCTTTCTGAGCGATCGATGTGATGAAGACCTTGGCCTCGCAATTCTCGACAATGTATTGCACTTCGGCTTGTTGCAGAAGATAGCTGATCGCCGTGTAGTACAAACCCGCGCGTTGCGCCGCCCAACAGATCTGCAAGAATCGCGGATGGTTCTCCAGCATGATGGCGACGTGGTCGCCGCGCTTCAGACCGTGTCGGCGAAAGACATGCGCGCCTTGGTTGGCCGTCTGTTCCAGCTCCCGGAACGTGACGGTTTGGCCGGTGCTCGCCATGACGTAGGCAACTTTGTCCGGCTCACGCTCTGCGATTAGGCCCGGGTGCACAGCGGCTCCTTGTCCTGTCCCAGGACATTAAGAGGATTGTTCGTCGAGGCGCAACGACGCGGAATTCAAACAAAAGCGCCTGCCGGTCGGTTGCGGCCCGTCTGGAAAAACGTGGCCGAGATGCGCATCGCAAGCTGCACACAGCACCTCATTGCGACGCATTCCCATGCTGTCGTCTTCCCGCGTGATCACCAGGTCTTCCGCGATGGGCGCATAAAAACTCGGCCACCCACTGCCCGAATCGTACTTGGTCTCGGAGTCGAAAAGCGGCGTATCACAGCACTTGCAGTTGTAGATGCCTGGCGTCTTGGTATCCCAGTAGACGCCGGTGAAAGCACGCTCCGTGCCCGCGTTGCGGGTGATCTGGTATTCCTCCGTCGTGAGCGATCCACGCCACTCGTCGTCTGTTTTGGCCACCTTACCCATGTTTGACTCCCCTGCTACTATTATTGCTGGTCTAATTGGCTCTTTATAAGAGAACAAAGTCTAACCAGGATGACAAAGGAAGCCCAACACCCGTTGACCGAATTGGTACCCGGCAAGTCTCGACTCATCAAGAAATCGAGCAAGCTGGACGGTGTGTGTTACGACATTCGCGGGCCGGTGCTCGAGGAGGCGCACCGGCTCGAGGAAGAAGGCCATCGGGTGTGCAAGCTCAATATCGGCAATCCGGCGCCGTTCGGTTTTGACGCTCCCGAGGAAATCCTCCGCGACGTCATCCACAACCTGCCTAACTCCCAGGGTTACTGCGACGCCAAGGGTTTGTATTCCGCGCGCAAAGCCGTCATGCAATATTGTCAACAGCTCGGTATCCGTGGTGTTGAAGTCGACGACATCTACATGGGCAACGGCGTCTCGGAATTGGTCCTAATGGCTCTGCAAGGTCTGATCGAAAACGGTGACGAGGTCTTGATTCCGGCTCCCGATTTCCCGTTATGGAGCGCGGCGGTGAATCTGTGCGGCGGTAAACCCGTCCACTATCTCTGTGACGAAGCGTGCGACTGGGCACCCGATGTAGAAGACCTGAAGCGCAAGATCACCCCACGCACCAAAGCGATGGTCGTCATCAATCCAAACAACCCGACGGGCGCGGTGTACGACAAAGCGGTCTTGCAGAAGCTCGCCGACATCGCGCGCAGCGGGGACCTCGTGCTGTTCGCCGACGAAATTTACGACAAGATCCTGTACGACGACGCTCAATACGTACCGCTGTCGACGCTCGCCGAAGATTTGTTGGTCGTCACGTTCAACGGCTTGTCAAAAACCTATCGCGTAGCCGGATTCCGAACGGGCTGGATGGTGGTGTCGGGGGCCAAGCAGCGCGCCCATGACTACATCGAGGGTCTCGACATACTCGCGTCGATGCGGCTCTGTTCGAACGTGCCATCCCAACATGCGGTGCAGACCGCGTTAGGCGGGTACCAAAGCATTCGTGAGTTTATCCGACCCGGCGGACGGCTCTACGAACAACGCAACCTGGCATGGAACCTATTGAACGAGATCGACGGCGTCAGCTGCGTCAAACCCATGGGCGCGCTCTACCTGTTTCCCAAGCTGGACGTTGAGCGTTTCAACATCACCGACGACGAGCAGTTCGCTCTCGACCTGCTCCGGCAAGAAAAGCTACTGGTCGTACAAGGTACCGGTTTCAATTGGCCGCGGCCGGATCATTTTCGTATCGTCTTCCTGCCCCATGCGGAGGAGTTGATCGACGCGCTCGGGCGCCTGAAGAGGTTCTTAGACCAGTACCGGCAATGAGCGACATCAATGTCGACGACTTCTTCAAGGACGCAGCCAAGGTCCTAAACCAGCTCTACGGCATGTTTCCTCGGCGCCACACGGTGTTTGTCGAAGATATCTGCGGGTTCGAAGAACCGGATGAATTTGGTATGCCCACCGATCGGCATCTCGCCTGTCTCGGTACGCTTCTCTGGTTGGGCGAAGAAGGATTTCTGCGTTACGAGGACGTGATCCGGCAAGAGGCAATCGACTTGGCGGTATTGACGGGTCGATGTTTCACGGCGCTCTGTTCGCCAACGACCTGTCAACCTGCGGAAGAGGCTCTGCCGGAGTCGGTCCGCGCCGAACGTTCAACCCATATCTATCAGCTGCGCGGCGCGCTCAGCGCCAAATCGTCGACAACCGTACGCGCGGCCATGCTCGAACTCATGTCCACAATGGACGCCCGTTGACTACCGACGTCCTACCCTCATTCACAGGCGAAACATTGCCTGTTTCAAGCCGCGCTCGGGGTCGCGGTCTTGAAAATCTTCGGATGCGGGCAAGAACGCCTGGAAGGTAGCATCCGGGCACCATCGGGCCATTTGACCGGTCAAAAATTCGGGCCCGAGAAACGGCGAATTCAGACAGACCAACAGCAACGCGCCGGGCGCGCAAAATGCCGGCATGCGTTTCAGGATTTGCCCGTAATGCCTTTCTGCATTGAAGCTGCCACGCTGGTTTGTCGGCGGGTCGATGATGACCAGATCGAATGGTGCCGACTGACGGATCTTCCCCCACGACTTGAATAGGTCGCGCGCCAGCATACGCACATCACGCTGATCGTGACCATTCAGCGAATGGTTGTGCGCTCCCCACGCCAGCGCTTTACGACTCATGTCATTGTTCACGACCTTCTTCGCTCCCCCGGCGAGCGCGGCAACCGAAAACCCGCAGGTAAACGCAAATAAATTCAGCACCGACCGATCCTTTGCCACGTCTCTCACCCAGCGACGTGTCGGTGCCATATCCAGAAACAATCCGACGTTTTGGTTATGCAACATCCTGACCGCGTAACTCAGTCCTGCCTCACGCACCACGACTTCGTCCGGAATGGTGCCCAGCATTACCTCTGTTCGCGTTCGGCGGCCGTCGCGGCGCTGGACAACAACACCTTCGATACGCGGCAACGCGGTGTGCAGTTCAGCCACCAACGGCTCAACGTGGATAGCGTTGTTTCGAAACACCGCGATGTGCAGGTAGGGTGGAAAGTAGTCGACACTCAGATGCTCGAAACCCGGATAACAGTGACCTCGGCCGTGGAACAAACGGGCACATTCGTTCCCGGCGGAACTGATGCGCCGTACACAACGATCGATGACGACCGAGAAACTAGGCACTCGTACCGACCCGGTACGCCAGCCGATCGTCATAACCGGCGATGATCTCGGTGAGGCCGCTGAACTCCCGATCGAGTGTCGGGTCGTCCGTATCGACCAGCAGCGGACGGCCGTGCAAGGTGAGGAGCTTGCTCCGCGTACCGATTACCCAGATGTTTTTGCGAGCAAGCCCGCGTAGCACCACTGGTGAAATTTGTTGATTGCCACGGCCCAACAAAAAACCTTGGCGCCGTGTGAAGCTCAAGATCAGCGTACCCAGTTCGTCGCCAAGCGACTCGAGCGTCGGGGCGTCGACGTCCAAAAGCGGATCCGCCTCGGGCCGCCAGACGTCAACGCCCAGTAACGTGGCCGGAATTGACAGTGCCGACTTGACTGCCGCGACGGTGCCGCCCGGACCGAGCGCCACGGCCCGAGTACAACCCTCTAGCCGCTCCACGATCTCTGCGACGATCTCCTGCACCGCGAGCGCTTCGTTCTCTCGACCACCCTCCTTCGTGTGCTGCAGAAAGCCACCCACCTCGGGAACGGTAAGCTCGCCATAAAATCGCGCGTCTACGCGCCCGCGCCGTAGCGCTTGTTCGTCGACGTCTCGAACATCCGCGTGCGAGACCCGCACCAAACCACCCGTCACCAAGCGCCGCAGGACTTCGGCCGCCGTCTCAGGCGTCGTCGCAAACACTCCGGAGTGCATCTTGACTCCTGCGGGCACACCCAGCGCCGGGAGGCGGTCACCCACGGCATCGTGCACGTCGCGGGCGGTTCCATCACCCCCAACGAATATCAACAGATCAACGCCGCCATCGTGCAACGCCTTGGCGGCAGCAACGGTGTCCTTCGCGCTCGTAGGGTCGGTGGGCGTGCCGATGACAGACACGTGCATCGCACCGGACTTGCCTCCGGATTCACGCAGACACCGCTCGCCCATGGGACCACCCCAAGTCGTCCAGCTTACGTCATCGAGCGTCGCACCGAGCGCGTCCAACAGCCGCATGCAGCGCTTCTCTCCACGTGGTTGCCCGCCGCGCGCTAACGCTTCACTGGCGTCCACCGCATCACTGCCCTTGAATCCGGCCGCACCGCCGAGTCCGGCCACGGGATTGACGACGAGTCCGAAGTTAAGCATCGACGATGTCCGCCACCCGCTCTGCGATGGCGAGACTTGCCGTCAATCCAGGCGACTCGATCCCCAACAGCTGGACGAACCCAGGCACACCATGGTGCGTGGGTCCATCGATCCGAAAATCGGCCGCGGGTTCGCCGGGCCCAACGATCTTCGGCCGGATGCCCGTGTAGCTTGGATGCAAGCGGCTCTCATCGACGGTAGGGAAGTAGCGTCGGATAGCGGTGAGAAACTCGGCGCGATGGCTATCATCGAACGTATAGTCGACCGCATCGATCCACCTGACGTCCGGTCCGAACCGAGCCTGCCCACCGAGATCGAGCGTAACGTGCACGCCGAGACCACCAGCCTGAGCTACGGGATACACCAGACGACTGAACGGCGCTTTGCCGCTATAGGCATAGTAGTGACCGAGCGCATAGTGCGCGTGCGGAACCTCAGCGGTCAGCCGTTGGCTCAGCTCCGGCGCCTGCAGTCCCGCACAGTTGATCAGCCATCGGGCATCGAGCTGCAACACGCTGGTCGTCACGCGTATCCCGTCACCGAGCGCTACCAGATCCTCCACCTCCGTGTTGAATGCCACCGTGCCGCCGTGATGTTCCAATTCACCTTGCAGGCTTAGCATCAACGCGTGGGAATCGATGATGCCCGTGCTCTCGGAAAGCACGCCCGCAATCGCCGTGACTGCTGGTTCGAGTTCCTGGACCTCGACCGCCGTCAACGGCCGCAACTCGCCTGCACCATTGTCCAACGCCTGGCGTTGGTAAGCGGCCAATGTTTCAAGTTGCGCTTCTTGAGTAGCGACGATGATCTTGCCGCAACGCTGGTGGGGCACTTGGTGGGACGCGCAATATTCGTAGAGCAGGCGCTTGCCCTCTACGCAAAGTCGCGCCTTCAATGAATTCGTTGGGTAGTAGATGCCGGCGTGAATAACTTCGGAGTTTCGAGAACTCGTCTCGCTACCGATGAGTTCGGACCGTTCAACGACGATCACCTCCAAGCCCCGCGTGGCAAGCGCCCGACCCACCGCGAGACCCACGACGCCCGCGCCCACGACGACGCAATCCACGCGCTCACCCACGATACCGCTCCAAGAGATTCTCAAGTCGTCCATCGAGTGTGTAGGTCTCGAACGCACGCCGCATCTCGACAGGCTCTGGCGGTCGCACCTTGCGCGCCGACGACGGATAATGCACTTCAGCTTGGCGATCGAGACGGGTCAGCCGGCGCATCAGGTATGCGTGGGCTTCATGCTCTGCCAAGCGTTCACAGGCCTTCGGGCCTAAACCGGTAGCGGGCCACTCGTCAACACCCCGATAGAGTTGCTCCAGCGAACCAAACGTCCGGATCAAAACGCCTGCCGTTTTCGCTCCGATCCCGGGCACGCCCGGAATATCATCGACGCTATCGCCGACGAGCGCCTGATAGTCGGCGAACAATGCTGGGGCGAATCCGTATTCCTGCTCGAAGGTCGCGACATCCCACGTACGGTCCCTTGCCGGGTCCATCAGCGTGATGCTCGCACCCAACAGTTGGCGCAGATCTTTGTCGCGGCTGACCAAAACCACCGGACGTCGCGCGGCACTCCCGATGCACCAATGGGCTACTTCGTGCAAAGCACTCAGTGTGAAGTCTTGCCGGTAGCGGATGATCGAGCGCACCCGTCGACCACCGGATAGAAGCGGTTCTGGCGCACCTCCAGCCAAAACGGTTTGATGGCTAACCCCAAAAGTACCATTGAACCTGACGGCAACTTCACCATGGTTCATCGGCACACTCGATGGCTTGCAACCACTCGAAATAGGCTACGGACAAGTAGTCGCGCCCAGCTAAAAGCTGGGCTAAATAGCTGGCCGGCGGCTTCAGCCCCGATTGCCTGACCGCACGGTTGGCGAAATACGTCCAGGCAGAGATGGTTCGATTGTCGGCGGCCTCGACGCGCACGACGTCGCGGCCATAATTCCAAGGCGCCGTCTCGAACGGATCCATTTTCAATATCTCGTCTTCGGACGATAGTGCATAGATCACGCCTTCGACTTCGCATCCGGGTGCATAGACAACGTTGGCGTGGGCCACGCCTGGATGCTTCTTGGAAACCTTGTCAAAAACCAGCTCGAAGCCACACAGGGTGGCACCTTGCATCGCGACGACGTCCAACCCACGCATCCTCACGCGCTCGGGATTCATATTGCTGCCGTAGGCGAAGTAGTGGTCAACCACCCTTACGTATCCAGTACTCGAAGCGATCCTCGAGGTTTCGCTGAGCGACCAACCGGTGTCCCATGAAACGACAAAAATTCTTGAAATCGCGATCGGTCGACGGATCGCTGGCAATGACGTACAGAACCTCGCCCGCCGCCATCTCTCGAACCTTGTTGCGAACGATCATGAGCGGTTCGGGACAGCGAAGCCCCATCGCATCTATTTGCTGGTCAAACGCTTGCAAATTGGTGATCTGTCGGTCTAACGCTGAAAAGCTGGTCGGCGATGGTAACGAAAAGGCAGGGCCAAAGCATTCGACTCCCGCGCTTTAAAATTCCCTCACAGGAAGCGCCTTGACTTGCCGAATATGCGATCTCACACTCGAACGCACGGTCTAAATTGCGGTCCAATGACCCAACTACCGACGGGTATTTCGATGCAGTCAACGACGTACAGCGGAGCCTTCAGCGTCCTGAGAAAGAGAGCCTTTAGCGTCTTGAAAAAGAGAGCCTTCAGCGTCCTGAGAAAGAGAGCCTTCAGCGTCCTCACGCACGGCACCATCGGTTTGCTCACCGGACTGTTGGCGCTCGTCTACCTGCCTACGCTGGCTGCAGAGGAGGTCCCGGAGACTAGCGAGGCGCTACCCGAACAACCTCCGATCGAAACCATCGAAGAGGCGCTGGATCAACCGAGTTCACCGCTCGACGCCGTGGCGGAGAGCATTGCCAGCACCGAGTACGATGACGCCGAAGAGTTCCTGATTCGTTTCATTCGTGCGATCGAAAACGCCCATCATCGCTTCCACCAGGACCTGGCCCGACCGCTGACGCTGCTTGGAGATTCTCACTTCGGCAAAGGCGAGTTCGAGGCAGCGCTGTCACACTATCAACGCGCCGTTCACATCAATCGTGTCAACAAGGGTTTGTATGCACCCGAACAGATCGAGGCCGTCTACAAAGAGTCAGAATCCCTGCAGGCGTTAGGTGATCATGCCGGAGCCAACGACCGGGAGGAGTATGCCTACGAGGTGTTGTTGAAGGCCTATGGTGCTTATAGCGAAGCCATGCTACCCGGCACCTTTCACCTGGCCGAATGGTATCGGGGGACCTACAACATCTTCCCCGCAAGGGGCTTGTACCAAAGCGCCATCCGCATCTTCGAAGCCAACGGCAAGGAACGCACGCCCTCTGCCATCCCGGCCCTCAAGGGGCTCATTGAAACCTACCGTTTGGAGCGGTTTCCGCCCTTCTACCTCCATGACGGCGAAGAAGTCGGTGCTTTCGTGCCACTTTCACGATCATCGAACCGCGCATCGCTATACCGACACCAGCAACTCTCGCTGAACAGCTCCCACAAGGGCGAGCAGGCCCTGCAACGCATGATTGGTATTTATCGCGATGATCCCAACACCGATCCGATGATCGTTGCCGAAGCCATTTTGGAACTCGCCGACTGGCACCTGTTGTTCGAAGCATTCCGCAAGGCCCACCCTCTTTACGAGCACGTATTCTCGTTGATGACCGAGATCGAGTCGGTAGATGAACACGCGTATTTCAGCGAGCCCAAGATCCTGCATTTCCCGTTACCGACCGATCCCAAACCGCCACCGACTTCCATGCGAGACGAAGAACGGTCCGGATATGTAGAGATAAATTATCGCGTCTCGGTTAACGGTTCGATCCAGGATCTAAAAACCACGGCCTCCGAACCGCCCGGGATGATGGACTTTCGCGTGCGCAGAAGCATGCGAGCGGCTCGATACCGTCCGCGCATGGTCGAAGGCAAGGCGGTCGCTACCGAGGGACTGCATTATCGGCACGAATTCCGTTATTTCCCGAGACGCACGTTACCGACCGGAGGTTAGTGTCCCGTTCCATGAATATCACGATGTTTGAGCGTACAGCTTGGGTTCAGGTTACGGGCGTTAAGGTTTACCGAGTCAAAATTTGCCTCGGAGCCGCACGATGAAGACGTTGTTGAAGGCCAGCCTCGTCGTCCTATTGAGCCTGCTATGGGCTTGCGCCCCCATTACACCGCTGTTCCCCCAAAGCCCACAATCGCCTAGCCAAAGTGGACAGAGCGGTTCCAGCGGTGGCTCTAGCGGTGGCGGTTCCAGCGGCGGTGGCTCTAGTGGAGGCGGCTCTAGTGGAGGCGGCTCGAGCGGCGGCGGCGGTTCCGGACTTCCAAGTCCCAGCGGACTTCCAGGCTTACCGGGCATACCCGGCATACCGGGACCAGGTGGACAGCCGGGTTCCGAAAGCGGTTCTTCAGGATCACCTGGCGGCGGCGAACCCCTTCCAACCGGGCCCGGCGGCAACGTGCCAGGTGGGGAACAAGGTGATGGCAGCGATCCCCTCGGCGGCAACGACCCCTTAGGCGGTAGCGACGCCACGGAAGAAGGTGAACTCGCCTGGGAGATCAACGAGTCCGGCGGATCCGGCAACCCGGGCGGCGAGGCGGGTTCACCCGGTGCGCCCGGTGGTGGTTCGGGTCAGGAAGGTTGGCAGCAGGGTGAGCCCGGTGGTCCCCCTGCGGGCGACGGTTGGGAAATTAGCAACGAAGTCGTGGCACCCGTAGAACGGGTTGCTGCGCCGCCGATGCCGTCCGGCTCTTCAGGTTCGGGCGGCGACGACGAACTCGAGCGGGCCCTCGAAGAATTCGATGGCGAGATCTTGGCCGAACGGGCCATATTGGAACAACGCTCCAACGAGAATCTGGGTGGCGGGACCGTACCACCGGGGTCAACCTCGTCCAGTCGCCCCACGACCCCAGATCAGGGTGTCATCAGCGCTCCATTCCCCCAATCGCGTCAGATACCCAGCCCACCGATGCCGCAACGTACGGCGGGCGCTCAGATGCCTGACGATGTCCCGGATGCTCGCGACGACGACATCATCGCCCGTCAACTGCGGGAAGCCGCTATGCTGGAGAGCGATCCGGACCTACGCGAGAAGTTGTGGGACGAGTACCGTCGCTATAAAGGAAGCTAAACGCACCTTACTAAGAAGTTGAGGAAGTTATCGAAGTGACTCGCTATTGTCTCGTTGCAATTTGTCTGGGCTTGAGCGCTTGCGTAACCCACGAGGTGCGCATGGTCGACATGACGCCACCCCAACAATTCGAAGGCACGCAGTCGGAAGACCAGCTATTGGACATCGGCGTGGCCGTGTTCGATGCCAACGTACCGGAATCCTTCGACGAACAGGTCAAGCAGCTGATTCAGCCCGATATTCGAAGGGCCGAGGCACAGTTCATACCCTACTTTGCGAAGAACCTACTACAGAGCACGGGCAATTGGGGGGCTGTTCGAGTAGTGCCACGACCCACGCATGCGGTCGATGTGACTGTGACAGGTAAGATTCTGGAGTCCAACGGCGAACGTCTACGCGTTGAGGTGACCGTCATCGATGCGAGGGGCGTCGAGTGGTTCACCAAAACCTACGAGTCGCTCGCAAGCAAGTACGCCTATGAAGACACCATTCCGCCCGACATCGACCCGTTCCAGTCGAACTACAAGAACCTCGCCGACGACATGCTCATATACCGACTGACCCTCGATGATCAAACGGTAGCGACGATCCGCGCAACCGCAGAGATGAAGTTTGCGAGGGATTTCGCACCGGACGCATTTGCAAGCCACGTACGCGAGACATCCGATGGCGTCGAGCTCACGCGGCTGCCCGCCCATGACGACCCCATGTTGTCCCGGGTGCGCCGGGTTCGCGAACGCGAATATCTCTTCATCGACACGCTCGATGAGTACTACGCGAAGTTTAACCGCGACATGTCTGGCGCCTATCAGAACTGGCGAGCTGCGACTTACAGCGAGGCAATCGCGTACCGTCAGCTGAAGGCCCAATCGCGAGCCCGCGCCATTGGCGGCGCGGGTGCCATCGTCGGTGGGGTTCTAGCCATTTACGAGAGCAGCGATGCGTATGTCGACGCAAGCGGCCTGGTAAGCGTGCTGAGCGGCGCAGCCCTGTTGAAAAGTGCCATTGGAAAACGCCACGAGGCAGAAATGCAAGCCGAAGTGTTGCAAGAGATCGGGGTCTCCGCAGAAGCGGAGATCATCCCACACACCATTGAACTGGAAAACCAAACGGTACGTTTGCAGGGCACCGTCGACGAGCAATACACCGAGCTACGGCGCATTCTGCGTGAAGTGTACTTCGAAGACTTGGGCCTTCCGCCGCCGGCTCCAGAAGAACCCGAATCTGTCTAGATCCAATGTCTGAAGATCCGGGCATCATCAAGCCGAAAGCGGTTCGCCTGAGCCATAGTGCAGAACCAGCAAGCGAACCTTCAAAGCCGAGACCGGGTTGGTTGCTGCCTGGGTTGGCCACCCTAGTCGTCGGGGTGCTCCTGTATGCCTTGTTCGTGATTGCCCCCGACCTCGTCTCGCCGGTAGACGCGGTTCCGGCGACCATTGTCCCCATCGGCACGGAAACGCCGCGGCACCAACCCAAAGAAGCTGAACTACCGCCATTTCAAGCTTTGCAGCGCGAGCAAGCCCGGCAAGAAGCACAAGACGAACTCGGTAGGTTCGTTGAGTTGGAGTTGGAACTTAGAGACACCATGCAGGTGGGCACATGGGGTCAGGCTGCATACGACGCGGCGAAAGAATTGGCTCTCACCGGGGATGAAGCGTTTCTGGTCGAGCGCTTCACGAAGGCGATCGCGAGTTATCAAGCGGCCACCCAAGCTCTTGCCGACCTGATCGACGAAGGCGAACGCCTGTACGCGGCAAGCTTGTCCGCTGGTATCGATGCCATCAATGCACGTAATCAAAAAGCTGCTGATGCCGAACTCGCCCGCGCCGAACTCGTCAAACCCGACAAGGCAGAACTGGCACACGCGATGAGACGCGCTGAGCGGCTACCCGAAGTTCTTACGCTATTTCGCACGGCACGTAATCAGGAACTTTCGAACCTCTGGGTGGAGGCAGTAGCGACCTACGAACAGATTCGGGCACTGGATGCGGACACGCCGGGTCTTGGTGACGCCATCGCTAAAGCACGCTACGGCAGGTCGCAACAAAACCTGCAGGCGTACTTGTCCGAGGGTTTTGTCGCGCTGGACGATCAGTCGTTTCAGTCGGCAAAGACCGCCTTCAATCGAGCCCTTGCTATCGATCCCGGCAACGCCGTTGCGCTAGGGGGTCTGCAGCAGGTCGCCGAACAAACCGTGATCGTCGAGATCGAAAGGTTCCGATTGCGGGCCGCGGGCTATGAAACGACGGAACAGTGGCAGGCGGCGGCCAAAGCCTATGACTCTATTTTGACGCTGGACGCCAACATCCAATTTGCCAAACAAGGCCGTACACGCGCAGAGATCCAACAGCAATCGTTCGACACGCTCTCGAAGATCGCCGCGGGCGCGGAACGTTTGTCTTCCGACCGCCTCTATCGAGAGGCACAACAAATTTTGGCCCGAGCCAAGAATCTCGACCCCCATGGTCCGCAGCTGGCTCGCATCGTCCAAGAGGTGGACGAGCTATTGCAACTTTATGGCAACCCGGTTCCGGTGCTACTGCACTCGGATAATGCGACTGACGTCATCCTGTCGAACGTTGGTCGACTCGGCAAGTTTTCAGAGAAGCGCCTCAACTTGAGACCGGGCGCCTACACATTGATAGGCAGTCGGGATGGGTGTCGCGACGTTCGCACCAACATTACGGTAAGACCGGAAATGGCACCGGTGGATATTCGCTGCGAAGAGGTGTTGCAACGATGAGTGCGACCGAACAGCCGCCCAGCGAATCGAACACGATCCAAGCGGTGCACTATCAGCCACGCACGACCGTCGTCGAAAGGCCGGCTCGATTTTCTCGAGCACAGTGGACATTGTTTACGCTCGCCGCACTCGCGGTGCTGCTGCTCCTGTTTCTATTCACCGCGCGGTCTGTCCAACTCACGTTCACGCCCAGCGCTGACTCGATCACCGTGTCCGGCGGTCCCGCCTTCGAATTCGGCGGCGTGCATCTCATGTTGCAGACTCAGTACAGGGTCACTGCTGGTGCCGATGGCTATTACCCACTGGATGTGTTGGTCGATATCGCCAGTGCGCGCAATCAGTCTTTCACCTTCGATTTCGTCCCACTGCCGGGTGTCGTAATGCTCACCTCAGAACCGGAGGGCGCTTACGTTTCCGTTGACGGCCGCCCACTGGGCATGACGCCACTCGCTGATACCTTGATCGACGCCGGCACACGACATCTTCGGTTCGCACATCCTCGCTACCAAGTGCTAGAAATCGATGTTGACATCGAGGGACGTAATCGCCCCCAACAAGTTTCAGAAGCGTTGGTGCCCAACTGGGGAGACATCACATTCGAAACCGAGCCGCCCGGCGCCGAAATCCTCGTCGACGAAGTTGCTACCGGGTTACTGACACCCGCAGTGGTGGAGATATTGGCCGGCGAGCACGAAATTCAATTGCGGCTCGATGGCCACAAGAGCCATCGACAACGCATACTCGTCGGCGCCGAAGAGGCACGCACGCTGCCCAGCGTCGCATTGCAGCAAGCCGACGGCTTACTCAGCGTACGGACGAGCCCGGCTAGAGCCGGGGTGACGATCGACGGTCAATATCAAGGCGAGTCTCCGGTCGATATTGCCCTGCAGTCCGGGCGCTCGTACCGCGTGCAGATATTCAAGGTGGGGTTTGCGCCGCGCCAAACGCGTGTCAACCTGACGACGGGGGAACGCCGCGCGCTCAATCTGAGCCTTGAACGGTTGACCGGCATGCTGGTCATCCAAGCCGACCCGCCTCAAGCTGAACTGTTCGTCGACGGTAAGGCGCTCGGATCGGCGAACCAATCCGTCGAACTGCCGACCCGTGTCCACCGCCTGGAGATCAAACTCGCCGGCTACGCCGGATATACTACCGAGATCACCCCGCGCAACGGTCTCACCCAAGAGCTCAGGATAAAACTTTTGACGCTCGCGGAAGCGCGACTAGCCGCACTCCAGCCCACCATCACCACCGCAGCGGGTCAAACGCTGAAGCTCTTCGATCCAAGCCCCATTCAACTCGGTGCTTCGCGACGCGAACCCGGCCGTAGGGCTAACGAGACGCTACGCAACGTCGAACTCGAGCAACTTTTCTATCTCGGCACCCAAGAAGTGACCAACACCCAATTCAAAGCCTTCGCTAGTGGCCACGATTCCGGTATCTATGAAGAGCAGCGTTTGAACAAGGACGAACAACCCGTTGCAGATATTAGCTGGGCGGACGCCGCGCGCTATTGCAATTGGTTGTCGCGCCAAGACGGGCTTAAGCCTTTCTACCTCGAAGAATTTGGCAAGATCGTGGGAACCAACCCGACTGCGAGAGGTTACCGGTTGCCAACCGAAGCGGAGTGGGCGTGGACTGCTCGGCATGTCGAAGGCAGCGAATCGCTGCTGCGCTTTCCGTGGGGAGGCGCGCTACCGCCCCCGGATCGACACGGCAATTACGCCGACCGCGCGGCGGCCCATTTAGTCGGTCGAATCATCTTCGGCTACAACGACAACCACATGGTCGCCGCACCGGTGGGCACGTTCGCGGCAAACAGCAAAGGCATCGATGACTTGGGCGGCAACGTCGCCGAATGGATTCACGACTTCTACCAGCACCCGGTCGAGGCAGGTACCGGTCCGCTTGGTCCAGTTGAAGGGGAGTATCATGTCATCAGCGGCTCGAGCTGGATGCATGGTACGACCACCGATCTCAGATTGTCGTTTCGCGACTACGGCGCCGACGGCCGACGCGACGTGGGCTTCAGATTGGCCCGATTTGCAGAATAACGAGAAGTGTAGATGCGCAGGTTAGTTCTAATCACAACAGTATGGATGGCGTTACTGCTGGGTTTTTTCCTATCGGTGCCGGAGGGGCGCTCCGCAGAAGCGAGCGAAGCGGTCGAGGTGGAGGAGCCGGCCACCGAACCAACGGAACCCTCGCCGGACGTATTCCTGCCCACAGAAGAAATCTCAGAAGATTTCGCCGTACCGTTCCCAGTGGATATTTAACTTGAATCGACAACTGCCTTTCGAACTCATCTATCAGATCTCCGCACTCGTGATCGCGCTGATCATCGTGCATCTGGTCTACATCACCCTGATCAGGCCCAACGCGACCGCCATCTTGGAGGTTCGGGCCGAGCAAGCGGCTGCCGGAGAAGCCGTCGATGAAGAGCAATCCTTGTATATCGTCTTGAAAGACTACGAGCAAGAGAGCTGCTTCATCCTCATGCTTTGGGCTATCGCGATGATGGGCTACAAGGGGCGCAGCGCGATACGTGAGCGCGCCCTCTTCCAGGGCGACATCGTCAAAGTGACGGAAGGCATAAGCATCCTCCCCGAGGATACCCGCGAATACACGCGACCCATCCAGGCGCTGCCTGAAGAATCTCAAGCCTGCCTCCTGCCGCGCGCATTGATGTCGGCGCTGCAGAGATTCGCCGCGACGCGCAACGTGCAAGACGTTTCGGAAGCGGTTAGAGCGGTTTGTGAAACCGAGTCGGACCGTCTCGACACCGAGCTGTCGATGGTGCGCTATATCGCGTGGGCGATTCCGTCCATCGGCTTCATCGGTACGGTGCGTGGTATCAGCGGGGCGCTCGGACAGGCATACAAGGCGGTGGAGGGTGACATCTCCGGCGTCACCGCCAGCCTGGGCGTGGCGTTCAATTCGACATTCGTCGCCTTGGTGATCAGCATCGTCATCATGTTCCTGATGCACCAATTGCAGCTCATCCAGGAACGCCTGGTGTTGGACACGCAAACCTACTGCGACCAACGACTGCTTCGACATCTGCAGGTTCGGGGTTCGTGACGTTGCTTCTAGAACTCAACGACGCGGAGCTGTCGCTCTATCGCAACGGTGCACCGATCTATCAGCAACCGGCCGTCGCTCATGTTTCGGACGCGGGCAACCGCTTCGGAGACGAAGCCTTGAAAATGACCCGCTTGCTTCCGCAACAAGCCAACCAACAGTATCTATCGCGACTGAATGCCGATCCTTTGCCCGTGGCCGGAAAGCAAGCGGCCAATCACGCGGACCTCGTGTATCAACACCTGCTGGAACTGCGACCGTTGGTCACCGAAGAGCTTGTCGTTGCGGTGCCTGGCACGCTGACCAACGATCAGTTGGGCGTGCTGCTCGGCATCGCCCAAGAAGCCGGCGTGAACATAGCGGGGTTCGTCGATACGGCAGTTCTGATGGCAAGCGCGATCGAGCTGCCCACCAACGCCTGGGTGCTCGACCTACATCAAAACCTCGCCTGTTTGACGGAACTCGACGTCGGCGATGAGCTACGACGGCGCAAGGCAGAGACGTTGTCGGGGTGTGGTTTCATGTCGTGCGTCGACGGCTGGGCCCAATTGCTCGCCGATCGCTTTGTTCAAGACACGCGATTCGATCCGCTGCACGCCGCGGACACCGAACAGCAACTCTACGATCAGATACATGCTTGGTCGCGGGGCCGTGACAGCGGGGACGATTTTACGATCGATATCATGCACAACGGTCACGTCCGACGGGCGCACGTCAATCGTGCCGCCCTGCAAAGCAAGCTCAGCCAGCGGTTTCGCCTGCTGGCACAGAAGCTGCCGAGCTCGGCGAGCGTAGTGGTCAGTCCGCGCAGCGCTGCGTTGCCTGGCTTGCTTGGAGCCCTCGACGATCTCGACATCAAGGCAACGCCGATAGAGGCGGACGCACTCGTGACGGGCTTTGCACGACACGCCGAAATGCTTTCCAAGGGCGAGCTGAGACTCGTCACGCAACTGCCATACGAACACGTCGTTCGCGAGGTAGCGCCGGCGGCGCCGGGAGCCACGCACGTGCTACTTGGCAACCGCGCTTACCCGCTCGCCAACAATCCCTTTGGGCTGCCCAGCGAGGGCAAGCTCGGCGACGTCGTCACCAAAGACGACAAGACCTACCAGCTCATCGTCGTGGAGGCATAGCGTGGCACGGCGGCGGATGAACGTCTTTTCGCTGGCCTTCTTGGACGTCATGTCGTGTGGCTTCGGTGCGGTGATACTCATCTTTCTCATCATCAACCACGACATCGAAGACTCGGTGAAGGTCGTCAACAAAGACCTGTTGTCGGAGATTCGGTTGCTCGACTACCAGGTACAAAACGGCGAGCGCGATCTGGTCGAACTGAAAGAACGCATCGACGAGCTGCTGCAACGCGTAGATGATTCGGATCGAAAGCTCGTCAGTACGACGCTCGACCTCGAACTCACCCGTGAGGATTTCAACGAGCTCGATGCCGTCTCGCTGGCCCAGTTAGAAAGCCTCAACGAGCTGAAGTCCGACGTCGACAGCCGCGAGGTGGAACTCAAACGGTTGAAAGCTTTGAACGAAGCGAATGAAGGCGGGCGGGTCCGCAGCTTTGTCGGCGAAGGCGATCGACAATACCTGACCGGCCTGAAGGTCGGCGGTAAGAACATCCTCATCGCCATCGATATCTCGGGAAGCATGTTGGACGATACGATCGTCAACGTGCTGCGGCGGCGTAACATGTCGGAAGAACGCCAGCGTCTGTCTCCCAAGTGGCAACGTGCCGTGCGCACGGTGGAGTGGCTTGCGGCCCAACTGCCTCTCGATGCGTCGTTTCAGGTGTTCGCGTTCAACACGCAAGCGTCATCGCTCATCGATGACAGCAACGACCAATGGGTACCGCTGGGTGATGGCCGATCGCTCGATCAAGCGATCACCAGCCTGCAAAAGATCATTCCGGCAGGCGGAACGAGCCTCGAAAATCTCGTGTTGAAGCTCAGAAACCTCACGCCGTTGCCCGACAACGTCTACCTGATCATCGACTCGCTACCGACACAGGGTACGCGTCCCCCGCGGCGTGCGACTATCTCCGGAAGCGGTCGCATGGATCTGTTCCGCAACGCACTCGCCAAATTGCCGAACCAGGTACCCATCAACGTCATCCTGTTTCCCATGGAAGGCGATCCTCTCGCGTCCGCCGCCTACTGGAACCTGGCACGCACGACAGGGGGCGCGTATATGGCTCCCTCACGAGATTGGCCCTAGATGAGAACGCGTAACCGACGAGGCATCGAAGAGTTCAGCATGTCGTTTCTGGACGTCATCAGCTGCGGGTTTGGCGCGATCATCCTGCTGCTCATTATCACCAAGACCGTGGAGCCGATCCTGCTGGAGAAATCGGTCATCAATTACGAAGGACAGGTCGCGAGTCGCGAACTGGCGCTTTTCGAGATCAAAGGGCAGATCAACGAACTGCGCCGCCAGGTGACCATGGCCGAAGGCCAGCTCGACGACAACCTGTTGGCGCTAGCGCGCCTGGAACAGGAACTCACCCGCATTCTCGGTGCGTTCCTGGCAACCACGGAAAAGCACGACGACAACGCCATCCAAACCCAGAAACTTGCTGTCGCCAAACAATCTCTGACCGACGAGATGCAACGTTTATTGGGTAGTGATTTTCGCCGCCAAACCGACCTTGTAGGGGGTATTGCCGTCGACAGCGAGTGGATCATCTTTGTCATCGATACGTCCGGCAGCATGGTCAACGGTGCCTGGCCGCAAGTTTTGCGAAAAGTGCAGGAAACCCTCGCCATTTACCCGACCGTGAAGGGTATCCAGGTCATGAACGACATGGGCGAGTACATGTTCTCGAGCTTTGCAGGTAGATGGATTCCCGACACGCCGGCGCGGCGACGAGCCATTATCGACACCCTCAGAACCTGGCATCCGTTCAGCAACTCGAGCCCGGTGGAAGGCATTCAAGCTGCTATCAACACCTTCTACGCGCCGGACAAACGTATCGGCATCTATGTGTTCGGCGACGATTACAGTGGCAACTCCATCGAGGAAGTCGTCGACGCCATCGACCGGGTCAACATAGCGGATGAAACCGGCCGCCGCCGTGTGCGCATCAACGCGATTGGCTTTCCGGTCCATCTGATGCGCCCCAACGCACGCGTGTACCGTTTCGCAGCGTTGATGCGAGAACTCGCGTACCGTAACGACGGGACCTTTGTAGGCCTGTCGGAATTCCAGTAGCCTTTGTGGGTCTAAGTGTGGGTCTAAGCACCTGTGATTAAGGACGCAAGATTGGTGTCAATCCGTGGGTTAACGCTGCTGGTGTTGCTGCTCGCCGGTTGTGGCGGTGCGAAGGTTGCCGTACCCACTGACTTTCCGGTGCCCGTCGTCGACAAGGTGCCATTGCCCATCGGCATCTATATCGACGAGAACTTAAGTTCCTATACGCACACCGAAACGCTCGAAGGCCGTGGCGAATGGCAGATCGAGCTCGGTTCTGCACAACGGCCGATGTTCCAGAGCTTGTTGGAAGGCATGTTTTACGGACATCGCTTTGTCGATCAGGTGGTTGGCGACAACCAGGACGTTGCGGCGATTCTGGTGCCGTCTATCGAGGAATTGCAGTTTTCCACCCCACAGCAGACTCGCAGCGAATACTACGAGGTGTGGATCCGTTACCAGTTCAAGTTGTACGACAACCGTGGGGTGTTACTTGGAGAGTGGCCGCTCACGGCCTATGGCAAGTCGCACAAGCAGAACCACGGCTCTTCATCGACGTCGTTGCAGGAGGCCGCGCTGATAGCCTGCCGCGACGCAATGGCGTTCTTTAGTTTACAGTTTCGTTCCGTACCCGTCGTCAAGGATTGGCTGGCTGGCCAACTGGGAGGAATTTGATGCATCGCTTACCGGGCTTCGGGGCTCTGTTAGTAGGCCTCGTGATCGCGCACTTGAGCGGTTGCGTGACATCGACGATTCAAGAGGTACGTGAAGCGGACACGGGTATGGAATCGGGCGACGCCGTCGTCGTGCTCGGGCGGCGCACCCGCCCTACTCCGGGCGAAACCGAAATGGACTTCATCTCATGCGTAGCCAATGGTATGAGCCGAGGCGACAACAGCGTCAGCGTGATTGACGAGCAGCAGTTTCTGGACGACATGTTTCCGTGGTTCGAACCGCGGACGGCACCGATCAACACCAGTGACCTGCCAGAACTCATCAACCAGCCGCTGTTGGCGTCACGGCTCGATCAGATGGGCCTGAAGTACTTGGTCTGGATCGAAGGCTCGACACGACGCACCGATTCGGCGGGCTCCCTCACGTGTACCGTCACAGCCGGCGCCGCGGGCTGTTTCGGCTTCCTCTCCTGGGAGAACGATTCGTCGTACGAAGCCTCGGTTTGGGACGTCAAAACCGGCAAGACCGCTGGTCGCATCAGTTCCGAAGCCATTGGCACGAGCTACATGCCGGCTATCATCATACCCATCCCGCTGATAGCGCGTGTCAGGTCATCGGCCTGTAGCAGCCTTGCCGGGCAGTTAAAGTCCTTCGTGCAAAACAAAGGATAACTATCTGTTATAATTCATTTTCTGCGTGTAATTTCTACGATCTCGCCTTCAAATCGCTCAGGTTCCACCGCATACCACTCCACCAACTTGACCTTGAATTTCTTGGAACACATGTCCGCCAGCTCGTAAAACGTCGGGCGCCCAGGGTCGGTGACGATGATCCTCTGAGTACCGGCCTTCATGGCCCGGTTGATGAGCTGATACAGCGGTTTGACCATGCTGTCCCAAAAACACACGTCGGAGCCAACGATCGTGTGGTAGTCGGCAAGTTGTTTGCTCTTGAGATTCTCGAACTTACTGACCAAGCGTTTGACTTTTACGCCGTTGAGTTCGGCCAGCACGTCGAGGAACGGAAACACGTCGCGATCGATGTCGAGGCCGGTGACTTTGGCTTTGAATCGCCTTGCGCAATATACGGATGCCGGCCCCCACCCACAGCCGATCTCCAGCACCTTGGTACCCTTGGCGATGGGCTTATGGTCGAGATAGTCCATCAGTAGAAAACTTGCGTTCCAGGTCTTGTGGCCGTGTACCGACGGCCGATAGCGTTTCTTCAAACGCCGAATCAGCCGATGTTGCGACCGCAGCAGGTAAATGCCGTACGCTTGATAGACGTGGTCTTCCGGCATGCGTTCCAG
>JAPUIA010000043.1 GCA_027297435.1 Gammaproteobacteria bacterium | reverse complement strand
CACTCCCCCGCTATCGTTGGCTAAACTGTTGCTCGCGCAACGAGGGAACGAAGGGGTTGCATTGAACGCGTCGCGGCCGAACCGTTGTACCTGCTTGCGTCACCCGTCGACACATGACTAGCGCCACAGCAGAACCGTTTTCAACCGCGTGCCTCGAGTGCGACCAACTGCTCGATATCCCTGCCTTGCAACCCGGTGAACGGGCAAACTGCCCGCGATGTGGGCACCTGATCACCAGCCACATCAAAGACGGCTTCGACCGATCGATGGTCTTCGCGCTCGCGGGGGTCGTGCTGCTGCTCGTCGCATGTAGCTTTTTATTGGACAAAGAACCATATGCTTTAAGAATTCGAGAATTCCGGCGCCAACAAGGATTAGACCGTTAGTTAGCTCGGCGCTGCAAATAGTCGTTGATCGCAAACCCTATGCCCCAACGCTCGGCACGCACGTCGTAATCCAGCAGGCTTTCGCCGTAGCCGTTGAAATATTGCGCGTAGATCCTGACGTGTTCGGTTATCGGATAGCTCCACGTCAGCTCGAACGATTGTTTTTGCGTGCCGGGTCGATACATGGCCGTGAAGGTATTCTTGTTGGGTGCATAGATGAATCGAGCTTCGCCATAGCCAAGGTAGCGATGCATATGGGGATTTTCGTCGTCCTCGTCGTCTTCGGGCAGCCGATACCAAGCTTTCAGGGAGACAGCAAGATCCTGCGTGATATCCGCGAATACTTGGCCAACGATGCGATCCCAGCTTCGCGACAAAACTTCCGACCGGCCATTTGACTGATGCGCATATCCGATGTCCCAACCCGCAACGTCTAAACCTAAAACGCTGGGGCCGCCGAAGTGGCGCAAAAATATTTCCGGCTCGTAATTGGTTTCACGAAACGGCTTGGAAAAATCGTCATTGTAAACCTGCCACCACGCCCGATTGGTGTACGCCAGCATCAGATCGGTATCCGTACCCCACAAGTTCTGTGCTATCGGGAACTTGATGCTCACTTGCAAATGCGCTTCCGTGCTATCGACACTTGCATTCGGGTCTATGGGCAGGAAGGGCGCCTCGTTAGGGTTGTCATTGTAGGTAACGGGCAGAACATAGTTCGGCCGATGCGGCGTGATCGTATAGTCACGATCATTCGCTTGGCGCTCCGCTCTGATTCGTCGCTGGATATTCGATTGTTGGCCAAGATCCTTCACCGCGATCACCGTTACGCCACATTGTTGCTTAAGCTCAGCCACCGTCGTGTCCGGCGCGGCATTCTCGAACGCGTTCAACAGACAACTCTCGTCCGCTGACGCAACTATGCTCAGCCCAACAAGCGCCCAAAACGTCAAAAAAAGTCGTGACACACGAATTGACAGATGGTTCATTGATTTCATTCCGCTATAGCGTGAACCAACTAACCTAACAGGTAGCAACCTACTGTTCGATATGAATCGATTTTTTCAGTGGACGTTGCTTTGCTTCGTCATCACTCTGCCCGCCTACGGTTGGGCCGGGGGATTGCGGATACTCGAGTATGGCGCTCCCGCGATGGGACGTGCCGGTGGTGGTGCGGAGGCTGGAGTTGATAAAGCATCTACCAGTTTGTACAACCCGCCAGCATGGCTCGGCTCGATCAGGCCCAGTTCATGGCGACGGGGGGCCTCGTATGGTCCCAGATCGAATTCGACTCAGACCGCAGTTCGTCGTTAAACGGCACCCAAGACGGTGGCGACGAGGGCGGGGTGGTATAGGCTCGGCTTCCCGCTGCGAATATTTCGAATCTCTATTCCCACCTACGGCGTGTACCAAATCGGCGAGGTGTAAGCACGTTCCTGGTGGACCAATTGGGCCCCCTCCGGAAGCTCGGCACCGAGGCGCACTTTATCGTACAGCAACCACCGCGGGGTCGGGATCTCCAGGACCCGAACGTAGTAGAAAGCGCTTTCATCGGGATCGAAATCGGGGTCGGTCCAGACCTTCGCGAGCTCGGCAGCACCGATGGTATTAGTCCAATTCGCAGCTTCTAGGTCGACCGTGTTGCCCACGGGCGGTAGCTTGCCGTCCGCGCCTGGTTTGCGATCGTCCGACCAGGCTACGTCATACACCTTTTCGTGCAGATCGCCCCGGCTGTCCATCCAGCCCTTGATGACTTGGAGGCGATCGAGATTGGCGCCGACAGGATCGCGCAATGCGTAGACCATAAACGTTGGGGGCTTGCCACCGGGTGCCATCGTCAGATCACCGCCCATGGGGACGCCCTTTTCATAACCACGAAACGCAGGCGCGCGGCTGCGTAGGTCATCGTCGGTGAAATCCCAACCACCGAAGAAACGCACCATCATGCGCGGGCCGGTGGTCGCGTAGGTCTCCTTGCGCTCCATCGCGTCGAAGATCGCCCTGCGGGTGTTCTCGGCCGCCCACACGCCTTGATAGCCGGAGGCGGCCAGCTGATCGCCTTCCCAGGCGCCGAGTACCGATTGCACAAACGGATGTCGGACCCGCGTGGCGGAAGGTTCGACGCTGGTGGACTTGCCAAAGAAGTTCTCCTCCTCGGCTGTCGATAACGACGTATGGCTGTCGGTCGCACCGACCATGGCGAACTTGTACGGGTTCGTGCCGAGCTTTTTCTCGAGCGCCAGGCCTCTCTTCAGCGCCTCGCGCGCATATTCACCATTCAGCATCTCCGGCTCCTTGAGGACCGAGATATCGAGATTGGCCTTGTCCCACGTTTCGTAGTCGGCGAATTCATCGTCGGGGGAAAGGGTCGGGTGCGCCTCGCCGTCGCCCTTTATCTGCGTTACTTCGTAGAGCGGTTCCCACTTCGCGCGTAGTTGCACGTATTTTGCGTTGACCCTGCCTCCCGCATAAGTTTTGTCTATGGGGAACATCCAGCCGTTGGAAAGATTACCGTTATGCGCCAGCGCAAATGCCTGACCACCCGTCTTCGTCTCATAATCCTCGAGCCATTGGTACAAAACGAGCGGATCCGTGCTACCCAGCGGCGGCTGAGTAGTCATCGGCGTTACCTGGCGGGCCCGCTCTCCGCCGTCGCGAAGCACGACGTTGCGGTGCAGGTTGTTGCCTTTGGGAATCGACGTCCATTCGAAGCCGATCAAGGCGGTAAACCGGCCCGGTTCATTAAAGCGATCGGCCGTCTCCGTAATCGCATCCCAGACCTGCGTATAGACCGCCGAGCCGGGGCTGTAATCTTCAACGAATTGTTTGGGAACCGTACCCTGCGTGAAATTCGAGATCAGGTCGAAAGCCGCCGCGGCCGCCGCCTGGCCACCTTTCTGAAAACCGTCATACCACTCGCGGCCCTTTGTATGTGCGAGAACATTAGGCGCTCCGCGCTGTAGGTCGGTCGCGAATCCCATCATGTCGGAATGGTCGGTGATGACCAGCCAGTCGAGCGGCCGGCCCAGTTTCGCGGGCAGACCGGTCGACGAGGTCACTTCTTCGCCGCGCGCGAAGCGGTATGCCGTTTCGTGACCTGTGGTGTTGCCGAACAAGCCCGCATCAAGCGACAATCCCGTGTGCAGGTGTGTATCGCCCCAGTAAACTCGGCTAGGGAAAGAACGCTGGGCGTAGGGCGAATAGGCCTTGCCCGGATACAGCCCCTCGATGACTTCCGGTTGCGGGCTGCCGATGTCCGATGCCTGAACTAGTCCCGGCATAAGCGAACAAACCAAAATAGTTTGCAACAGATTCCACATTCCCTTGTTCATTGATCGCTCCTTGTTAGTTTGTTCTTAAGTATCGCTTAGGTCTCTAGCAAAGCGAAATGCACAGATACGAGACGGTGTTTGTGATTCATTGGAGCCTTCCTTGGTTATTAGCGTCTTATTCTAGGCAACTAACGAATCGCCGAGCATACACGACCGCAAGAACGAAGCTCAAGCGCATTGAAATACCAACCGTAGCTTGGCTACACTGCCGTTTCGGACATCAGGGATCCGAACAACAAGGGAGAAGGGAATGCAAACAAGACACATGTTGCTTGTGGGTGCTTGTCTGTTGGTCGCCGCCTGCGCGACAAAGCCGCTGGTCATCGACACCAGTGAGGGTGCAGAACTGAGCTTCGATGGACTCTATCCAGTCAAAAACGTGAGAGTCGATAAAGCCTGGGCGCGACGAGACTTCGATTTAACCGGATACACCAAGATCATCGTACAGGGCGCCGGTATCCACTACCGTCCGGTGAAAGCGAGCGCCGGGCGATCTAGCGCCGCAAGACGTGGCGAAACCGAATTTCCGCTGACCGAAGAGCAGAAAGCCAGCATACAAGAGGTGTTCTCGACTGAGTTTCGTGAGGAGCTAGCGAAGCTCGAGAATCTGGAAATCGTCGACGAACCCGGGCCCGATGTGCTGATCGTCCGGGGTGCTCTTCTGGATGTCGTGTCCCGCGTACCCCCCGAAACAGCCGGACGCGTCGAGATCTACCTCGACGTCATCGGCTACGCGACATTGGTCATCGAATTCATCGATTCGCAGAGTGGCTCGGTTCTCGCGAGAGCCGTTGACCTTGACGCGGCCCAACAATCGGGCGTCGTCTTCGAATCCAATCCTGTCACCAACGCCGCCGAGGTTCGGCGCCTTGCAAAATCCTGGGCGCGATTGCTCCGGCAGCGTTTGGATGAGTTTTCGACGAACCTAGGTATCGGCTCGGCCGGCTAAAAATCC
This sequence comes from Gammaproteobacteria bacterium, assembly GCA_027297435.1. Lineage (GTDB taxonomy): Bacteria > Pseudomonadota > Gammaproteobacteria > Pseudomonadales > Azotimanducaceae > Azophilus. The sequence continues at coordinate 5,851 of JAPUIA010000043.1, read as the reverse complement.
CGGGTAGGAGGCGGCGGCGCGTCCAGGGGACGCGATGCGCGATTGCCTTTGTCCATCTAACGGAACAGATCGCGGCTAAAGCCGCTCCTACCCATTTAGTCGCCTAGTCGCCGCAATAACGCTTACTCGATGCGACGCGCAACGCGCCTATGGAAGATTCTTGCCATGCCGCACTCTGGCCACGTTAACCTAGAACGATTGAAGGGAGACCAAACATGAATCCTAACCTGCGAATGCTGAGCATGCTGATGCTTGCGACTGTGCTCACCACGTTATCTGGGCCTTCTGCGGCAACGACGTGCTTAGACCACGAGAACTTGGAACGACCGAGCATAGGCTTAGTACTGGGCGGAGGTGGCGCACGGGGTGCTGCACACATCGGCGTCATTCGCAAGCTCGAGGAACTTAACATCCCCATCGATTATGTAGCCGGAACCAGCATGGGGGCACTCGTTGGCGCGTTATACGCTACCGGGATGAACGCCGACGAATTGGAACAGACCATCGGCTCGCTCGACTGGGACGACTTGTTCAACGACGACACACGAAGAGCCGATCGACCGTTTCGCCGCAAGCGCGATGACGACCTTAGTTTGTTCGGCCCCAAGCTTGGCGTCGGCAAAGATTCGTCGCTGTTGCCGCGTGGCGCGATCAGCGGCCAAAAAATTTCGTTTCTTTTCGAATCCCTTGTAGCGGATCGTGCTCAAGTCAACGACTTCGACGACCTGCCAATTCCGTTTAGGGCCGTTGCTTCCGACATCGCTACGGGCGAAGCCGTCGTGCTGGGCAAGGGAAACTTGGCTCTGGCGATGCGTTCAAGCATGTCTGTGCCTGGCGTATTCAATCCGGTCGAGCTGGACGGCCATTTGCTCGTCGACGGCGGTATCACCGACAACTTACCCGTCGACGTGGTTCGGGCGATGGGTGCCGACCGATTGATCGTCGTCGACGTCGGCTCACCGCTGACCCCACGCGATAAGCTTAACAATTTCGTGTCGGTGTTCGGTCAGATGAGCGCCTTGCTGATCCGCAACAACGTGCGAGCCCAGTTAGCGACACTGGGTGAGGACGATGTGCTGGTTCGCCCCGACATAGGCGATACCGTCTCCGCGGCTGATTTCGACAAGTCTGCCCAGGCCATCAAAATTGGCTATGCCGCAGCACATGATCTCGAAACGGCGTTGTCTGACTTGTCAGCAACTGGCCCCGCATTCCAAGCACATCGCGCGACGATTGAAGCCTGCGGCGCATCGTCGAACATCGTCCAGTTCGTTCGGTTGGAAAACCGCTCGCGATTTCGCGATTCGCTCATTCGTGAACGGCTGCGACAGGAAATCGGCAAACCGTTGGATACGGCGATGCTCGAGGAAGACGTTTCGCGTATCTATGCCCTCGGCTTTCTGGAACTGGTCCGCTACGAAGTCGTCACCGAGAACGAACAAACCGGTGTTGTCGTGCACGTATCGCAAGATTCTCGGGGTGCCGGTTTCATTGAATGGGGTCTCGACTTTGCCGGTGACAGCAGGGACAACGATTTCAATCTGAGGCTCGGCTATCTCAAAACCGACCTGGACGATTTGGGGTCCGAACTGCGTGTGCTCACCCAACTGGGTGATGACCCAGGTGTAAGCGCGGAGATCTACAAGCCTTTAAACACCAAACGACGTTGGCTCGTCAGACCCAAACTGTTCGCCAGCAGAACCGACTTAGAGATATTCAACGAAAATGGCGACATACTTGAAACTTTTCAGATTGATCAGGCTGGAGGTTCGGTCTTATTGGCGCGTGAATTCGGTCGGCACGCTTCGGTGTTTGCAGGGCTAGAGCGCGTTTTCGGAGAGATCGACATCGAAATCGGCGATCCAAATTTCGCGAAATCGTCAATCGACGACGGTGGATACTTCGCAGGGTTTCAATGGGACCGGTTGGATGATCTGTACTTCCCCAGTTCAGGCTCGTTTGTCGAAGCGCGGTATTCATCGGCACAAGAATCACTGGGTAGCGATTTTGAGTACAAACAGCTGAACATCGACGCTGGTCTCGCTCACACATTCGGCCGTCATACCATCTTCGGCATTGCCCGCTATGCAACGACACTCGACGACGACGCGCCGATACACGCGCTGTTTCGCGCCGGTGGTTTCCTGCGACTGTCGGGCCTCAACGACGACGAATTGGTGGGCCAGCACTTCAGCATGGCCGCCTTTTCGTACCGATTTAGACTCAGCAGCAGCGGGTTGCTACCGGCCTACGCTGGTACCACGCTCGAGTATGGCAACGTGGCAAACGATCGCGACGACTTGTTCGCTGACGGCATTTTTAACGGCAGCGTCTATCTCGGTTACAACTCACCAATCGGCCCGTTCTACATGGGATACGGATGGGCCGAAGGCGGCCGTGACCGGGTTTTCGTGCGCATCGGCAATATTCTAGGGCGTGGTGATCTGAGCCGATGATTCGTGTTAAACATACTAGCCCCACCTTTCGCGCTCCAGCACATCTATGACGACCTCGTCCTCGGCATCGACGCCGCGTTCGAGTACCCGCGCCGCGTACGTCCGCCAACAGATCGCAATCCGCTATGGCTCAAGCTACTACGGCTATTTCTTTGCGAGTGCCGGTCGTCGCCTCCTTGCCGTGAGTTGAAATCTCTGCTCAGGGACGCGCTATTGGCACTCCGTATCATCGCATGTCAGCAAACATCACCTCGCTAACATCGAAGCCCCATATGTGTACGACACGTTCAACGAGATCGACTTCGGGCGTTCCGGTAAATGTCGCTGGAAAAACCTGGGCGGCGCCGCGAGATTGAGGAGGGGTGCAGCCTCCAATAGCCCAACAAAACGATCAACACGCGTTTGCGCACAAAGATCCCGTCAGATCAAAACCATCCAAGCTTTTTTATTGAGGATCCCCATTTTCCTCGCGAGGCGCGTACTGTAGCATACGTCGACCAACATGGAGGACGGACTATGAAAGCGACCATCGGAATTTTGGCCTTACTACTCAGCGGTGGCCTACAGGCAGCTGAGCACTTTCTCGAACCCGGTGAAATCGAAAATCTGAAACCACACCCCGATGTACCTGGCGTGAGTCGCTATATAACACCGGGCGCTAATCCTGGCAGCTACGAAAAAATAATGGTAGGCGCGGTAACTTTCTATTTTGCGGAAAAGAGTAAGACCAAAGACATAGACGCCGATGAGCTGAAGCAAATCTCGGACGCGATGAAAGCCGCCTTGGTCTCAGCCGCCGTGGACAAAGCCGAGGTGGTGCTGTCTCCAGGGCCGAATACGGCGCTAATCAATGTCGCGATTACCGAGATCAACATGCAGAACAAAAAGCGCGGATTGCTCGGTTACACGCCGATCGGTCTCGTCGCTTCGACGGCTGGCAATCTGGCCGGTATGCGCATACGTCTTCGTGACGCCAAATTGGAGGGCGAGGTCGTCGACAGCGTAACCGGCGATGTCATCTCGATTTTCCGAGTCGACGAGGTTGGCAATTTCGATGACAAGAAAGGCATGTCCTGGGAAGACCTGCGAGCGACTTTGGAAACATCTATCGCCAAAGGTATTGCGGCAGCGAGAGCGGGTGCGGCAAAGTGATGAAATTGCGGGACAAGGTGGCGCGAGGGCTGTTGCTGGCCGACAAACGGATGAAGCAGATCTCCGTTGGTGATCAACGATGACGGTTGTCGCACGCGCGGCTGGGCATCGGCACGTCAATGAATTTTCGATTGATGACCTGACCACCTATAAAACCGAATCTTTCGGACTAACATAGGTTCGACAGACGGGGGTTCGCGGGTACCGTAGGCACGAGGTCTGTATTCACATCCAAACAGGGAGGGCCGGGTGGCAAGGACGCTTCGCAATTCGATCACTACCGTTGCGGTGCTTGTTGCAGGTGCCGCGTGGGGCGCTGAGAAGACTGCGGACGAGGTAGCGGATCTGCCGCCCGACGCCGATGATCAAAACGGTACGGCGGTCATTTTCAAACCCGTGTTTCCGTTCCCCATCGGGGACACCGAAAAACCCCATCATCCGCCCGGCCATCACACGGTTTGTCAATCAACCAGTGTTCGAAAATTCACCTGGACACCAGTGATCTATAACCCGTTTCTGTAAGACAACGACACCACTAAAAGGAAAACGAGCAATGAAGTTTATCGCGTCAATATTCATCGCACTCGCGCCAATCGCAGTTGTACACACAGCAGAGCAATCGCTGACCGAACTCAGTTGCTCTGATTTTCGACCGACCGAGCAAGCTCTGGAACGATATCGGGATCTCAAGGGGGCGTGCGAAGGCATTGTCGAACGGAACGGCGAGCTCTATGCGAAGTTTGCGGCAACCGTTCGCCGTGTATCTCAGCGGGGCGGATCAATTCAGTTCTACCTACCGGCGACCGATCACACGTTTATTGTGAATCCTGATCCGCAAGCACGCGTCTGGGTCGGCGACAGGAAGGTCCGTACGCGTGAGTTGACGCCCGGACAGGAGATTCGCATCTACCTTGCCCTCGACACGATCGCGCGTCCCGACATCGACGAAATCGCATTCGTGACCGAGGACAACCTGATCGTCCAGTACGCGGCGGAGCGCGGTGACCCCGTCCAAAAGCCGGCACGGGTGACCACCACCGTCATCAAGACGGAGGCGATCGTCGAGTCGTTTGATCCTGAGACGCGCGAACTCATGCTCATCGATGCCGAGGGCAAGCGCTTCACGATCGTGGCCGACGAGCGAGTGGGCTCGCTCGATCACTTAGCGGCGAGCGATCGAATCGTCATCGAGTACCTGGAATCGGTCGCGATCGTAGTTGCGCCCGAAGGTTTCGAAACGGCTAGCGGCAATGCTGGCGTGCTGGCTGTCTCGGCCGACGAGGAACGGCCGGCGCTCGTCGGTGCGAGAACCACGGTCATCGTAGCGACGGTCGAGGCGTTTAGTGCAGAGGACAGATGGGCGACATTGAAGCTGGAAGACGGCACTACGCAAACCATTCAGGTCAGGAAAGATGCACCCCTCGACTTGGTCAAAGTGGGTGATCGGGTGCGTTTTCAGGTCACGCGGGCGACCGCAATCTCTATAGAGCGACCCGACTAATGGGAGGGATCAACATGACTCGATTTGTAACCATCACGATCAGCCTGATGTTGGCGCTATGTGTATCCAGTGCGTTTGCGGAAGAAAAAAGCCGTAGGGAACCGAACGGGAGGAGGCGGTATCGTTCGCGAAACGAGTTCCGGTAAGGAGGCGTTCATGCGTATGTTCTCCGTCGGCGGAGGATTTGGCTTCGGCGTGAAGGATTTTCGAGGGTGTTTAAGAGGCGTACGTTAGATCAGAATTCTGCGCCTATGCCTACCACGAGAGCGATGTCTTCCTGCTCGGCCACGTTGCCGGTAGAACCGGTGAAATTCGATCTTTGTGCGACCGCTGGTGAGTGGATTCCACTCCCGCGCACCCGCTTCATAAGGGTCAACGAGGCGCTCACTCTTGACTCCCCAGAAGTGGGGTCGCATTCTTACCGCGCATACTTCCAAGGAGGGTGAGCTTGAGACACTTCATTTTGTTATCTATTGCTCTGGCGTTTTCCATGCAGGCAGCCGGGCAAGCCGACCCTTATGCAGACACCATCCAGGTTTTCCGCCAGGCGGAAGCGAGCAATCTGTTCGACTCGGCGTACGGCTACGCTGTGTTCCGTACTATCGGCAAGGCTGGTATCGGCGTCGGTGGCGCCCACGGCAAGGGGCGCGTGTACGAACAGGACAGGCACATCGGAAACACGTCGATGACACAGTTGACGGTCGGTTTTCAGTTGGGTGGTCAGGCGTACAGCCAGATCATC
>JAPUIA010000042.1 GCA_027297435.1 Gammaproteobacteria bacterium | reverse complement strand
AACCTTGGTCAGTGGCGATGTCGGTGATAATCTCGTGGACTTTATCTCTGACAGGTTTGACGAAGCGCTTAGAGTAAGAACGAGAATCCAGTTTCTTTAACGCTACTTTGGCCGATTCTGCTACCTCGAGCTGGCCAAGTCAGCGGCGCTCATTAGTTTCTCCCGGTTCTCACTAGTTGGAGCGTCGACGTAGTCTTCCACCGGTATCGCCGTTGCGGGGCTGATATTCCCGACCGGGAATAATTCGGTTAATTTTGGCGATTTGGCCAAAATATTCCCGATCAGGAATATTTTAGCTATTTTGGGTTCGGATTCTACAAAAGTTACCGCTCGGTAATACTTTCTTGCCTGAAGAGCCAAACCCGACTAATATTACCGAGCGGGAATAATTTGAAGAAAGGTCAGCCAAGTGTCTTTGACGCCGGAAACGATTGGACGGATCGTTCGCACCACGCGCAAGCAAATGCGCGCGACGCAGGCCGATCTCGCCCTGACTTCGGGTACAGGGCTTCGCTTCATAATCGACCTCGAAAAGGGCAAACCAACGTGCCAGATCGGTAAGGTTCTTACCGTTCTGCAAACACTTGGGATTGAAGCATCACTGACTCCACCACCTGCTTCAGAGGAAGGGGGCTAGGCGATGGCGCGTACCCTCGACGTCTATATTGAGCAGCGCATTGTCGGTCATCTCATTCAGGATGACGGTGGCCAGATGCTGTTTAGCTACGATCCGTCTTGGCTTGAGAGCTCCGATAGCTTTGCGCTCTCGCGCTCGCTCCCGCTGCGCGAGGAGCAGTTCAAACAGAAGGAATGCAAAGGATTCTTTGGCGGCATCCTGCCCGAGGAGGAGAACCGCAAGGTTATCGCCAAAATCCTACAGATCAGCGACAAAAACGACTTTGCGATGCTCGAACGCATTGGCGGTGAATGCGCGGGCGCGCTGACTTTTGTCCCTGAGGGTGAGCCGCCCCCGGAACCTGATAGCGAATATCGAGAACTCACGGATGAAGAGCTCGCCGATATCCTGCAAAACTTGCCCAAACGTCCGCTTCTTGCCGGTGAAAAGGGCGTCCGTCTGTCATTGGCTGGAGCTCAGGACAAGATAGCCGTTAGGGTCGATGGCAACGGTAAGATTTCATTGCCACTCCACTATGCGCCCAGCACCCACATCCTCAAACCTGCCATTGCCACCTGGGAAGGACTCGTTTCCAACGAAACCTTCTGTATGGCTCTTGCTCAAGCGGTTGGTCTGCGAGCGGCAAAGACAACGGCGCACAAAGTGGGCGAGATTGAATTTCTATTGAGCGAGCGTTATGACCGGGTCGTCGATGAGAACGGCGTAATTCATCGCCTGCATCAAGAAGACGTTTGTCAGGCGCTGGGCATTCCTTCTGAAATCAAATACCAGGCTGAAGGCGGGCCGGGTCTGAAGGAGTGTTTTGGCTTGCTACGTCTTGCCTCGAGCAACGCCGTTGCTGATTTGCGTGATCTGCTTGACGCGGTCATGTTCAACCTGATGATTGGCAATAATGACTCACACGCCAAGAACTATTCCATTCTCTATGGCGGGGATGGAAAAGGTCGACTTGCACCGCTCTACGATCTCGTTTGCACGATCTACTATCCCGAGATCGAGAACCGGCTCGCGATGAAGATCGGAGGCCAATCAAATCCCGATCTGGTGTATCTGAAGGAGATCGAGGCCTTCGCTAAGGACGCCAGCCTTGGTGTCGCACAGACGAGGCGGCGCGTTGCCGAGTTCGCTGAGTTGGTCCGCACGAAAGTCGATGGCGTCGATAAACCGGACGAAACCGCGGGAAAAATTGCAGGGTTGATTGCCGAACGATGTGACAGCGTTCTTTCCCGATTTACATCCTCCTGATGCTCTAACCGAATACAGTTGCGCCAGCTCTTTAACGCTGCGCCTCGCAGACAGAGCGCGCCTCCGATTCGTACCCGGCTTCGGCACTCCTCTGATCGAGCCGTGCTCCGCACGGTGCTCTACCGGCGAAAGCGCGGTGTCCAGGATTCCAAGAGCTCGTCTTCTTCGTCGATTTCCTCATCGTCCGGCAGGTTATCAATGGTTAGTACGCTCAAGCTGCGACCGTAGCTACCAAGCCCGATGACCTCTTCATATAGATCCGCTTCGATCGCGCCCAAGAGAACGGTTGCCGCGATCATACAACATCGCCAAGCTACTTCAGATCGTCGACGACGAGACCAAGATCATCCCCGGGCACGGACCGCTCGCGCGCAAGGCGGATCTGCAGTGGTTTCACGATATCGTGGCGCAGACGATCGAGCACATCGAGGGCGAGAAGCGCGCCGGGAAGACACTCGAGGAAATTCAGAGCGCCGGGCTGCCGGAGAAGTTCGCGAGTTGGTTCGAAAATAGGTCAATAAGGTCCGAATCCCAGCCGGTCTTCTCGCCGTCGCAACGAGGAGCGGCTTCGAGAGTGTCAGGCAGCCGACCCTAAATTCTCGCGAATGATCCTAGGATGCCGCGCCGCAATTCGAAGCAGCGCGAGCGCAGGACCTTCAGGTTTTCTTCGGCCCTGCTCCCAGTTGCGCAAGGTGTGAACACTGATTTCGATCGCTCGGGCGAACTCGGTTTGAGTCAAGCCGATGAATTTCCGCAGTGCCGCTATGTCCTCTCCAGTCTCAAAGCGACCCCGTATCAGCCGCCTTCGAACTCGCGCTGAAATCGCACGCTTGAATTGCTCATCTGTTAGTTCCGGTACGTTAGTCATCAGGTTCCGGTTTTCTTCATTTCTTCGCGAATGATCTTGCGCAATGTTTTTGCATCTAAAGGCCGCTCCACAGTGAGAACGCCTCGGAGCGTTTCATTGATTAGGGTCTGATAGCCCTTGCCCTGCTGTTCTGCCTTTGCACGAAACTCATCAAGGACATCATTGTCCAAATACATGGTTACTCGTGTCTTGCCCGCAGCACTAACGACGGAACCGCGCTTACCTTTCGAGAAATCATAATCCTTCTTCATACGTCTTCACCTCCCTATGATTAGCTGTTCGAGCGGAAATAACTCGAATGTCATGTCCGCGGTACGTATATACGACGACGAGGATACGTTCGAATCCGTCCTTTCCAACCGTAACGAATCTCCGTTCTCCGGCTGAAGCTGCGTCCTCGGTCGTGACTGCAAACGGGTCGTAAAACACGAGCTCGACGTCAGAAAACCATACCCCATGCTTGCGCTCGTTTTCTCGAGCCTTACTAGCATTCCAAAAAACCATTATATGCATAATATACGTATATTCAAGCGGGAGACTGTGTCGCGGACGTGGGCATCGTGAGCCCCCGCGACGAATCTAGGCATCAGACATGTAGGCAATGCGGGTGGGAAGAACGACCGATCTAATCGGGGTAGGAGGCGTCTGCCCGTCCTCCGGACGGGTTGCCGCGATCCTTATGTGTTGGGTTAGACGGACAAAGGAAATCGCGGTTAAAACCGCTGCTACCCTTTCGATCCACGTCGCGGATGGGCGGTTAGTATCAACGTCACCAACCGCTCGAATTCCTGATCACTCACCTCCGGTGCCCCAAATACCCGCCTACTCACCTGTGCCCACGTACCTGGCGCCCCCCGTGATAGCCGTGGTGTGGGCAATCACCAGATCCAAGCTCGGGATGATCAGCAGGAACTGACCGCGGCTGCCGCTCGCGATGACAACCTTGTCTGTAAACTCGCCGAACCTGAGGCGCCGCTTGTCGCCTTCGTCCACCCACCACAGATAGCCGTAGCGGGTATCCAATCCGAACGTGTACTCCGTGGGCACGCCTTCGGTGCTGCGTTCGACCCACGCCTTGCTCAACACTTGCCGTTCGCCCCACTTTCCCTCGTTCAAATACAACAGCCCGAACCGCGCCAGATCCCGGGTCGATAGGCGAAAAAGGTACAGGTCGTGATCCGAGGCGTTGCCCATCATCCGCTCGGACAATATCGATTTATTTTGATATTCGACAGTCGCCTTCATCGAAATCCTGCAGTTTCAATGGTTTAGCAATCTCGGCCGCAAACGCCTCGTGAATGGTCGTGCCCGACGCCTGCGTGAAGATGGTGCCGAGCGCGTTGAAGTCCCAGTTGTTGTAGATCCAGTACTCGCCTGGTGTCTTGCTGCCGGGTTCGGGCATGTAGTGCACCCACCCGGCATCGTAGAGCGCGAAGTGGTAGACGCCGGAACGTGACAATATAAGGGGTGCTCGATGCTCGCCACTGTCCCAATACACCCCGTACAACGCGTTCAAGAGGCTCTTGCGCACCGACGCGACATAGTGCTTATCGGCGACAGCTCCCCACGAGACGAATCGGCCACCCTCGATGCACGACCATTTAAGGCGGCCGACTCGAGTCCCTCGTAGAACCCTTTCGCCTCAGCCAGGGCGTCGGTGTCCCAACCGAGCTTGTCACGTGCACCCGGTGGCCACGCCTCGCCCGGCACCGGATGGGTGCTGTGGGCCAAAGATCCCAACACCATCAAGGCAGCGACCGCCAACCCTCTCTTGGCCATGTGCGAACTCCACGTCATTGCGCATATGGGTTAGACGGTGGAGACCGTCAACTGGTTGACACCTCATTCACGGCGTTGCCATTGCGGACACCTGGAAGCCACTATTTAATGGTGTGAAGTCAGGGGAGAACCATGCATAAGATTATCGTTGCGCTACTTTCGACTTGCGGCACGGTTTCCGTTTTCGCTCAAGACATCGAGTGGCCGGCGTACGGGGGTGCGCCCGGTGGGGGGCACTATTCGCAGGCGAGCCAGATCACGAAAGACAACGTCGCTAACCTGTCGCAGGTCTGGACGCACCGCTCGGGTGACTACGTTGAGGGTTCTCAGCAACTCGGCGAGGAGCAGACCGAAGAATCGAGCAGGACCCGCCCGACGAATTTCATCGTCACACCGATAATGGTGAGGGGTTCGCTGTACTACTGTACTTCGTACAATCGCGTATTTGCCCTTGATCCGGCGACTGGCGAGGAACGTTGGGTTTTCGATCCGGAAGTCGACATGTCTCAGGAGGGCCTAACCAACTGCCGTGCCGTCAGCAGCTGGATAGACCCTGTGGCTCCGGACGCACCGTGCGGTCATCGCATCATTCTGGGTACGCTGGACGCGAGAATCATTGCCATCGATGGCGCGACAGGCAAACGCTGCCCCGCATTCGGTCGCAACGGCGAAGTCAGCCTGGCTCGAGGACTGACCAAACACACCGGTTTCGAATACAGCATCACGAGCGCGCCAGCGATTATCGGCGACCTGATCATTTCAGGCGCGTTCGTGGCGGACAGCCAACGCCCCGATGTGCCAGCCGGGGTCGTTCGCGCATACAACGTCCGCACCGGCGAGTTTGTGTGGGGTTGGAATCCGACCCACCCCGACCACCCGCAGGCCGACGAGATCGGTACCTATACGCCGGGCACGACAAACGTTTGGTCGACGATTTCCGTCGACGCGGAACGCGGCCTCGTGATCGTTCCCACCGGAAATTCGTCGCCCGATTATTACGGCGGCGATCGAGAAGGCCATCTCGACTACTACTCCAGTTCGGTGGTGGCGCTTGACGCGGCCACGGGCAAGGTCGCTTGGAACTTCCAGACCGTGCACCACGACATCTGGGATTACGACATCCCGGCGCAACCCACTTTCGTCGACCTCACCATCAACGGCGTCACGCGTCCGGCGGTGGTGCAAGTCACGAAAATGGGCATGACCTTCGTCCTCGACCGAGAAACAGGCGAACCCTTACACCCAATAGAGGAACGCCCCGTACCGCAAGAGGGTGCCGTGATTGGAGAGTATCTAAGCCCGACACAGCCCTTCCCCGTAAAGCCCGAACCGCTCCACCAGCTGGGCATGACGCCGGACGATGCCTGGGGGCTGACTTTCTGGGATGAGGGGTGGTGCCGAGACTACCTCGAGTCCATCCACACCGGGCCGATTTATACCCCCCCGAGCCTCAAAGGTACCGTCTACTATCCGTCGCCCATCGGCGGTAACAATTGGGGTACGCCGGCGGTGGATCTCGACCGGAAAATCATGGTGGCCAACACCAACCACATGGCGATGGAGGTGAAACTGGCCCCACAAGATAGCTGCCCGGAAGGTTTGCCATTTCCACAACGCGGTTCACGTTATTGCGTCATCATGAAACCCATCATGTCGCCGCTTGGCGCACCATGCTCCCCACCGCCCTGGGCGACGCTCGCCGCCGTTGATCTCGAAAGCGGCGACATTTTGTGGCAGATACCGTTTGGCACGCTGGAAAACATGATTCCCTGGCCTTTCTATCATTTCGTGGACGGCGGCATGCAAATGGGCGGGCCGATGGTGACGGCCGGTGGTTTGATCTTCATCGGCGCTGCATCCGACGGATACCTACGCGCACACGACATCGATACGGGCGCCGAGTTGTGGAAAGCCGAACTGCCAACGACCGGTAATTCGGTGCCAATGACTTACACCTACGACGGTGTGCAGTATGTGGTCATTGCCGCAGGCGGTCACTTCACTTCGCCGATGCCGGCCGGCGATCACATCGTGGCGTTCCGGCTAACGAAGTGACCGCGGGGTTCTCTCACCTACGACTCTTTGCGGTCCTTCGGCCTCGGGCGTAGAGTCACGGGCATCTACCGGCAAGATCAAGGGTCAACATTGGTCTGCTGTCGTGACCTATCGAAGTGATGTAACCCGCATCATCTCGGTTCGGCGATCGCGCATTGTGGCATTGTATGAAAGCTAAGAGATTTGACAGCGACTTTGACGCCGGCAAAGACATTAGTCAGGAACTGGACCTGACGAAGGCCCGGCGCGTTAAGCAGGAACCAAGACGAGTCAACGTCGACTTCCCAATCTGGATGATCGAAGCACTCGACAGGGAAGCCAAACGCCTCGGCGTCACGCGCCAATCCATCATCAAGGTATGGCTTGCAGAACGACTCGAAAGGTCGCACACAAAAAAAGCGAGCTAAGTCACTTCGAGAAAACATGGCCCCGCCTGCTGGCGTCGAACCGGTAACCGGCTGATATACAGTCCGCCGATCAATTCGAGCGGACTTTCTCTGGCCGTTGGCAAAGAACTCTTCTGGAAGACGTAAGACCCTACGCTTGAGCTAGCAACGGCGTTGCAACCGTCTCGCTATTTATCCGAGTCCGCGAACGAGCGCCCACGCCAGTACGAGGGAGCGTTCCAGCGTGTCGTTCGGCTTCGTAGCAGATGACGCCGAGGTGTTGTTTCTGTTCAGGCGTTACAAAAAACGCAATGCGCTGGCGAAAAACCTGTCGCCCTTGAACCGCTGTAGAATCGATGCGTGGGATTTTAAGGGAGACACCCATGAAGGCTATCCGAATCTGCCTGGCGGTTGCGGCGATTGCCGTTCTGCAATTGCATCCGGTGGTCGCATCGGAGGATAGAGATGTTGAGACAGATCGTGAGCTGACGGATCACCCTGAAGTTTCCGGCGCACTTGCGCTGATTGACCGTTGGCTCGACGCCTACCAGGCTTACGAGCAGATACCCGGCATCAGCGTCGGCGTGGTAGTCGATCAGAACCGGTGGAGAGCTTGATCACGCATTCATCAGGGCTGCCACGCGAATCGGATTTCCCGTACTGGTCCGCACCCGACTTTCCGTTTCCCAATCGCGCGGAGATGATTGCCCGGCTCGAGAAACAGGAAACTCTCTATCCTGCTTCCACCTATTTTCAATACTCAAACTTGGCGCTCACCCTGGCCGGGGAAATCGTCGCTGCGCGATCGGGGCAGAGCTATGCCGAATATGTTCGACAGTACATTCTGGAACCCCTGTCACTCGACGACACTCAGCCGCACTTCCGCGATGAGGAGTACGGGAAGGCCATGGCAGTCGGTTACAGCGCCCGCCATCGATCCGGCGAGCGATCCGTGGTTCCGAAGTTCGACACTCGCGCCATTGCTCCCGCAGCTGGGTTTACCTCCAACGTTACGGATCTTGCGGCGTTTGCTTCCTGGCAGTTCCGGCTGCTGAAAAATGGCGGCAGCGAGGTTCTCAAAGCCAGCACGCTTAGGGAGATGCACCGCGTGCACTGGACGGACCCGGACTGGAAAACCACCTGGGGGTTGGGATTTGTCGTCGCCAAAGCGGGCGAGGATACCCTGGTGGGACACGGGGGCGGCTGTCCGGGATACCGGACGGCTTTCACCATGCTACCCAAACACCAACTGGCCGTGATCGTGATGATGAACGCAACCGGCGTGAATCCGCAAAAAGTCTCCCAGGGGATTTTCAAGACCATTGGTCCTGCTCTTGCGGCGGCAAAAAAACCGCCGAGTGAGACCCTGGAAGATCTGAGTCTCTATGAAGGCGTCTATGACGCGCAGCCCTGGTCGGGGGAATCGGCAATCGTGCAGTGGGGCAACAAGCTTGTGGTTAGTGGTTTTCCATCCGACGATCCGATGGCCTCCTCAATCAAGCTCAAACGGTCAAAGGGTCACGAGTTCCGTCGCATCCGGGACGACGGCGATACCCCTGGTGAGGTTTGGGTTTTTGATGTCAACGACGCCGGTGACGTTGTGGCCGTGAGCCACCACAGCAATACAGACAAGAAGCTGCGCTGAGAATGGCTAGCCCGCGTCGACGGCAATGCGAAGCACTTGTTCGTTGACGTGACTGAAGACCAGCGTCCGGAAGTCGTCTAGAGAGTCATTGGATTTTAGATCTTCTTCTATGGCGTTCCATCGCATTTGTTGCTGCTTCGATCAAGCTTGCACGCGCGCTCACGTTCCTGCCTTTTCGCTTCTGAGGCCACCTCAAACGCACTCATGCGTTTCTTACGGACGGGCCTTGCTTCGACGGATACGTTTCGCGCTTTGTCTGATAAACCGTCAGACGCTATGACGACCTCGGTCGACACCTTCGCGCACGGCCTATCCGAAAACGTGACGGTGCCATCGGCATCCTCGCATTTGAAAACTTGGGCCGTCGCGGAACTGGCCAACAGCATCAGCGTCAGGGTCGTTACGGCTCGAATGTCCACGTTGGTTGCCTCGTTTTCGCGGGCAACCAGTGTATGCCACCCTACTCCCAGGGACGTGACCTAGATCTCATCAACACGTTGGCACTGGATTCCTAGGGTAGAGCGGCTTTAGCCGCGATTCTTTTGCGTTGGGTAGCTGACCAACGGAGATCGCGGCTTTAGCCGCTCCTACTCTATGTGAACGACTATTCCCCGCCCGAATCCGGCGGTACCCATTCGCTTTCCAACAACCGGGCGCCGCGCAGCATGTTTCCTATGGCGTAGTTGCCCTCGTGACACGCGTACTCGTAGACCTTTTCGTCTTTGGCCGTCCATAGGTACTCGCCGCTCCACGGCGCGGTCCAGGCGGTCGGGTCGGTCACGGTGAACTTGTAGACGATGTGACCATTCTCGAGCAGGTTGAAGCGCTCGATGACATGCAGGTTCTCGTCCGCGCCCCCTAGGCCGCTGA
>JAPUIA010000041.1 GCA_027297435.1 Gammaproteobacteria bacterium | reverse complement strand
TTGGAAACGGTTAGCGGGTTGATGCGTTCTTGACTTGCGACCTGACGTACGGACGGTATGGCTTCGCCCTCGGGCAACGAGCCGCTCAAGATTTGGCTGAGGACGAGTTGCCTGAGCTGCAGGTAGATCGGTTCGTTGTCTTTCCATTCGTTCATGGTGGTGCACTGTACTAGAGAGTTAGTGTATTAGTCAACTAATACACTAAAACGATATTAGATTTCCTAATTTAGTTTTAATAATCAACGGGTTATAGAGCGATGACGGCTGGTAGTACTTCGTTCCTAAACAGGGCGTCGCGGGTGTCGAGGTGCAGCATGTCGACGCCAAGTGACTGAAATTCCTCGATTTTCTTCAGAACCGTAGCGGGGCTGCCGATCAGCCGCGAACTGTAACCTTCATTGGTATCCAGCGCGCTCAGGGGATCCTCGTCGTCCTCCCACATGCCTTCGGCGCCGGAAACCCGTTCTCGGCGCTTCGCGACCAGCGTCTGATCGACGCGGCCGAGCCGTGCGTCGATCTCGTCCCAGGCTGCCTCGTCGGTTTCTCGACAGAGAGGTGCAGCGTACAACGCGAAGCGTACTTGGCGACCGGTCATTCGGCAGGCGGCACGGACCTGCTCGATGATGCGAACGATCTTGGCCGGTTCGCCGCCGTTCAAGAACATCCAATCGGAGTGTTGCGCGGCCATGTCGACGGCCGCGGGCGACTGACCGCCCTGATAGACCTCAAGCGCTTTGGTGGGCTTCGGTTCCAACAGAAGATTTTCGGCTCGATAGAAGCGGCCTTCGTATGAGAACGGCTCGCCTGGCCATGCTCCCCGCACGATCTCGATGAATTCTGCGGATCGTGCGTAGCGCTCGTCGTGGGTCAGTGCATCGATGCCGTACATATCGAATTCAGCCAGGTTCCATCCGCTGGTGACGTTGATCGCCCAACGGCCACCGCTGATGCGGTCGAGCGTTGCACCCCATTTAGCGATGGCGGTGGGTTGAAAAAAGCCCGGGTGTATGGCCGTGACGAGGTTGAGCGTCGAGGTTTGGGCGGCGAAGTACGCCGTCATGGCGAGACAGTCGAGAGACGACGCCTCGATCTCGGCGCCGCTGCCCCACCAACGTTGCGCGACCAACATGTGGCTGATACCGAGCGCTTCGATCGTTTGCGCAAAACCAACGGTCGCTGCGTGCAGATCTTTACCTGCGGGCATCACGCCCGGCGGTGTGTTATCCACCACTTGTGTGCCTTGAAACACGGTTGGCGCCCAGGTGCAGGTCAACATGTTTCCTCCGACACCATGCTGTCACAGGGCTGCGATAATCTCAGGCGGCTAGCGAACGGCGCCCGAATCGCGCAGCGCCGCAATCTCGCCATCGTCGAATCCGAACTGACTCAACACGTCATCGGTTTGCGCGCCAGGCAAGACCGCGCTCGGCGGCGTTTCCGTCGGCGTACGGCTGAAGCGTGGGGCGGGTGCCGCCTGGTGGATACCATCGACGGTTACGAAGGTATCTCGAGATTGGTTGTGGGGGTGGTTGATGGCGTCGTTGAAATCGAGGATCGGTGCGTAGCAGATATCGGTGCCCAGCATGATCTCGTCCCACTCGTCGCGCGTCTTGGTCTTGAAGATCTCCGTCAGCTGCGACTGCACGGCTGGCCACTGGGCCCGTTCCATCTGTCTTGGTAGGTCTTGGATCTCGTCCAAGCCCGACTTTTCCAGCAGCAACGCGTAGAACTGTGGTTCGATGGAGCCGATCGAGATGTATTTGCCGTCGCTGGTTTCATAGGTGCCGTAGAAATGCGCGCCGCTGTCCAGCATGTTGCTGCCGCGTTCGTGTACCCAGTGTTCGGTGTTCATCATGCCGAATACGCCATTCATCAAGAGCGCAGAACCGTCGGTCATGGCTGCGTCCACGACTTGGCCTTTGCCGGAGGTGCCGCGTTCGACCAATGCGGCGGCAATGCCGAACGCGAGAAGCATGCCGCCACCGCCAAAGTCACCGACCAAATTGAGGGGCGGCACGGGCTTGCTACCTTTTTCGCCGATGGCATGCAGCGCACCCGTCAGCGATATGTAGTTGATATCGTGACCGGCGGCACTGGCCAACTCGCCCGTCTGCCCCCAGCCGGTCATCCGGCCGTAGACGAGTCGTGGGTTGCGCTCGAGACAAACGTCGGGCCCGATACCGAGCCGTTCCGTGACGCCCGGGCGAAAGCCCTCGATCAGTGCATCGGCTTGGTCGATGAGCTTCAGCACAGCCTCCACGCCGTCGGGATTTTTGAGATCGACGGCGATGCTCTTGCGACCTCTTGCAAGGATGTCGATACCCCGGGGCGCCTGTCCGACCGAGGAAGCACGATCTATGCGCACCACGTCTGCACCCATATCGGCAAACATCATGCCGCAGAACGGGCCTGGGCCGATGCCCTGCAATTCTATGACTTTCAGTCCTGACAGTGGTCCCATGGCCGTCCCCCTCCGAATATAAAGAGAATCGAAATTGGTGTTGATTCTACCTAATTAACCTTGGCTTGCGATCCTGCATCGATACCTTGCACGGCTGGAAGAAACTGACCCAACTATCTAGGTCGACGACTTACGTCATAACAAGACATCTCACACGGAATTTCATTGCGTTGGAACGCAGAATACTGTATATTTGTACAGTATCTATTTCGGAGAAGGAACCATGACCACGCTATAGTTTAGAACGATCGCGTATCGAGGGTCGTTGTTCGAAAGTGTCTCTGCCATGCCTGTAGAATAGGGGTTTGGTTGTTCGGTAAAACCCTCATGGCTTCTGATACGTCGCGGACGGGTGCGTCACGGGCCCGCGCGTGGCAAACGCCCATCACGTTGTTGATATTGATGAGCATTGCAATGCCGGTCGCCTTCAACGTGTGGTCTGCCTTGTTAAACAACTTCGTCATCGAACGCGCCGCGTTTACCGGGGTCGAGATCGGCATACTGCAGAGTTTGCGCGAAGTGCCCGGTTTCATGGCGTTTACCACCGTATTCGTGCTGCTCATTCTGAAGGAGCAGACGTTCGCAGTGTTGGCGCTTGCGTTGTTGGGCATAGGCGTTGCCATAGCGGGCTTTTTTCCAACGGTCTATGGGCTCTATTTCACGACGGTGCTGATGTCGATCGGCTTTCACTATTTCGAGGCGGTGAAGCAGTCGCTTGCTCTGCAGTGGCTGTCCCATGAGGAAGCGCCGCAAGTCTTCGGTAAATTGATCTCGGTCGGCGCGATGACCTCGCTCGTGGTCTATGGCGTATTGTGGGTTTGCCTGGAAATCCTCGGCCTCGACTATGTGTGGAACTTTTTGATCGCGGGTACCCTCTGCGCCGGTATAGCGGTGGCGATGTGGCTGAGCTTTCCGCACTTCGAGGGTGGCACGCAACAACACAAGCACATCGTCCTACGTAGGCGCTATTGGTTGTACTACGCGCTCACCTTTTTTTCGGGCGCCCGTCGTCAGATCTTCGTGGTGTTCGCCGCGTTTCTCATGGTCGAGAAGTTCGGCTACACCGCGGCCCAGGTCACAGTGCTGTTCTTGATCAACTACACGTTCAACTGGTTGTTCGCGGAAAAAATCGGCGTGATCATCCGCAATATCGGCGAACGTGCAGCACTCACGATCGAGTACGTCGGGCTGATCATCGTGTTCACCGGCTACGCGTTCGTCGAAAACGCCTATCTTGCCGCGGGCCTCTATATCGTCGATCACATGTTCTTTGCGCTGTACATTGCGATGACCACCTACTTTCAGAAGATTGCCGATCCCGCCGACCTTGCGGCGAGCGCGGGCGTCTCGTTCACCATCAACCACATCGCAGCGGTCGTGGTGCCTGCGGCCCTCGGATTGGTGTGGGTGGTGTCCGATTCGGCCGTATTCCTTATCGGCACGAGCTTCGCGGTCTGCTCACTCGTTCTCGCGCAAAACGTTCCGGCAGAACCTGCACCCGGTAACGAAGTCGTTGTCGGTAAAGTAGCGTTGGCCGGTTCTTGAATCGATATCCCTAACCGATGACGCCCGCATCGAAGCCCTGGTCGATTTCCTCGTCGGACATATTGGCCCAGCTAGTGAAAACCTCGCGCGTGTGCGCGCCCAACAGCGGTGGGGGAGAAAACGAGTCGGCATTGGTCTCGGAAAGCTTGATGGGATTTCCGGGAACCTCGACCGTGCCACCTTCCGGGTGTTCGATCTTGACAACCATGTGGCGGTGTTGAATCTGAGGATCTGCGAGCGCTTGCGCAAAATTGTTCACGCGGGCTGAGGGCACTCGGGCGGCTTCGAGTTTTTCAAGCCAGTGTTTGGCGGAAGCGGTTTTGAGACGCTGTTGGACTGCCTCCTCTATCTCTGCCTGGTGTTTCAGTCGGGCCGGCCCCGTGCGGAATTCGGGATTGCGAAGTTCCGCCATATCCAAAGCCTCGACCATGGCGGACCAGGCAGCGTCGGTGACGACCGCGATCGTAATCGTATCGTCGGCGGTTTCGAACGTATTGTAGGGCGTGTGTACGAAATGACTGTTACCGATGGGGCCCGGCACCTCGTCGGATAGTGTGTACATGGTGGCCATGTAGCTCAACATGCTCACCTGCGCATCCAGCATCGAAATGTCTACGTGCTGACCGGCCCCCGTTTGCTGTCTCGCCAGCAGCGCTGCTTGAATGCCCATTACCGCGAACATGCCGCCGGCGAGATCGGCGATGGGGATGCCGGCCCGCACGAACTCACCCGGTCCGGATCCCGTGATGGACATGCCGCCCCCTAGTCCCTGAACGATTTGATCGAACGCGGGGCGCTCGTGGTGCGGACCGTCTCCGCCGAAACCGGATATGGAGCACGTGATGATGCGAGGATTCACGTTCGCGAGCGTCTCATGGTCAACCTGCAGACGCTTGGTCACCCCAGCGGCAAAGTTGTCGAGCACAACCTCGGCGTTGCTCACGAGTTCGTAGAAGTAATTGCGCCCAGCAGCGCTCTTGAGGTCGATGACCACACTGCGTTTGTTGCGATTGAGCGTCAGAAAGTAGGCGCCCATACCTTTGTAGGAATACTTCGGATCCGACTCCAGCAGGCGCCGCGTGCTCTCACCGCCAGGCGGCTCGACCTTAACGGTG
Organism: Gammaproteobacteria bacterium; assembly: GCA_027297435.1. Lineage (GTDB taxonomy): Bacteria > Pseudomonadota > Gammaproteobacteria > Pseudomonadales > Azotimanducaceae > Azophilus. The sequence continues at coordinate 18,667 of JAPUIA010000041.1, read as the reverse complement.
TCGCAACCAAGATCTGCCAGGATCATGCCGGCATAGGGGCCCGCCAACATGTGGGTGAGGTCTATGAGTCGAGTGCCCTCCAGGGGCTTGGCAAGTTGGCTTGTCATTGGGCGGCCAAACTGGGTACGGAATAAATGTATACAATCCCGCTCGTTTGGTCATCAATGGCGAGGATTCGAGCGATCAATTCTGACCTCGGCTCGAGCACTATTGCGGACTTGCTGCCTCGACTCCGGGCGAGGCAGGTGTCCGCCGAAGCGGTGGTACAAGCCTGTCTCGCGCGCATAGAAGCACGCGAGGGTGAGATCAAAGCCTGGGCGTTCATCGATGCTGAACTTGCCTTGCGCCAGGCGCGTAACTTAGATCAGAGCACGGTTCGTGGTCCGTTGCACGGCATTCCGATCGCCGTCAAAGATATCTTCGACACCTTCGATATGCCCACGTGCAACGGTTCCGTCATTCACGCTGAACGGCGGCCCGATGCGGATGCACCCGTTGTCGCGATGTTGCGAGAGGCCGGTGCGGTCATTCTCGGCAAGACCGTTACGACAGAGTTCGCTTACTTTCATCCAGGCCCGACGGTAAACCCGCACGATGCTTCGCGCACACCGGGCGGATCGTCTAGCGGTAGCGCCGCCGCCGTCGCTGCCGGCATGGCGCCGGTGGGCCTCGGTTCGCAGACGGCGGCATCGGTCATTCGGCCTGCCTCGTTCTGTGGCGTGGTGGGCTACAAATCCAGACTGGGGTGTTTCCCGATGAGCGGTGTCAGCCCGTTGGCGCGGTCACTCGATAGCTTTGGTTGGATGACGCGCTCGGTGGAGGATGCAGGAATCGTGTTTGCTGCTTTGTCTGGGCTCGATATCGACTACGACATCGCACTCGAGGTTCCGCCGAACGTGGGCGTGTGCCGCACGCCCGTATGGGAGAGCGCAGATGGCGATATGCAGGCCTTGTTGGAGACGACCGCTGAGCGGCTTGCCGCCGCGGGTGCCGGTGTCGTCGACCTGGCGTTGCCGCCGTGGTTTGAACGTCTCGTCGATGCGCAGAAGACCGTCATGGCGTTTGAGACCGCACAAGCCCTGGCCGATCTCAGGCGACGTCACGGCGGGCAGTTGAGTCGACGGCTGATGCAACTGTTGGACGAGGGCATAGCGACAGATTACCGTGATTATCGAGGCGCGCTGGCACTCGCAGAGCAAGGCCGCATCGAGTTGCAGTCGCTAGCGCACGATTTTGATGCGCTGATCGCGCCCAGTGCGTGCGGCGAGGCGCCGGTGGGATTGGAGGCGACCGGCGATCCGATCTTCAGTCGCATGTGGACACTGCTCGGACTCCCATGCATATCGTTGCCGATGGGTCTCGGTTCGAACGGCATGCCGCTTGGCCTGCAACTCATCGGACCGATGCACGACGAAGAGGCTTTGTTCAGAGCGGCCGGGTGGGTGGAAAAAGCGGTCGAATAACCTCGAACGATTTCGCGACCCACGACGCGTCAAACACGCACCATGGTAAGGTTGTGCCATGCAAGACAAAGTGGCAATCGTCACTGGTGCCGCATCCGGCATTGGTGCAGAGGTTTCTCGGCAACTTGTCGATAAGGGCGTAAACGTCACCCTGATGGACATCGACACCGATGCTGGTCTTTCGTTGGCCGATCAGCTGGACGCGCGTTTCGTGCGCTGTGACGTTGCCGATGTCGAAAGTTGCAACGCTGCGATCGCCGAATGCATCGAGCGCGCCGGAATCCCCGACTTTGTGCATTTGAATGCGGGGATCATGAGCGTCGGGGCTAACGATGCGTTCTTGCCGATCGATGAGGTGCCACTGGCCAACTATCGACGCATCGTGGGCGTCAATCTCGATGGCGTCGTGTTCGGTTTGCGTGCGTTGATGCCACACATGCGGGAACGGGGCGGTGCGATTACGGTGACAGCATCCATCGCCGGATTGATTGGCATGTCTATCGATCCGTTCTATGCAGCGACTAAGCATGCACTCGTCGGCCTCGTGCGCAGCGTTGCCCAAGCAATGGGTGATGCACCGTTGCGGATCAACGCTATTTGCCCCGGGGCGGTGGACACACCCATCGTGCCCGATGCGCTCAAGAACGGGTCTATCGACCTCATGCCGGTGGCTGTGCTGGCTAAAGAAGTACTCGACTTGTTGGCCAACGGCGGGCAGGGGGAGGTGCGGGTACGCTTGAGCGACGCAGCGTTTAGCGTGGAGCAACACGCGTTGTAAGTGACCGGTTAGTCTGGGGAGGGTAGATGAATATAGGTGCAGTTTTTCCACACCTGGAAATAGGTAACGATCCGGTGGTTCTACGCGACTGGGCGCAAGCCGCAGAAGCACTGGGTTACAGCCACTTGCTCGCTTACGACCATGTGTTGGGTGCCGTGCACGAAGACCGTAAACCGAAGCTTACGGGGCCCTACACCGAAGAATCTGCCTTCCACGAGCCGTTCGTACTCTTCGGCTATTTTGCTGCCTGTACGGAGCGCGTCGAATTGGTGACGGGCGTGATCATCTTGCCGCAGCGACAAACCGCCTTGGTTGCCAAGCAGGCGGCGGAAGTGGACATCCTCTCCGGCGGACGTCTGCGGCTTGGCGTTGGCACCGGATGGAACTTCGTCGAGTACGAAAGCCTAGGCAAGAACTTCGCGGATCGCGGGCGACGGCAAGAAGAACAGATCGTCGTGCTGCGCGAGTTGTGGGCCAATCCGGTGATTGACTACACGGGGGTGGATCATCGTATTGAGCGCGCCGGTTTGAAACCACTGCCGGGGCGGCAAATTCCCATTTGGCTGGGGGGTTTCAGCGAGGTCGCCTTTCGGCGCGCGGCACGGATGGCGGATGGGTTCATCTTCGCAGGCGGCAGCGCGAATGGCTTGGCGAGTTTGGATCGAATCCGCTCGTATTTGGACGAAGCAGGACGAGATGCCGATGCGTTTGGCGCGGAATGCATGCTCAACTACACCGATGGTCCGGGCCGTTGGGCCGAGGACATTGAAGCGTGGCGTGCGGCCGGGGCCGACTATGTGTCGATGCGCGCCATGGGCGCGGGGTTGTCGGGCCCGCAAGCGCACATCGATGCACTGCGCGAGTACTGGGAGGCTGTGCACTGATGGCGCAAATCACCCAATTCGTGGTGCGGGATAAAGTCGCCTACATCACGTTGAATCGACCGGACGCGCTGAACTCGTTCAATCCGGAACTCAGATGGGCGCTTTCGAAACACTTCGACGAGGTCGAGGCCAACGACGACATTTGGCTGGCAGTGGTTACCGGAGCCGGAGAACGCCCGTTCTCCGCCGGAGCCGATCTGAAGCATCGAGCCATTGAGAGAGACGCCGACGAGGCGCAGCGCGCCGAATGGACGCGCATGCAATCGGAAACGACGCCGCTGAATCAACGTTGGCACTTTCCTAAGCCGGTGATCGCGCGCGTCAATGGTTTTGCGCTGGGAGGCGGTCTGGAGCTGGCATTGGCGTGTGACATCATAGTGGCCGCCGAACATGCCGAACTCGGCTTGCCGGAACCACGGCGTGGTTTGATCGCGGGCGGGGTCGGCGTCCACAGGTTGCCGCGCCAAATTGGTTTGAAACCGGCGATGGGTTACCTGCTAACCGGTCGTCATATGTCCGCGGCTCGCGCGTACGAGCTTGGCTTGGTCAACCAAGTCGTGCCGCGGGAAGATCTCGATGCGGCCGTCGCCCAATGGGTGGCCGATATAGTGCGTTGCGCGCCGTTGGCGGTGCGGGCGACCAAGGAAGCGGCGATGCGGGGCCTAGATAGGTCGCTTCCGGAAGCGTTTGCGACCGAATATGAGACCGAAGTGCTGCGGCGGAAGAGCGAGGACGCGCTAGAGGGCCCGCGGGCGTTTGCCAAGAAACGCGAACCTCGATGGCAAGGTAAGTAGTGGCCGAACTACTCGATCTTGCCAGCGTCGACGCGGTACTCAGTACGGCTCGTTCGGTGCGCCGTAAGTTGGACTTCGATCGGGCGGTTGAACCGGAAACGATCTTCGAGTGCGTGAATATCGCAACACAAGCGCCGACCGGACTGGGTGGCGAAAGTTGGCGGTTCTTGGTGGTGACGGAACCGGACAGGAAGCGCCAACTTGCAGACCTGTACCGGGCCGTGTTGACGGATCTCGCACGACAGCGGGGTATCGAGGTGAAGGCCACCCAACAGGCGCTCGTCGACAGGCTGCATGAAATTCCGGCGATGATCTTCGTCTGCACGACCGCCGATAAGCCGGGGGCCGAGATCGCCGGTCAGGTAGCCTACTACGGATCTATCCTGCCGGCCGCTTGGTCGCTGATGCTCGCGCTGCGGGCACGCAACCTCGGTGCCACATGGACGACGTTGTTGGCTTCGCGTCAGCAGGAGGTTGCCGCGATTCTCGGTATGCCGGATGGCGTTGTGCAAACGGTGATGCTACCGGTCGCCTATACCAAGGGGGCCAAACTCAGAAAGGCCGATCGTTTGGACGCTACCCACGTGACCTACTGGGAAACGTGGGGGAACTCGAATCAGGGGTAAAACTGGGGTCGTTTTGTTGTACTGTTGAGCCTTCAGCACGTGGAAGGAAACTATGCCGAGCCAAGAACACGAGGCCTTCGTGGCGATGATTGCGGCCAGCGACGCATTGGAGGCGCCGACGATAGAGGAGCAGCGGCAAGGCTACGAAGACATGCTCGCCAAGTTTCCGGTTGCCGACGACATCACGATCGATGCGTTCGAGATAGAACATATCGCTGCGGATTGGGTCACGGCGCCGGGTGCGGACGCCGACCGGGTGGTGCTCTACTTCCATGGCGGTGGCTACGTGATCGGCTCGAATGTCGGGTATCGGGAGTTCGCTTCGAGAGTTTCGCGAACCACGGGCGCTCGCGTTTGTGTCATCAACTATCGGCTCGCACCTGAGAATCCGTTTCCTGCTGCGGTCGACGACGCGACCATGGCCTATCGATGGCTGTTGAACGAAGGCGTCGCGGCCAATCAGATCACCATTGCCGGTGATTCCGCGGGTGGCGGGTTGACGCTGGCGACGTTGCTAGCGCTCAAGGATGCCGGTGATCCGCTGCCGGCCTGCGGGGTATGTTTCTCGCCTTGGACAGACCTGGAAGGCACGGGCGATTCTGCCAAGCCGGGTGCCGTAGACGACCCACTTATCCCCGACGGGGGCTTAGCGGACATGAGTTCGGCGTACGCGCCTAATGATTTACGCAACCCGCTGGCGTCGCCCTTGCACGGCGACTATGTCGGTATGCCTCCGCTACTCATCCAGGTCGGTACGCGCGAGGTACTTCTGGACGATGCGGTGCGCGTGGCGGAAAAGGCCGAGGCCGCGGGTGTCGACGTCACGCTATCGATAGGCGAGGGCTTGGTGCACGTTTACCAGGTGTTCGCGGTCCCGGAAAGCCAGGAAGCCCTCGATGAGATGGCGGCATTCATGAGCGAGCGCGTCGCCTGACACGGTAACGGCGCTGTGATACAACCGTTCGATTGACGAGGGCATAGCATGGCAAAGCATGATCTGGTGATTCGGGGCGGCAACCTGGTCGACGGCAGCGGCGCGAATGCCCGCACGGCCGACATTGCCATAGAAGGATCGCGCATTGTCGAAGTGGGCGATGTCGGCGGTAGCGGTCATCGCGAAATCGACGCGGCGGGCGCCCTTGTCACACCGGGTTTTGTCGATATTCACACCCATTATGATGGTCAAGCGACGTGGTCGAATCGCATGTCGCCGTCGAGCCATCATGGGGTTACCACCGTGGTCATGGGTAACTGTGGCGTGGGGTTCGCGCCGGTGCGACCTACGGATCACGACCTGTTGGTCGAATTGATGGAAGGCGTTGAAGACATTCCGGGTGCTGTGTTGGATGAAGGCATCACTTGGGAGTGGGAGTCGTTTCCGGATTACCTGGATTTTCTCGGTCAACGCCAATTCGACATGGACATTGGTGCGCAACTGCCACACGGAGCGTTGCGCGTCTATGTGATGGGTGCGCGGGGCGCCGACCGGGAGCCGGCTACCCCGGATGACATTGCTGTGATGCGCGACCTTACGACGGAAGCGATCCAAGCCGGAGCGCTGGGTTTTTCCAGCTCGCGAACGCTCAATCACCGCAGTAGCAAGGGTGCGCCGACGCCGTCGTTGAAGGCCGAGCTCGACGAGTTGTTGGGCATTGCCCTCGGTATGAAAAAAGCTGGCCGCGGCGTCGTGGAGATGATCTCGGATTTCGACGACATCGAAGAGGAGTTCTCTTACCTACAGCAAATGGCCGGCACGAGCGGGCGACCGATGTCGATTTCGCTGGCCCAAGGCATTAGCCCCCACGGTTGGCGCAAGCTGTTGGGCAAGATCGAAAGGGCCTGCGATTCGGGGTTGGTGATGCGCGGCCAAGTGGCACCGCGCCCCATTGGCATCCTGTTGGGGTTGACCACGACACTCAGCCCCTTCACCACACGGGCTTCGTACATGGAAGTCGCCAGGTTGCCTATAGCTGCGCGGATCGACGCGCTGCAGGATCCTGAACGCCGCCGACGTATTTTGGCGGAGGAGCCAAAGCCCGGGTTCCGACGTCTTTTCAACGTAATGGACGGCGGTCGCAAACTTTGGCTCATGCAGGATCCGCCGGACTACGAACCGTCGCCGGAAGACAGCATCTTTGCCGAAGCCGAGCGCGCCGGCCGGGATGCTTGGGACTTGGCGTACGACCTCTTGTTGGCGAACGAGGGTAAGAACATCCTTTACGCGCCGTTTGCGAACTACGCTGAGAACAACCTCGACTGCTGTCGTGACATGATTCTGCACGAGCATACCGTCATGGGTTTGGGAGACGGAGGCGCTCACGTCGGTACCATCTGCGATGCCAGCTTCATCACCACGCTGATTACCCATTGGGGTCGAGACAGAACGCGCGGCGCGCAGATCGACTTGCCGACGCTGGTCAAGAACCAGACGCATGACACGGCGAGGGCCGTCGAGTTGACCGATCGCGGTATCGTGGCGCCGGGCATGAAAGCGGATATCAATATCATCGATTTCGACAACTTGCAGGTCAGAGCTCCGGAAATCGTGCACGATTTACCGGCAGGGGGCGCTCGGTTGCAGCAAAAAGCCGATGGCTACCTTGCGACGATCGTAAGCGGCGAAGTCACCTATGAAAACGGTGAAGCAACCGACGCGTTGCCCGGACGTCTGATTCGCTAGGCTTGGGTTGTGGGTCCGCTTGAGCATATTCGAGTCTTGGACCTGACCCATGCTCGAGCCGGGCCGACGGCCGTACGACTGCTGGCGGATTGGGGCGCTCACGTCATCAAGATAGAGGCACCCCCAGATCCATCGGGCGCGGGTCGTGCAGTCACCGGCGCGCGACGCGGGCCCGACGAGCAGAATCTGCACCGCAACAAGCAAGGTCTGACCCTCAACCTCAAGCATCCAGAGGGGCACGCGGTGTTCATGCGCTTGGCGGAAGACGCCGATGTCGTGGTGGAGAACTTCAAAGCGGAAGTCAAACACCGCTTGAAGGTCGACTATGAATCGGTGAAAGGCGTGAATCCGAATATCATCTATGCGAGCATCTCCGGATTTGGTCAAGATGGCCCCTACAGTGACCGGGCGGGTGTCGATCAAATCGTTCAGGGCATGAGCGGTCTCATGTCCATAACCGGTCAGCCGGGCACCGGTCCCTGGCGTGTGGGCATTGCAATTAGCGACACCTCCGCCGGTATGTTTTTGGGGCAAGGCATATTGCTTGCGCTGCTGCATCGCGAGCGTACCGGCGAAGGACAGTGGGTACATACGTCGCTGCTGGAAGCCATGATGAGCAAGCTCGATTTTCAAGGGGCTCGCTACACGATGAGCGGCGAAGTGCCTGAACAGCAAGGCAATGACCATCCATACTCAACCCCGATGGGGACGTTTCGCTCCGCGGACGGCCTGGTGAACCTTGCCGCACCCAGCCAGCGCCTGTGGGAACGGTTTTGCGGCGCGCTTGACGCGAGCGAGTTGTTCGACAAACCGGAATACAAGAAGCGGGGTGAACGGGTGAAACGCAAGGTTCAGTTGAATCAGGACATCAACGCCGTCACCCAACAATTCACGACCGCGGATTTGGTATCCAAGCTGAACGCCGCGGGTGTACCGTGCGGGCCGATCAACGACATCGGCCAGGCATTCGAGGACGAGCAGGTCAAGTTCTTACGCATGGCCAAAGCCGCGCCGCACTCGCAACTGGGAGATTTGAATCTCATTCGCTCGCCGATCAATATGAGCGCCTTTCGCCAGCCCGACACCTTCGACACCGCAGCACCCGACCCCGGTCAAGACTCCGTTGCGGTCTTGCGTCAGTTTGGTTACGACGACGCACAGATAGAGGCGCTGAAAACCTCAGGCGTGATCTAGCAGCGTCCCGCATGCACACCGACAAGCTATCCAACAACCAACGCGTTGGCTACGGCGTCGCCGACTTCGGTATCAACCTCTACTTCATCTCGGCGATGACCTACCTGCTCTATTTCTACACTGACGTGTACGGTATTTCGGCGGCAGCGGCAGCGGGCGTGATGCTGGTTGCGCGGTTCATCGACGCGGTCACCGACCCGCTGATGGGTGTGCTCGCCGAACGCACGCAAAGTCGGTGGGGTAGGCTGCGACCCTATATGCTGTTCGGTGCGATACCGCTTGGGGTGTTTGCGGTGATGATTTTTTCGTCACCCGATCTCGACGCCGACGGCAAGCTCTGGTGGGCCTATCTCACCTACATTGGTTTTGGCATCGCTTTTACGGTGGTATCAATTCCTTACTCGGCGCTGACCGCCTCATTGACGGCCGATCATCACGAACGCACTGTGCTCTCCACGGTTCGTATGGCGTGCGCCTTTGGCGGCGGGTACGTGATCTCCGCGGGCATGCCTGCGCTGGTTGGTCTGTTTGATTCGGAAGCTCAAGGTTATCAGTGGTCCATGGTGTTGTTCGCCGTGATCGCAACCTTGCTGATGTGGGTGACCGTTTGGCAAACGCGCGAGCGCATCCAACCACCGAAGACTCAGAAGCTGGCCCTCACCGATAGCCTGAAGGCGGTGTTTTTAAACCCGCCGCTGCTGATCGTGATGGTGCTGTTCACCTGCGGGATGCTGTCGTTCACCATTCGCCAAGCCGCTGCCATCTACTATTTCAAGTACAACCTGCAACGACCGGATCTGATCGACACTTGGTTTGCAATCACGATGCCGATCATGTTCGTCGGACTCATCTTCACGCCGCGACTCGCCGATCGTTATGGCAAGTCGGGCGGTATCATGATTGGTGCGATCGTCACCATATTTGCCGCCATCGGCATGTATTTCACGCCCTATAGCAACATTGAAATGATATTTGTGTGGGGTGGACTGTTAGCGTTGGGTGGTACTCCGATCGCCGTACTCGGCTGGGCCATGCTACCGGATACGGTGGAATATGCTCAGTGGCGCTTGGGCGTCCGCGCCGACGGAGCCATTTTCGCGATGTCGAGTTTCTTTCAGAAACTTGCCAAAACCATCGGCGGCGCCGGTATGGCCGGCGCGCTTGCCTGGTCGGGTTACGTCGCTAACGTCGACCAATCGGCCGCCTCGCTCGCTGCGATTCATAACCTGATGACGTTGGCACCGGCGGGGATCATGGTAATCATGATATTGGCGGCGAGAATGTATCGGCTCGACGGCCCGACCCACGCTCGGATCGTTGCAGAGCTCGAGCGAAGCGGGTAGGTAAATAGAGGTGCCCTCTACCCGGCATCGGCCCGTCCGAATTCGAATACGTACTCTGCACATCCTGAACCCAGTAAACCGATGCTAGGGGTTGTGCCGACTGCTTTCTCGAGCTCGCCGCCGTGGCGTTTGACGAAATTAACGATTTCTTCCGAAGACGCGCTTTCGTACGGGTAACCGCCGAGCCAATCGATGCGGTCACGGTACCAACTCATGCCACGGTGCTTTTCATACTCTGCAATGTGAGAAATCGGATTTTCACCTTTGGCTAGGATGCGTATAAAGCACAATGCCGAATACAGCCATACGATCGGCCATCGCAATAACTTGGGTAAGCTTTTAAAGAATCTTTTCTCGGCCTTCCAGAAACGACAAAACGGAGTTTTCAGATAGATCGCGATAACCAGTTTGCCATCTGGAGTTACTCGGTCGATGGCATTTTCAATGGCTTCCCACATGCTCCCCGTATGGTGCAAGACGCCCCAGCTATAAACGATATCGAATCTCTCATCGTCATCGAGCGGCGAATCGAAAACGCTCCCTACCAGACATCGAAATTTGCCTGTCGCCGAAAATTTCTCCAGCGTGTGTTTGGATGTTGCGACGCTGGCGGGATCGATATCGATAGCGGTAACGGATTCCGCTCCCAGATTGAGAGCAGCGAGCGAATGTATTCCAGAGCCGCAGCCGATGTCCAGAAACGAGCGGCCCGCCAGTTCGCCGGTTGATATCAAATTTGTGATACCGAGTTCAGCCTCGCGAATTCTTGCCTCGTTGATCGACCCGGAAAAAGCTGCCCAGTTCTCGCCAAACTCGAAATGAGTCGCGACGTCCACCTTGAGTGATTCATCGTTCGGCATCGTGCTCCTCAAAAGCTGGCCCGGGTTTAGTTCCGGTATCCACGAAAGGCTTTTCTTTGGGCGAACTCTGGGTGCGTGGCTTCGATATCGTTCAGGATTTCGCGGCCTCGAGCCTCGTCGTCCAAAAGTTCGATCAGCACCCGCGCATGGCGAAACTTTGCGTTGGCAGTGAGGTGGCTTTCCGGATATGCCCGGTTGAAGTCGGCGAGCAACTCGGCGACTTGCTCTGCGTCTTGTTTGTCGGCGCCGCGCGTCACCTTGATGAATGCTTCGTCGGTTAAAGGACGAAACCGGTCATCGTGTTGCAAGCAGGTCTTGAAGACCTTCCAGGCTTGTCTGGTCTCCTTGCGATCGAGTAGGCGTTGCAGGTAACGCACACCGTGTTCCAGGGTTAGTCGCTTGTCTTGAAACAACAATAGTCGCTCGTGCATCTGCGGGTCGAGTGCTACATATTGATCTCGAATGAACCCGTCCAGCAGTTGATGAGCGTCTTGAACGCGTCCGCTCCCGCACAGCGTGTTGAGCTCGTTGAATAGTTTATCCCGGCGATTTGCCTCTTCTGCGAACTCTATTTCCAGGAGTTGTTCGGGGCTGCGCTCCGTAAAAAGCTCGAGTTCCTTTCGGCGGTAGTAGAGCAATCGTCCCATCGTCGCCTGGCAGACCAGAAACAGGTAGCCCGCGAGTCCGAGCAAGAGAATACTATTGGCTTTGATGGCGTAGGCCAATCCGCCGAGGCCGATGAAGATCAGTACGGCATAACCGGCGAGGTCGATGTTGAGGCCTTTGATGAGCTTGCCCAGTGTTGCAGGCCGTAGCCCATCGGTGATCGAGCCCTCGAGATTGACGCTTAGCCAGAATACGGACAGCACCAGCGTTGCGATGGCGACGGCGAACCAATTGGGCGTGTCGCCCATCGAGAACGCGATGGTGACCGGCACCAAAAATAGCATGGCGTACCCGAGACATCGCCCTTCAGTGAACGGGTTGACGTCGCTGACCCCGGGGATTGGGTCGTCTTCCAAACCCCGGGCTTCGTGCAGCAGCAGCCGTTGCCCGTGCAGCGCAAGCATACCGAACGCGGCGTACCAGATGGCTAGCGACATTGCGATACCGCCCCCGGCAGCGACCGGATAGGCTTCGTACCAGACGATGATGTTGGCGAGCAAGCCGGCGACGACCGTCCAGAACAACAGCAACCAGTATCCGGGTGCTTTGAGGGGCCAAGTCAGAATGCGCAACAACATCCTATTAGTGTATGTGTTGCAGCGCGTACCTGTAATCCTTAGGCTTTGAGAATTCACATTGGGGGAGGGCGGCATGGCGCACGACATCGTGATTCGTAATGGGACGGTTATCGACGGCACCGGCGTAAAAGGCATCGCTGCCGACGTGGCAATCGACGGCGATCGCATCAGCCATGTCGGCGAGGTGACAGGCGAGGGGCGCCGCGAGATCGATGCCACCGGCAAGCTCGTCACGCCAGGCTTTGTGGACATTCATACCCATCTCGACGCGCAGATTGCCTGGGACCCGATCGCGTCGTCCTCTTGCTACCACGGCGTCACGTCGGTGGTGCTCGGCAACTGCGGCGTCACGTTTGCGCCCTGCAAGCCGGAGGATCGTCAATACCTTGCCGAGATGATGGAATCCGTGGAAGACATTCCGGCCAAAAGCATTCTGTCGGGCTTGCCGTGGAACTGGGAAACCTATGGTGAGTACCTGTTGGCCATCGATGCGATGCCCAAGGGGGTGAATGTCGGCGGCATGGTGGGCCACTGTGCCGTGCGCTATCACGCCATGGGTGAGCGCAGCCTCGATGAGGAACCCGCCAATGCGGACGATATCGACAAGATGTGTGCACTCGTCGATGAGGCCATAGGTTCGGGCGCCCTGGGGTTTTCGACATCTCGCACCTTCATGCATCGCGTACCGGACGGACGGCCTGTACCCGGCACCTATGCAGGATCGGAAGAATTGTTGGCCATCGGCGGCGTGTTGGGCAAGCACGCCAAGGGTGTATTCGAGGCGGCAGCGAGGTTGGGCGAACGGGACAACGAGGACTTGGACAACACCCGCGCAGAGGTCGGCTGGATGGGCCAGCTGTCTCGCGAGAACAACGTCAAGGTCACGTTCGGTCTGGTGCATAGCAATCGTCGCCCGCAACTCTATCAGCGGGTCATCGAGTTCGCCGATGAGGAGAACCGCGACGGCGCGTACCTGCGACCCCAGACGACATCGCGCGGCGTAGGAATATTGTTCGCGTTGGACCACATCACGCCCTGGCATGACGCTCCGGCTTGGCGCGCCATGTCGAAGCGCCCGTTTGCCGAGCGACTTGCGATGCTAGATGACGCAACCGCAACGGCTGCGTTGATTGCCGAGGCGGAAGCTCATCCGACGCGTCTCGATCTGACACAGGCCTATATCTTGCGAGACGGCAAGGTGCACTATGCGCATGATCAGAAGAACTCTTTGACGGCATACGCTGAAAGCAGGCGTGTGAGCCCCGTGCAAGCGTTCATCGAATTGAACCGCGAATACCGCGGCAGAGTGGTACTTTACTTCCCCGGACTCAATCAAAGTATGCAGGCAATCGAAGACATGCTGACCCACCCGACGGTGGTGATGGGGTTAGGCGACTCCGGTGCCCATGTTGGCCAGATAATGGACGCCAGCTCGCCGAGTTGGCTACTGGCCTACTGGGTGCGTGAACGCGGCGTGATTGCCATCGAAGAAGCGATTCGCGGTTGGACGTCTGAAACTGCCGAGCTGTTTGGCATCCGCGACCGGGGTGTCCTGCGGACCGGTGCGTTTGCGGACGTGAACGTGATCGATCTGGATAATATTGATCTGCATCTGCCTGAGTATCGCAACGATTTTCCGGAGCAAGCCGGACGTTACGTGCAAACCGCGAGTGGCTACGACTATACGTTGGTCAATGGCCAGGTGTTCATGCAGAACGGGTCGCCGACCGGCGCCCTTGCAGGAATCACTTTGCGTGCCTAAAACCGCGCAAGCGGTCGCTGAGAGCTTCCGCGAGAACATTCTCGCGGTCGCCGACGAGATCGACACAACACGCTCGCTTACGGATGACATTGTTGCCGGGCTCAAAAAAGCAGGCGCGTTCCGTTTGCTCATACCGCAAAAGTTCGGCGGTTTGGAAGCGCCGTTTCTCGACTATCTTGGCGCGGTGCAAACCTATGCCGAGGCGGATGCCAGTACTGCTTGGTGCGTTAACCAGGGTGCCGTCATCGGCACCACCAGCGTCTGGTTGCAACCTGAAGCCATCCACGAGATCTGGGATGATCCTGCCGCATGCGTTGCAAACGGACCACCGGGCAAATGTGTGGCGGAACCGGTCGGTGACGTGTGGCGCTTGAGCGGACGGTGGGGTTTTTCGAGCGGTTGTCGGCATGCAACCTGGATGACGGGCGCCGCGCGAGTGAAAGACAGCAAGCGGTGGGTGTCGTCATTCTTTCCTAAATCTCAAGCCACTTTCTACGACACCTGGGACGTGCAAGGACTGCGTGGTACCGCCAGTTACGAATTTTCCGTCGAAAGACTCGAAATCGAAAACCGCTTCGTCGCTGATCTAAGCGGCGTTGCGCAACACGACGGTGTCTACTACCGTTTGCCAACCGGCTTGGTGTTCGCTGTGAGCTTCGCCTCGGTTGCGCTCGGCGTGGCACGTGCGGCGCTTGATGCCGTGTTCGATTTGGCGCAAGGAAAATTTCCGAGATTTGGGACGCAGGTGCTGAAAGACGATCCTGACGTGCAAAAACTTCTCGGCGAGGCCGAGATTCGCTGGCGGGCAGGCCGCGCGTTCCTGTATGACACCGTCTCGGACGTTTTGGACAAACTGGGTGACCAAGATGCCATCGCCGATGACCAACGTATTGCGTTGCGCATGACCGGCACCCACGTCATTCGCGAGGCGGCTGCCGCGCTCGATTTGGCCTACACGGTCGCCGGATCGAGCAGCATTTACCGATCGAACCCGCTACAGCGCCGGTTTCAGGACATGCACGTGATAACCCAGCACGTACAGGGTCGGTTGCAGTACTACGGGCTCGTTGGCAGGTATTATTTGGGTCACCCATTCGTCCCCGGGCCGCTGACTTAGAGGTAGCTTTTATGCGTATACGAGCCGACTTCGACCAGATAGTCCACGTTCTGCCCGAAGACCACGAATGGGTGGCGTCTCCGCTGAAGGGTGTCGACAGGGTGATGTTAGACCGCATCGGCGACGAGGTTGCGGTGGCCACAAGCATCGTGCGTTATGCCAAAGGCGCCACGTTCAGTGCGCACGACCACGCGTTGGGAGAGGAGTTCGTGGTGCTGGACGGTGAGTTTGGCGACGATCACGGTCGCTACCCGCCGATGACCTACGTGCGCAATCCACCCGGCAGCGCGCATGTGCCGTTTAGCGATCCCGGTTGTACTATCTTCGTCAAGCTCCGCCAGTTCGCGGAAGATGACCAGCGTCAATGTGCCGTGAGTATCCAGACGTCATGTCCCGAGACGGGTTGGGAGGTCGATACGTTGCACGAATATCAAGGTGAGCGCGTGCAAGTGATTCGTGCGGCGCCAGGCAGTCACGTGCGCATCGCGGCAAGCTACTACTGTCGCGAGCTATTTGTCTTGAGCGGCATCGTCTCTTGGCAGACAGAGGTGACGCGCAC
This sequence comes from Gammaproteobacteria bacterium, assembly GCA_027297435.1. GTDB lineage: Bacteria > Pseudomonadota > Gammaproteobacteria > Pseudomonadales > Azotimanducaceae > Azophilus. Next base: position 3,363 of record JAPUIA010000041.1, on the reverse strand, counting down.
ATTGCGGCCCTGGAGTTGGTTTCGCTTGATGCCTGGACATCCCATGCGGTTCATCGTCGAAGAACCGGCGGTGCTGTTCACGAAAACCCGGCCGCATTTCAATTTCGCGACAGCCGCGCTCGAGCAACCCGAGTGACGCCCGACGCTACCATGACCGTGACTGAATGGAGACTCGAGATGGTGCGTTACATTGTTTTGGTGGTCGCGCTTGTCGCGACACCCGCCGTTCTTGCAAAAGGCGACGCGGAGTGCGATGCGGAAGCGGTACTGGTACGTTTGCAATCCGAGGTCATCGGTGAACTGAATGAACGACAAGCGGAAAATGCTCGTGCGATATTACAGTCTCTCTGCAAATCGCCGGAAACCGCAGAACCCACCAAGGTGTTAGGCATCGAGCTACGTTCGGCGGATAAAGATTCCAAAGGCCACGAACGTCTGCGTCGCCGTCATTGACCGAATCGACTGAACTACATGGGTAGGAGCGGCTTTAGCCGCGATTTCCTTTGTCCTTCGAACGCAATGGATCGCGGCTGAAGCCGCTCCTACCACGGATCTTCGACGTGTTAATCGAGTTCCGGTTCGTCGCTCAACGTTTGATGCACAAAGGTCGCCGACACCTCCAGATCATGCGCGATCTGTAGCAACTGATCGACCTCCGCGTCTGTCGTATGGCCGTCGGCCTTGCTGATGGTGCATAGATCTCGCACCACCTGCATACGCTGGGGCGAGGATGTTTGTGTTTTGGCTTGTTCAATGCGATCGGGTAATTCGGCGGAGATCTTGTCGATGTCGAGCTTGTCGCTGAACGAGTGCTTGCCGAAGAATTCCTCGAAAACCTCGACCTCCGCAGCAGAAATTCCGTCACTCGTTGCCGCCACTACAATCGCCGCGGCAAATAGCAGGCGACGCATCGTCTCGGCGGTATCCGTTCGACCTTCCAGGTAGCTCGGCTCCATCAAACTCATCAATCCCTGCACCCCTACGTCCAGGTCTTCGACCGAGGTACCGTTCTTGCGCGTGAGTTCCGAGTCATCGAAGAGTTTCAGGGCTTTTACACGCAACGGGCTGAACGGGTGAGTCAAGAACCAATCCTCCGTCGGGGCACCTTGACCCGGCCCGGCATCTTCGAGTTGCATCTCGTCGACTTGACGCAGGAAATCCTTCAACGTAAACGTCACCAGGCTGCCGCTCAATCCAGATGCCAGTTTGAACAGCGCGTGGGCCACTGCATGCAGATTCTGAGCGCAGTAAGCGCCCGCCCGATCGGCAGAGATTTCCGCGTAGCGCGACCAACTTGTCAGCGCCAGGGCGAGTCTTGGATTCGGGCGATTGCGGCCGCGCAGAATGTAGCCGATCGGAAGGTCATGATGATCGAAGATATGATGCCCAAGTTCGTGCCCAACGACGAACTTCAGTTCTGAATCGGCGAATGCTTCGAGCAGGCTCGATGAGAACATGATGAAAAGTCGCCCGGCCTCCGGCTTCACGCAAGCGGCGTTGAATGACGGGCTTGGAAAGGCGTAGAGTTCGAAGGGAATTTCGAGTTCGAGCGTTTCGGCACACTCGTTCGCCGTCTGATGAAGCTCAGGCGCCATCGTCTTGCTCAACCGCACGGCGGTTGACAACAAGTGCCGCCGCACACCCAATTGACCCTTCTCCTCCCGCTTCGCGATCTGCTCGTTCACCTTCTTGACGTCGGGATCGGCTATCAGTTGCTCGAACATCTCTCGATCGTGCAGTGAGCGTAGTCGGTCTGCTTGCATGCCAAAATCTCTTTCAACTCGAACGAGCAGGCTACTACCGCCGAGTATTGATCGTCGACTATTCTATGTCAGGTGGCTGGTGCTTTGGCGAAAGAGGGGCTCTCGGGTTTGCCGAAAAACAATATCGACTGGTTCGTATTCATAGCGAGCGTCGCACTGGTGTTTCTGGTTTGCGTGCCCCAGGCTGTCTATCCAGTGGAAGGACCCATGCTCCTCGATCGTGCGTTTACCTACGTCACCGGTGAGTTTGGCGTCGTTTACGTCCTGATGAGCGTCACCACTCTAGGGTTTCTCGGTTACCTCCGAGGGCGTTTATTGACGTGCCTTACAACCGCTCTTGCCGAGTGATTCTTGCGGCGATGGCCTCGATGTATTCAGGGCCAATGCCGCAGCAGCCTCCTACCATGCTCGCACCGGATTCGATCCAGCGAATTGCGTGCTCAACATACTGAGCTACGGACAATTCGTGGTAATCGGTGGTCACGTCGTTATCGAGTGTCCATCCTTCGGGTACGTGGAAGCGATTCGGATAAGCGCCAATGGGTTTTTCGGTGATGTCCCGAAGTTCTAACAGGCCGGCCGTGATGGCTTCGGGAGAGGTGCAATTGAAGAGAAACGCCGCGATATCGAGATCTGCCAACAGTTCGAAGGCTTGCGCGATCGACTCGCCGCTGCGCAATCCTTGACCGGGGGCCTCCGCCAGCGTCCAGGAGACGAACACCGGCTTCTGTGCACCCGTCGCCTCGAGTGCCATGCGCGCCGCATTGCGAGCTTCGCGCGCACACGACATGGTTTCGCAGATGAAGAGGTCGATGCTGGGCGCAAGGGCGGCCGCTAGTTTTGCGTAGATGGGCAACGCCTCCTCGTCGGGTGGCACAAGATCTGCGCGGTAGCTCTCGCTGAGCGGTGGTAGTGATCCTGCGACGCGCACGGAAACGGCTGCTGTGTCGGCGGCTTGTCGAGCGAGCTTGCCGGCCAGATCAGTCAACTCCACATAGCGGTCGGCCATATCGAGCTTCGCGAGATAACTGGGAATGGTTGAGTAGGAGTTCGTGATAATGATCCGCGCACCGGCATCGATATAGTCGCGATGCACGGTGACGACCGTTTCCGGCGCATCCAAGATTGCCTGCGCGGACCATAGTTGCGTGCGGCTACCGGCCCCACGCCGGATGAGCTCGCCTCCCATACCCCCATCGATGATCGTAATCATGTCGGTAGTTTGCGGTAAAGCGGTACCTCAAAAAACCTTTGAATTCAGGGGGTAGGAGTCGCTTGCGAAGCAAGTACGAGCATCGCTGTTACAGGCGAGTGCGGGCCGGCATGGACGCCGGGCCTGGGGCTACTGAGATAGAACGTCTTGCGGCAGGGATGCCGGGTGAGAATTAGCTAATCCGAAGGTGAGGCCAGCTTTTGTTGTTGGCCATCGTTCGGTCTACGATAGGTTAACGATCAGGAGAGGTGCCGGAGCTGGCCGAACGGGCTTGACTCGAAATCAAGAGTACGGGTAACTGTACCGTGGGTTCGAATCCCACCCTCTCCGCCAATATATAATATAACACATTGTTTTTATTGATTATTTTTATCGTGTCAAATGATA
>JAPUIA010000040.1 GCA_027297435.1 Gammaproteobacteria bacterium | reverse complement strand
TCATTCGTAACCAGGATCAGCTCTCCCTCGAGCATCAACACAAGTTCGTCGGACTGGGTGTGCCAATGGCGGAGTGCTGATTGAGAATCTGGCGGCAGAACTTCGAGAGCGGCACCGAACTGGGTCAGGCCAAAATAGTCTCCTAAGGCCCGGCCTTCATAGGGTCCAAGTGTGCTGCGAAAGGGTTCCGGCATTGAACTTCCTTTTGCGGGCTTGATTTCCATTGCGTCTATTGCGTCTATTGCGGTTTTCATGAAGTCACCTGTGTCTCGATTTTCGCTATTGCGGATCCCTCACCGAGTTCGCCACTGCGATTTTTCCAATAGGTACTCGACGTCGACTCCGTCCCAAGGCTCCAACCAATCGGAGTGGTACGTTTCCGCGTTCGCGAGATCTTCCGAAGTGATGCGAAAGGTCTTCGCGAGCCTCATGCCTACCTTTCCATGACTCGCCGGGATGCTCGGTTTTGTTCGTAGGTGGTCGCCATCACGCGTTCGACGTCGAGCTGGGTGAACGCCAGACGAATCATGCGAACACGCTATCGTCGAGGAGGCGGTCGTCAGGCACTCGAAGGGTTCCACCAATTCGGGTGTGACGCCGAGCAGAAGAACGCTCGCCGATCGTTCGCCAACCGCAGCGATGATGGCGTCGACCACTTCCTGATTCGGTCGCAGCGGTGCTTCGAGCAAATGCCTGTCCTGCCAATGGTCCTTCATACATTGCCCTTAAAGCTCATCTACTCATCCCGCCTAAAGCTCATCTACCGCCAATCGACCGCGTGAGCGTCGCAGGAAGCGTGCTTCTCGTCCAGAGCCCGTCAGAAGCGTGCCCACCTCGAGGATTGATCTGAGTGCCGTCGCTAGGCGAGACTGTAGCGTTCGACAGGGGAGAATCCATGCAATACGTAAACCTGGGTGAGACCGGCATCAGCGTCTCTCGACTGTGCCTCGGCATGATGACCTATGGATCGAAGGACTGGCGCGACTGGGTGTTGGAGTACGACGAGGCGAGACCGTTCGTCGAGCGCGCACTCGACGCCGGCATCAACTTTTTCGACACCGCAGACGTGTATTCCAATGGCGCCTCCGAGCAGGTTCTCGGACGCGCGCTGAAAGACCTGCAAGTCGAGCGCGAAGACGTGGTTATCGCCACCAAGTGCTTTGGCGGCACCAACAACCGGCGTCGCAACCGTTGGGGCCTGTCGCGCAAGAACGTGATCGCATCCTGTGATGCATCACTCGAGCGTCTCGGCACCGACTATATCGACCTGTATCAGATCCACCGCTTCGACCCGCGCACCCCCATCGAGGAGACCATCGACGCCCTCGATGCGCTGGTGAAGGCCGGCAAGGTGCGCCACCTTGGTGCCTCGAGCATGTTCGCTTGGCAGATGGCGAAGTACTTGTTTACCCAGGATGCCCGCGGCTGCGCACGATTCGTCAGCATGCAGAATCACTACAACCTGCTCTACCGTGAAGAGGAACGCGAAATGATCCCGCTGTGCGCGGACCAGGGCGTGGGACTGATCCCTTGGAGCCCGCTGGCACGCGGCTACCTGGCACGCACCCGGGAAACCCTGAAAGACACCGTGCGCGCCAAGTCGGATGAATTCACCACCGTTCTGTACCGCGACTCGGACGTGGCGTTGGTCGACCGCAACGCGGAAACGGCGGAACGCCTGGGCGTCAAACCCGCACAGACCGCGCTGGCCTGGCTGTTGTCGAAGCCGGGGGTCACCGCGCCGATCATCGGCGCATCGAAACTGCAGCAGCTCGAAGATGCGCTTGGGGCAGTTGAGGTCGAGCTTTCCGACGATGACATCGCTGAGCTGGAGGCGCTGTACGAACCACGCGCCGTTGCCGGGCACGCCTAACCTGGAAACAACTTCGCTAATCTGCTGGTTCTTTTTGCCCCTGTCAGCGTCGCGCGCCAATGGGGCGCGACGCTTCACGGAAACGAGGTGGTGAACCGGCACATCTGGTAACCTGAGAAAAACCCTCCGGGGAGGGCGGCGAGATGATGCGAACGCGTAATTTCCTAGCGGCTACCGGCCTCGCGACCATACTGCCATGGTGCATAGCCTGCGACGCGTTGGCGGACGATGCCTCTACTTACGAGCTCGAGCGCACGTCCTGGGGCGCTCCCGCCATCCATGGGGTCTGGGATTTTCGCACGCTGACCCCGCTCGAGCGTCCGCCGGAACTTGCCGGCAAGGCAGTACTCACGGCCGAGGAAGCGCGGGTCCTGCGCGACCGCATTGTCGAATCGCAGGATGTGGACAGACGCACTGGCGAGGCGTCAGCCGACGTCGAAGGCGCATACAACACGTTCTGGTACGACTGGGGTACGGAACTCAACGAGGATATGCGGACCTCGCTGATCGTCGATCCCCCCGATGGCCGGTTACCGGAACTTACAGCCGAGGCGCTCAACACTTTGCAGGAGCAGAATCGGTTACGTACGCCACCGGTGCGCGACCTCTTCTCTTTTAGCGCCAATCCCGTGACGTTTCGCCCCGCCGGACCGGAGACGCTCGGGCTCTCCGAACGGTGTCTGGTGGGACTCAACGCAGGTCCGCCGCTCACGCCAAGCGCGTACAACAACAACCTTCGAATCGTTCAGACTCCCGACCACGTCGTTCTCGTCACCGAGATGATCCACGATGCCCGCATCATTCCCTTGGATGGCACGCCGCATTCGCCCCGCGACGTAACTCAGTGGTCGGGGGATTCGCGTGGGCACTGGGACGGCAACACCCTCGTCGTCGACACCACCAACTTCACCGACAAGACGGCAACCTTTCAACTGCCCGCGACCATTGCCGCGCTCGATCAGAGCGGCGGTGTCGGTTCGGGAACGACCCTGCATTTAATCGAGCGATTTACCCCCGTCGGCGAGGGACGCCTGCTTTACGAGTACACGGTCGACGATCCCGCGACGTTTGCGCAGAATTTCACGGTGAGGATTCAGATGCGGGCGTCCGCAGAACCCGTATTCGAGTATGCATGCCACGAGGGCAATTACGCGATGCCCGGCATCCTCAAGGGAGCACGTACGCTCGAAGCAGAAGAGGCGCGTTTACAGGCTCACGCCGAGAGCGGTCGCTAACGCCTCGAAGGCTCATGTGTGAACCCCTCGTCGCGCCATCGATCTAAGAGCCCTCTGAGGTTGCACGGATGTATCAAGAGGGTTTCCGACTGAAACCGGCTCAGCAGCTGCATCTGCTCGTGAAGCGGCGTGGTTATGGGAATGATCTGCGCAGGGCCCGTCGTGTGTAGGTGCACATGCGGCGCACCCCAGTTCGGATGCTCGCGATATGGCGCGTTTGGCTTTATGGCCGTGCAGCGGGACGTGAAGGGTATTTGATGCCACTCGTGGTTGCGTAAGGCATAAGCGTGCTGAAACAGTCGCGAGATTCCCGTCTTCTTGACCCGAACCGGTTCGCCCGTGGACCCTGAGGTCTGCGTCTCCCCAATTTGCCTTGATCGGTGGGTATGCCGTCGCAGCAGAAGTCGTCATCGGCCGCTTGAATATCCTGCCGGTTGAGCAACGGTAGCTTGCTCAATGCATCGATCGACCCGAGATCACGGATGTCGGCTCCGGATGCTCGGAGGACCTGAAGGTTCGAGGATCATCACCGGAAGGTGATGAGCTGATGAAGTTGCGCGAACGGCACAAAGCCGAATCTTCAGCGCTTGGCGGGCGTACCTACCGTTTTACGGAGGGTGGATATTGCGCCTTGTTCACAGAGGGTATGAAGCGGGTCGGGCGTGACGCGTTTGACGATGCGCTAGCGGGTATTTGCCGTCAGATAAACGAAGATGAATTCAACCCTATGCTGCTCGGTATCATTGGATTGGACGATGCGAAGATGTCGCCGTCAGATTGGGACACGTTGATTCGCGTACACGGTCGCGCAGATGAAAATGCGTATTCTCATGCACGACGCTCGATTCAGTCATCCAGTGTCAAAGAACCGGTTGGCTGAGCTTCTTGCAGGAAAGGCTAGGCCCGCGAAATTCGATTTCGAACGCGCAGCGCCAATGATGAACAGATGGGACGAGACACCTTACTTGTGGACGGTGCATAGCGGTATCATCGGGCGAGGTCACAGGGAGCATTGATGATGGCATTTAGTCTCAAAGGCGAACTAATCGAAACTTGCAGCTGCAACATGCTTTGCCCGTGCTGGTACGGTGTGCAGGACCTCATGATCATGGATCAAGGCTGGTGCGCCACACCTCTGCTGGTTCGCATCCGTGAAGGTCAATCAGACGGCATCGATATTGGTGGATTGAACGTGGTCGTGGGGTTGTTTTACCCCGGGCCGACCTTATTCGATGGCGACGGCACGGCGCGCGTTTACGTCGACGATCGGACCACGCCGGAACAGGAGCGCGAACTCGAAAAGATCTTTCAAGCGAAAGAAGGCGGCCCAATGGAGGTGCCGGCAAGCTTGATCGCGAATTGGTTGCCGACCAAACGGGCGCGTATCGAAGTCACCGACGAAAACGGCAATATCCGCGCGACGGTTGAAGGCGTAGGCGAGATCGTCTCCAAACGGCTCGTGAACGATGCGGGTGATCGCATGACCATGCAAAATGCCGGGTTCATCCTCGCCTTCGAGTTCGAAAACAGCACCGCGGAGCTCGCACCCTCCGCAGGTAGTTCGTGGAAGGACCCGGACCTGCCCGAAACCTGGGAATCGAAGTCGGGAGCCGTTGGCCAGATCGACTGGCAGGTCGCCTAACGAGTACACGTTCGGTGCTGCATGTCTTTACCCGCGATCGGGTATGGACGATCGTTGCCATCGGTTTCTTGACCCTCGGCGCATGGGGCTACATAGCGCTTCTTGCGTTCGAGATGGGTTCGAGCGCCGGTCCCCTGATGGCAGCCATGCCGAGGAGCTTCGGCTGGGGCCTCACAGACTTTCTTTTCATGTTCGCGATGTGGACCGTGATGATGATCGCCATGATGTTGCCATCGGCAGTACCTATGATCTTGTTATTCGAGAAAGTGGGTCAACGGCGCGCATCTCATAACCGTAGCGCCGTGGCGCCCAGCGTTTTCATGGTCGGTTATCTGGTCGTCTGGGTGGTTTTTTCGCTCGCCGCGACGTTGCTCAACGGGTTGTTCCACGGTTCTGGATTGTTGACGTCGGTGATGGGTCGAGCCACCCCACTCGTGGCCGGTGGCTTGCTCATCGCGGCCGGCTTTTTCCAATGGACCCCGCTCAAACATGCGTGCCTCGAGCACTGCCGGTCGCCGATCGGTTTCCTGATGGCCTATTGGCAGGACGGCCATGCCGGGGCACTGCGAATGGGCGTGCACCATGGCATGTACTGCGTCGGATGTTGTTGGCTGCTGATGGCGCTGCTATTCGTGCTTGGTGTGATGAACGTCGCCTGGATCGCCGTGCTCGCGGCATTTGTTTTGCTAGAAAAAATCGTTCCCCAAGGTGTGATCTTGAGCCGGGTGACTGGAGTTTTCCTCGTCCTTTGGGGTGGGATCGTTCTGATGGCGGGATTTTGAGCCCCTATCGCGGCACGGCTAACGCAGCACTCCTGGTGCTGCTGCTGGTGGTTGGGTGTAGCGTATCGGACCTAAACGAACGGCTGTCACTTGCCGAGCAACTGGCCAGCGCTCGATCGTGGCAAGCGCTGTCTCTGGAGACCGATGGTTTCCGGTTGATGGCGTGGGTGGCAGCGGTTGAGGAAGGATTCTGCCAGGGATTCATCGATAATCTCGTCGGCTGAGCCAACGTAGTGAATTTGCGCGATGTCAGTCAGGCTCGGCCACGCATCGTCGGCGTTCAGCGAGCCGGTCAACGGAGAGTCCACAACTCGTGATCCAGAACGCCCGCGACTGTAACAAGATTGTGCACGTCATTACGCCGCGCCGCGACAAGCGTGGCCACGGAGCCGCAACATATTCGTATCGAGCCCATTCCCGACTTCGATCACGTCTGCTGTTGGGTCGACGCTTGGTCACGTCTGGCAACTCCCTGGGCCGTCAGAACCTCTACGCACCAATGACAAAATTGCTGCTGGTTATTTTTGGCTTTTTGTCGGACACTCGGCCTGGGAGAGGCTGATATCAAGGAGCTTCGATCGATGTGGAACACGCATCGTGTGAGCGCCGCCGTACCTTCACGTCAACTTCGTTCAGTTCTTGAATGACAAGGAGACTCTTGTGTCAACGACTAACAAATCGCACAAACTATTGGCGTACTTGGTGGCGTCGCTGCTGGCGCTCACAGGCATCAACGCCAACGCGGCAGAAGCTCAGCCGCCTGGGTTACTGGAATCTTTTCTCTGCAACTTCAACGACGGTCAGGACATGGACGATCTGCTGTCCGCCCGGGATTACTATCTCAGACAGGCGGAAAAGGCGGGTATAACGCCGGAGCCTGCGTACGTGTGGACGCTTTTCAAAGGCGATCTCGATTTCGAACTTATCTGGCACAACGTCCACGCGAACCTCGCCGCTTTTGGCGCGTCGACCGACGCGGGCGGTGCGGCACCCGAGATGGCCTCGGTTGGCGAGCGGTTTAATACCGTAGCGACCTGTCGGTCGGGCATCATGGCGATTAGCCAGGTCTTTCTCGGCAGCGACAACGATGGTCCGAGCGAACAAGCGTTCGTTTCCGCATTCGGTTGCAATCTTCGTCCCGGCGTAGGTCCGGATAACATCAGCGATCTCAATGGCCACATCAGCTCCGTACTTGGCGGGCTAGACACCCACAAGTCATTCGTGTTGTTTTCCGGAACACCGATGACACCAGGTCCAACTACGCCCGATCTGTTGTATTTCGGCGTCAGTGACAACGCCAGCGCGTGGGCGAACGGTGTCGACGCAATCGGTAGTTCCGCAGGTGGCCCAACTCTAGGGCGGCACTTCAACGCGACACTGGATTGCGCTCAGAGTCTCTGGTTTTCGCAACAGGTTGTTGAGGGACCGGCAGAGTAAGCAGACCTAGTCCCCTGCTGCGGGGCAAGACGAGGCCAGATGTGAGGTGGGAAGGTGGTGTGGCATCACCTTCCCCATCAAGCAGTGGCTGCAATCAATCGCTGGATTTTTCGGCAGGCGCGTCTCCCTCCTTCGGGGCGGGCTGCGGTGTGCCGATCAACTGT
>JAPUIA010000004.1 GCA_027297435.1 Gammaproteobacteria bacterium | reverse complement strand
GCACTCATCTACGAATGGCGCACCGGTGCGTTGGATTGGGGTGCGAAAAATCGTCAGGTCGAGCGCGACTATTCGATCGCCAAACCTTCGGGATCTGGAACCTAGCTATGCAATGGCGGTTGATCAAAGTAGAACCCGGCGAGCCGATGGCGACGCCGGATGCGGTCTACGATGAGCAGCTTGAAAAGAGTTTCCTCACTGCCAAGCTGGACGATCTCGTCGCTTGGGGACGTGCCAACTCTCTGTGGCCCTTCAATTTCGGCTTGTCCTGTTGTTACGTGGAGATGGCGACTGCGCTCACCTCGCGTCACGATATAGCGCGGTTTGGCGCGGAAGTCATTCGTGCAACGCCTCGACAGGCGGACCTCATCGTCATTTCGGGTACGGTTTTCCGCAAGATGGCGCCGGTGGTGCAACATCTCTACGACCAGTTGTTAGAACCCAAGTGGGTCATCTCGATGGGATCGTGCGCCAATTCAGGTGGCATGTACGATATCTACAGCGTGGTGCAAGGCGTGGACAAGTTCTTGCCCGTCGATGTTTACGTTCCGGGCTGCCCACCGCGCCCCGAGGCTTTCATGCAGGGTCTGACGCTATTGCAGGAAGCCGTCAAAAGTACGCCGCGTCCCTTTAGCTGGATGATCGGCGAAGATGGCCACATGGCCAAGTATCAACCGAGTCAACGGGATCTACGTACGCCTGAACGCATGCGCGCAACGACCCTCGATGAGCCCACGACCGTCGGAGATGCGCCGCTGTCGAAGGACAGGTTAGGCAAGGCTAGAGAGTAAGCATGGCGGCACTAGCGGAAATCCCGACACCCCCGGTGGTCGCCGAGCTGGAACGTCGTTTCGGCCCGGAAATTCAGTATCAATACACTGTCGACGGTATTCCGACTTTGTGGGTGTCTCGCGATCAGCTCGTGGACGTCATGCGTCAGCTCAAGCCCGACTACCCGATGTTGTTCGACATATCGGCCATCGATGAAAGGGTGCGCGAACATCGAGAAGGTCAGCCGAGCTCGGACTTCACCGTCTTTTATCACCTGATCTCGTTCGAGCGTAACGAAGATTTGCGCATCAAGGTGGCGTTGGCGGAAAGCGATGCGAACATACCGTCGATAACGTCGGTCTGGCCCGCCGCCAACTGGTACGAACGGGAAGCGTACGACATGTTCGGTGTCAATTTTTCCGATCACCCGAACCTGTACCGCATTTTGACGCCACCGCTATGGGAAGGCCATCCGCTCACCAAGGATCACCCGGCGCGGGCGACGGAGATGGACCCGTTTCGAATGAACGACGAAATACTCGACGCGCAACAAGAGGAATTACGCTTCGTGCCCGAAGAGTGGGGCATGAGCAAGAAAGCCAAACACACCGATTTCATGTTCTTGAACCTCGGACCAAACCATCCGAGTGTGCACGGCGTGTTTCGCATCGCACTGCAGTTGGACGGCGAGGTCGTCGTCGATGCGGTCCCGGACATCGGCTACCACCACCGAGGTGCCGAGAAGATGGGAGAGCGTCAATCGTGGCACACCTACATACCCTATACCGATCGGATCGACTATCTCGGTGGTGTCATGAACAACCTGCCGTATGTCATGGCAGTGGAGAAGATGGCCGGCATCGAGGTGCCGGATCGAGCCAAGATGATTCGCATCATGATGGCCGAGTTCTTTCGCATTTCATCCCACCTTCTGTTCTTTGGCACGTACGCCCAAGACGTGGGTCAAATGTCACCGGTTTTTTACATGTTTGTCGATCGCGAACGGCTGTTTACCATCATCGAAGCCATCACCGGCGGACGCATGCATCCAATGTGGTTCCGAATCGGTGGAGTCATGCAGGATCTACCGGACGGTTGGGACACCATGGTGCGCGACTTCTTGGACTACCTGCCGGCGCGACTCGACCACTACGACAAGATGACGACGACCAACAGCATTCTGAAAAAACGTTCGATTGGCGTCGGCCAGTACTCCACCGCCGAGGCGATCGAATGGGGCGTCACCGGCCCGGGCCTACGGGCGACCGGTTGCGACTGGGATCTACGCAAGAAACGTCCGTACAGCGGGTACGATCAACTCGAGTTCGATATACCCACCGCGAACAACGGCGACGTTTACGATCGCTGCCTGGTGCGTATCGAAGAGATTCGGCAGAGTTTACGCATCATCCGGCAGTGCCTGGACAACATGCCGTCGGGGCCCTACAAGGCGTTTCACCCGCAAACCACGCCGCCGCTCAGAGAACGCACGATGGAAGACATCGAGACGCTCATTCAGCATTTCTTGAACGTCAGTTGGGGCCCGGTCATACCGCCTTCCGAGTGTTGCACGATGATCGAGGCAACCAAGGGTTGGAATTCTTACTACCTGATCTCGGACGGCGGTACGATGTCGTACCGCACCCGCATTCGCACCCCGTCGTTCCCGCACCTGCAAATGATTCCGCTGATTTCGCGTGGCTTTTTCGTCGCCGACCTCATCGCGATACTTGCGAGCATCGATTTCGTCATGGCGGACGTCGACAGATGAGTGAGTTGGATCTCATTCAAACGCTGTCGCATGAAGAGATTCAGGCGATCGAGATTGAGATCGCGCACCTACCGGATCGCGCTTCTGCCGCAATCGACGCTCTGCTGATCGTTCAGGAACACCGTGGCTGGGTGTCGGACGAAAGCTTGGATGCAATCGCCAGATTGCTCGAGATGTCCCCGGCCGATCTGGATAGCATCGCGACGTTTTACAACCTCATCTACCGCAAGCCGGTGGGACGTCATGTCATCATGGTGTGCGACAGCGTGAGTTGCTATGTCATGGGGTGTGACAAGTTGTGTCGGCAGATGGAGGACAAGCTTGGCGTCAAAATGGGTCAAACGACCCCCGACGATCGTTTCACGTTGCTTCCCATCGTCTGCTTGGGCGCTTGCGATCGAGCACCTGTGATGCAGATCGATGAAGAACTGATCGGACCGGTCGCTGGGGACCAACTGGATCAAGTGCTGGGGAGGTTTGAGTAGTGGACAAACCCCTCACCGAACGCATCGATGCCTGCGGAGGCTTGGTCGACATGGCGGCGTTCGAGGCCGCCGAAGGCTATGCCACCGCCCGGCGAGCGGTCACCGAGATGACACCGCAAGAAATTCAAGAAATCGTCAAGGAGGCCAACCTGCGCGGGCGCGGTGGCGCCGGATTTCCGACCGGTGTGAAGTGGGGGTTTGTCCCCAAGGACGAACACGCGGGTGCTGGACACAAGTATCTCGTGTGCAATGCCGACGAAATGGAACCCGGCACGTTCAAGGATCGGTACTTGATGGAATACGACCCGCACATGTTGATCGAGGGCATGATCATCGGCGCATTTGCCATACAGGCCGACAAAGCCTACGTGTTTCTGCGCGGCGAGTATCACGAGTCGTATCGACTTCTCAACAACGCTATTGCCGAAGCCAAGGCCAAAGGCTACCTGGGCGAGGGTATCTTTGGCAGCAGCTTCGATCTGGAACTGGCCGTTCATCGTTCCGCTGGACGCTATATCTGCGGAGAAGAAACGGCGCTTCTGAACGCGCTCGAAGGCAAGCGCGCACAACCGCGCACCAAGCCGCCGTTTCCGCCGGCAAGTGGCGCATGGGGACGGCCAACCATCGTCAACAACGTGGAAACGCTCTGCAACGTGCCGGCCATCCTGCAGAACGGTGCCGAGTGGTTCCAGGACCTCGGCCTCGGCGAGGATGCCGGTACCAAAATTTATGGCGTCTCTGGACGAGTCAACAACCCGGGTCTCTGGGAACTGCCGATGGGCACCACCATTCGTGAAATTATCGAACAGCACGCGGGCGGCATGCAGGACGGATACGAACTGCGCGGCATCTTGCCGGGGGGTGCATCGACCGAGTTCCTCATCGAGGAACACTTCGACTTGCCCATGGAATACGGGACGATCCAAGCCGCAGGCTCGCGCATGGGTACCGGTACGATGATCCTGATGGACGATTCGATTTGCCCCGTCGACATGTCTCGCAACCTGCAACACTTTTTTGCCCAAGAGTCTTGTGGGTTCTGTACCCCGTGTCGGGAGGGACTACCTTGGTTGGAGCAGCTACTGCTCGATATCGAAGAGGGGCGTGGTCAGCCTGGAGATCTGGAACTGCTCGAAACAAACGCTTCGTTGATCGGTGCCCCAGGCAACACGTTTTGTTTACACGCAACCGGCGCGATCGAGCCCCTTGCCAGTGCGCTCAAGTATTTTCGCGAAGACTTCGAGGCGCACATTCGAGACGGGCGTTGCCCGCAGGCAGGACACTAGATGGCGATCATTACTGTAGACGGTCAGACCTTCGACGTGCAGGAAGGACACAACCTGCTGCAAGCCTGTTTGACGCACAAGTTGGACCTGCCTTATTTCTGCTGGCATCCGGCGATGGGTTCCGTGGGCGCCTGTCGGCAGTGCGCGGTGATTCAGTATCAGGACGAGGACGACGAGCGTGGACGGCTCGTCATGGCGTGTATGACACTGGCAGTCGATGGTACGCGCATTTCCATCGAAGCAGGCCAAGCGAAAGAGTTTCGCGCCTCGGTCATCGAATGGCTGATGGAAAACCATCCCCACGATTGTCCGGTTTGTGAAGAGGGCGGCGAATGCCACCTGCAGGATATGACCGTGATGACGGGTCACACGACGCGCCGCTACCGCGGTCAAAAACGCACCTTCCGCAATCAATACCTCGGGCCGTTCATCGGTCACGAGATGAATCGTTGCATTACGTGTTTCCGATGTGTTCGGTACTACCACGACTATGCCGGCGGCGACGACCTGCAGGCGTTCGGTTCGCGTACCCGCATGTTTTTCGGGCGCGAGTCGGATGGCGTGCTGGAGAACGAATTTGCCGGAAACTTGGTCGAGGTGTGTCCCACGGGCGTATTCACCGACAAGCCCTTCAGCCAAACCTATACCCGCAAGTGGGACCTTCAATCGGCGCCGTCGATCTGCCCTGGCTGCGCGGTCGGTTGCAACACCTTGCCTGGGGCGCGTTACGGTTTGTTGAAGCGCGTCCACAACCGTTACCACTCGGATGTGAATGGCTACTTTCTCTGCGACCGTGGGCGTTTTGGCAGCCACTTCGTCAATGCCGATGCACGTATTCGCCGGGCCGGCGTGCGAGCCGAGGACGGTGTATTCGAAGAAATCGCCATCGAGGACGCCAGCGTTCGACTGTCAGAGGTGTTGGGTCAAGGCGATGTAATAGGTATCGGCTCACCGCGCGCTTCGCTGGAAGCCAACTTCGCCCTCAAGTCGCTGGTCGGCGAAGATAATTTCGTCGCCGGCGTCGCCGATAACGAGAATCGCTTGAACGAATTGATGGTGTCGATCTATCGTGAGAGCGGGGCGCACATTCCAACCCTGACCGACGTCGAAGCCGCCGATGCCGTTTTGGTTCTGGGCGAAGACGTGTTGAATACGGCGCCACGCGTGGCGTTGGCGCTGCGGCAGTCGGTGCGCAACCTCTCGCTCGAGATGGCGACCAATGCAGGAATACCTGAGTGGCAGGATGCCGGCGTGCGCGGTCACGCGCAGGACGCTTTGAACCCTCTGTTCATAGCGAGCATCGCTCCGACCCGAATAGACGACATTGCCGCCGATACCTTGCACGGTACGCCAGATGTACTGGCCGAAGCGGGCTTCGCCATCGCGCACCAGATCGACAGTGCTTTTGTGGCGGTCGAATTGTTCAATGACGTTAACAACTTTGTCGACGCAGCGGTCAAGGCTCTAAGTGAGGCAAAACGACCACTCATCGTCTCCGGTACCGGTTGTGGGTCCGCTGCGCTGATGCAAGCCGCGGCCAACATCGCTTGGGCTCTCAAAGGACGAGGTGGCGAGGCCGCCTTGTTGCTAACCGGTCAGGAAGCCAATAGCACCGGTGTCACTTTATTGGGTGCCGATCTTGATTTGGGCTCTGCGTTGCGAAAACTGAGCACCGGCGATGTCAAGAACGTGATCGTTCTCGAAAACGATCTATACCGGCGCGCCCCGGCGGCCAGCGTCGATGCGGCGCTCGACAAAGCAGACAACGTGATTGTCCTGGACGTACTCGAGACACCGACGATCGAGCGCGCCACGATGGTATTGCCCGCCGCCGCATACGCCGAAAGCACCGGTACGTTCGTGAACTACGAAGGTCGTGCGCAACGCTTCTATCAAGTATTCGAAGCCGACGGTGCAACAAGACCTGCGTGGCGCTACCTAACTGACGCGGCCAAGCTGGCAGGCCGCAACGATCTCAGGTGGGATCACGTGGACGAGGTCGTGCGTGCGTGTGCCGGGACCGATAATCTCAAGGGTATTCAAGACGTCGCGCCGACTGCCGATTACCGCGGTCGCGCCAACCTTCGCATTCCACGCGAAACACATCGTGCAAGCGGCCGTACCGCCATGCACGCGCACCTGAATGTGCACGAACCGAAAACGACCGTCGACGAAGAGACTCCGTTCTCGTATTCGATGGAAGGGCTCAATGGAGATCAACCGGGCAGTTTGATTCCGTACGTGTGGTCGCCGGGGTGGAATTCCAATCAGTCGATATTCAAATTCCAACAGGAAGTTGCCGGTTCGTTGCAAGGCGGCGAGGTAGGTGTGCGCTTGCTCGACGTCTCGGCCAACGGCACGGGTCTACAAAATCGCTTTCGGGATCCGCCTGAAACAGATAGCGGATCAACCACGGCAGACGGAATGCGCTTGCTGCCGTTGTACTCGATATTCGGCTCAGATGAGTTGTCCGGCTTTTCGCCGCCTATCATTGAGCGGTCGTCGGGACCGCAGCTCGTGTTGAATCCCGGGGAGGCGCACCAGTTGGGCTTGACCGTGGGCGGAGGCGTAAAAAGTCCCGGTCTTGGGTCGTTTGAGGTATGCGTCAGCTCGGAGATGCCGCGCGGGTACGCGGGTATCGTGCTCGGCATGCGCGGGTCGATCAACGTGTTGCCCCAAGACGCCGTCGAGCTGATGCCCGATCCCAGCCTCAAACCGAAACGTCCACTCGACGTCATCGCGAGAGGACACTAAGCGTGGACTACGGTTGGATCATGATCGTTCCGGTGTTGGGTGGCGCGTTGGCAGGTGCTGCGATGCTCATCTGGTGGGAACGACGTCTGTTGGGATTCTGGCAGGATCGCTTGGGACCCAATCGGGTAGGGCCTTTCGGCTTGCTGCAGATCGTGGCCGACATCGTGAAGTTGTTCACCAAGGACGATTGGGTGCCACCGTTTGCCGATCGAGTGGTCTTCATCTTGGCCCCGACCGCGATTATGGCCGGCATGCTGATGGCATTTGCCGTCGTACCGTTCGGTCCTGGCTTGCACGTCATCGATCTCAACATCGGCCTGCTGTTCTTCCTGGCGATGATATCGCTCGCCGTTTATGGCGTGTTGTTGGGTGGCCTTTCGAGTAACAACAAATATTCGTTGTTGGGCGGCTTGCGCAGTGCCGCGCAGATGGTCACCTATGAGGTGTTCATGGGTCTCTCGATCATGGGTGTCGTGCTGCTGACCGGCTCGTTCAACATGAGCGAAATCGTGCGCGCGCAAGAGGATGTGTGGTTTGTGGTCCCACAGATCTTGGGTTTTTTCGTGTTTCTCCTTGCGGGCATCGCCGAATCACACCGTTTGCCTTTCGATCTTCCCGAAGCCGAGCATGAATTGGCGGGTGGATTTCACACCGAGTACTCGGGGATGAAGTTCGGTCTGATCATGGTTGGTGAATACCTTGGCGTCATCTTGGTCTCGGCCATGATCACCACACTGTTCTTCGGCGGCTGGTTGGCTCCGGGTTTCTTGCCACCTATCTCGATACTGGGCCCTGAGCTTGAAGGGGTTTTTTGGTTCTCGTTGAAAACGACGTTCTTTGTGTGCTTTTTCGTATTGCTTCGAGCGGGCATTCCACGTCCTCGCTACGATCAATTGATGTCGCTGGGTTGGAAGATTCTCTTGCCGATCACGTTGATCAACTTGTTAGCCACCGGCGCGATAGCTCTGTTTATCGCTGAGGGCGGATAGATGGCCGAGGGTAGCTAGTCGCATGTGGAGTCACGTTCGAACCCTTTGGGAGGTTTTGAAACATACGTTTTCACGCAACGAGACCGTTCAGTACCCGGAAGAAATGCCCTATCTTGCTCCGCGTTATCGAGGTCGTATCATTTTGACCCGCGACCCGGACGGTGAAGAACGATGTGTCGCCTGCAATCTCTGTGCGGTCGTTTGCCCGGTAGACTGCATCGCTTTGGAGAAGACCGAGGGCGAGGACGGACGTTGGTTGCCTGAGTTTTTTCGCATCAACTTCTCGCGTTGCATCATGTGCGGAATGTGCGAAGAAGCGTGTCCGACGTACGCCATTCAGCTCACCCCAGACTTTGAGCTTTGCGAATTCAACCGCGACAACATGGTTTACGAGAAAGAGCATTTGCTCATCGATGGGGTGGGCAAGTATCCCGGTTACTCGTTCTGGCAAATCGCAGGCAAGACCATCGCGGGCAAAGACAAGGGCGAGGCTCAAGGCGAGTGCGAGCCGGTGGATGTCAAGGATCTTCTGCCATGACCATGGAGGTCGTGCTGTTCTATGTGGCCGCGCTGGTGTCCATGAGTTCGACGGTTTTGGTCATTACCCGCACGAATGCCACCCACGCGCTGATCTATCTCATCATTTCGCTGTTGGCGGTTGCCGTCATCTTCTTTTTGCTGGGTGCGCCTTTCGCGGCTGCCCTCGAGGTCGTCATTTACGCGGGCGCGATCATGGTGTTGTTCCTGTTCGTCGTGATGATGTTGAACCTTGGGCGAGGTTCCGTTGAGCAAGAAAATCGTTGGCTCAAGCCCAGCATGTGGGTAGGACCCGCCATACTGACGCTCATATTATTGCTCGAGTTGATCTACCTGATTGCCGGATCGTCCGTGACCACATCCGGCGTTCCGGTATCGCCAAAGACCGTCGGCGTCGAACTTTTCGGACCGTATCTTTTAGCCGTGGAGCTTGCCTCCATTTTGCTGCTGGCGGCACTGGTCGGTTCGTACCACCTGGGGCGTCGCTACATGAGCGCGCGACGTGAGGAGATCGATTGACCGCCGTTAGTGTCCCAATCGAGCATGTACTGATTCTCGCCTGCGTGCTGTTCGCCATCGGTTTGACCGGTGTGCTCGTGCGCCGCAACGTTATCTTCCTGTTGATGTCCCTCGAGATCATGATGAATGCCTGTGGTCTTGCCTTCATAGCCGGGGGCGCGCGTTGGGCCGAAGCCGACGGCCAGATCATGTACATGCTGGTGCTCTCGTTGGCCGCCGCCGAAGTTGCCGTCGGTTTGGGTCTGGTCCTGCAGTTGCAACGCCGTTTCGACCACCTGGACATCGATGCGGCCAGCGAGTTGGCAGGCTAGCCGTGGAGTGGTTGTGGCTCGTTCCGACAATGCCGCTTGTGGGCTTCCTGGTGTTGTTCACTACACAAGGCCGCTTACCGAATAATCTCGTCGCGATGATCGGCGCCGGTTCCGTTGGTTTCTCGGCACTGGTTGCGTTAGCCGCCACTTTCGAGTTCGTTCAGGGCGGCGGCAAACCGTTCGAACAAACGCTGTGGACGTGGATTGACGTTGGCGGTTTTACGCCGAGCGTGCGTCTATACCTCGATGGTTTGTCGCTCGTGATGGTGGGCGTCATTACCGGCGTGGGCTTTCTCATCCATTTATATGCGACCGGCTACATGGCCGAGGAGCAGGGCTACAGCCGCTTCTTTGCGTATATGAATCTCTTCGTGTTCGCCATGCTCATGTTGGTGCTTGGCGACAACCTGCTGGTGCTGTTTCTCGGGTGGGAGGGGGTTGGGCTCTGTAGTTACCTGTTGATCGGTTTTTTCCACACCGATTCGACGAACGGCTACGCGGCGCGCAAAGCGTTTGTCGTCACCCGTGTCGGCGACACCTTCATGGCGCTCGGACTCTTCCTGCTGTATCGCGAGTTGGGCACGCTGGAGATTCAGGCGAGCCTAGCCGGTGCGCAAGAGGCCTGGCCAGAGGGCTCGACCGTCTGCACGGTTATTGCGTTGCTGCTGCTGGGCGGGGCGGTAGGCAAGTCGGCACAAGTGCCGTTGCAGACGTGGTTGCCTGATGCCATGGCGGGTCCGACACCGGTCAGCGCGCTCATCCACGCTGCCACCATGGTGACCGCGGGTGTCTATCTCATCGCCCGCATGCATGACCTATACCTGTTGTCGCCCGAGGCGCAACTGGCCGTTGCCGTCGTCGGATTACTCACGTTGTTCATTGCCTCCTTCGCGGCCCTCACACAGACCGACATCAAACGCATTCTTGCCTACTCGACCATGAGTCAGATTGGTTTCATGTTCATGGCGCTCGGCGTCGGTGCTTGGTCCGCGGCAATCTTCCACCTCATGACCCATGCCTTCTTCAAGGCCCTGCTGTTTCTATCGGCAGGCTCTGTGATCCTGGCTCTGAACCACGAACAAGACATCTTCAAAATGGGCGGCTTGTGGCGCCGTCTACCCATACCGTTTTGGAGCATGGTGATTGGTTCTGCGGCCCTTGCAGCACTGCCGTTGACCTCGGGTTTCTACAGCAAAGACATCATCCTGTTGACAAGTTTCGACTACGGCACGGGCGGTGCGTGGTTTTGGGGACTGGCCGTGGTCGCGGCGTTTCTGACATCTCTGTATAGCGCGCGCATGATCTTCGTCACTTTCTTTGGTGAGATGCAGACCGAACCGCACGACAACTCGGGGCCCAGCATGTGGCTGCCCCTGGTGCTGCTCGCCATTCTGGCGCTTGGTGGCGGATGGTTTGGCTTGGCACCGCTTGTCGACGTCATGCCCGATGGCGGGCTCGAAGGCGATACGCACACTGGTGCGTTGGTTTGGCTCACCGCATTGATACCGATTTTCGGCCTGGTCGTCGGGTACCTGATCTACGGCAGCAAGCAAATTTCCGTCGATGCGCTCATCGACTCGAAGCCGGGTGAGGGCTTGCGACGATTCTGGGCTTCCGGGTGGGGGTTTGACTGGATATATGATCGGGTCATCGTCAAACCGTTCATGACGCTCGCGCGCATCAACAAGAGCGATGTCGTCGATCGAATCTATGTGGTGACCGCGGCGCTTGCACGCGGCGCGCACCACGTCGCGGTACTGACTCAAACGGGCCGGCTCCGTTGGTATGCGGCCAATATGGCGCTCGGCATCGTGTTGGTGTTGCTTGTCGTGTTGGAGGTTTTGTGAGCCTGCTGTGGCTCATCTTGTTGTTGCTGTTCGGCGGGATGGTTGCTGGTTTCAGCGAGCGCTTCCATGCCAACGCACCGCGATGGGTGGCGTTGGGCGTCATTGCGATCGCGGGCGCCTACCTGGCCACGATCCCGATCGGCACCGAGGTCAACGCTCAGTGGATACCCCGCTTTGGGATCAGCCTGATTCTGTCGATGGATGGCCTCAGTCTCGCGATGGTCGCCCTCACCTTGTTCTTGGGTCTCGTCGCCATCGTCTCGTCTTGGACAGAGATCGAAGATCAGCATGGGTTCTTCCAGTTCAATCTGCTATGGACACTCGCTGGCGTCGTCGGCGTGTTTACCGCGCTCGATCTATTTCTGTTCTTCGTGTTTTGGGAAGTCATGCTCGTGCCGATGTACTTCCTCATCGCCGTGTGGGGTCACGAAGATCGAGCCTATGCGGCCATGAAGTTCTTTCTATTCACGCAGATCAGCGGACTGTTGCTGTTGTTCGCGATCTTGGCGCTCGTCTACTTCAACTACGCCGCGACCGGTGTCATCACGTTCAGCTACGCGGATCTGTTGAACGCCGACATCGAAGCGGACGTGGCATTTTGGCTGATGCTCGGTTTCTTCGTCGCCTTCGTGGTGAAGTTACCGAGCGTACCGTTCCATACCTGGTTGGCGGATGCGCACACCCAAGCGCCCACTGCCGGTAGCGTGATCCTGGCGGGCATCCTGCTCAAGACCGGGGCCTACGGGCTGATTCGCTTCGTGGTACCTCTGTTTCCGGATGCGGCCATGCAGTTTCGTTGGCCCGCGATGTTGCTCGGCGCCGTTAGCGTCGTGTACGGCGGATACTTGGCATACAGCCAATCGGATTTCAAACGGTTGGTCGCTTACAGCAGCGTCAGCCACATGGGCTTTGTGCTTTTGGGCGTGTTCGCGTGGAACGCTCTCGCGGTACAGGGGGCGGTGGTGCAAATGGTCGCACATGGTTTCTCCACGGCCGCGCTCTTCATGGTGGCCGGTGCCTTGCAACAACGCTTGCATACCCGCGAGATGGGCGAGATGGGCGGGCTCTGGGTAAGGGCGCCACGTATGGGCGCGGTGGCCATGTTTTTTGTGATCGCATCTGTCGGCATGCCGGGGCTGGGTAATTTCATCGGTGAGTTTTTGGTGTTGCTGGGGGCGTTCCAGGTCGACGTTCCGCTGACGGTCGCGGCCGCCGTCGGCATGGTGGTTGCGGTTGTCTACGGCCTATCACTCATGCAGCGGTCATTCCAAGGCGAACCCAATCCGGGTATCGAAAGCATCGCCGATTTTGGCGCGCGCGAGATGAGTGTGATGGTGCTCATGATGATCGCATTGGTCTGGCTCGGCGTGTATCCGCAAACCCTGCTGTCGATCTCGGAACCCGTGGTGAGTGGGCTAGGGGTGGCGCCATGACGTCGATGGACATTCTCGCTATCGCGCCGCACCTCACGCTTACCGTATCGATTTTGATCGTCATGCTGGTCGTGGGGTTTTGGCGCAACCACCGACTGACCATGGTGTTGACGGTGCTGGGTTTCGTCGCAACTTTTATCGCGCTGTTCCCGGCGCTCGATGCGTCGCCGCGAGCGGTTACACCGTTGATCCAGCTGGACAGTTTTGCCGCCTTCTTCAATGCCATGTTCCTGATCATTGCGGCGGTCACGGCGCTCATCTCGCACCGGTATCTCGAGGGCAGGGCCGGCCAACTCGAGGAATACTACATTTTGTTGGCCATTGCGACGCTGGGTGCCATGACGTTGGCAAGTGCGCAGCACTTCGCGGCGTTTCTATTGGGCCTCGAGATCATGTCGATCTCGCTATATACGTTGATCGCGTATCCCGAAGAAGGCCATCCGCCTCTCGAGGCTGCGCTGAAGTACCTGGTTCTGTCCGGGGTCGGATCGACGACACTGCTGCTGGGTATGGGGCTCATCTACAACGCGACGGGTAGCTTGGCGTTCGCGGAGATCTTTCAGTCGAACGTGGTAGGGCAGCAATCTGATGCGTGGTTCGTCGCGGGTCAGGCGCTCTTGATCGTGGGCGTCGCTTTTAAGCTTTCGCTGATTCCGTTTCACATGTGGACACCAGACGTCTACCAGGGCGCGCCAGCGCCGGTGACCGGCTACCTTGCCACCGTGTCCAAGGCTTCTGTGTTTGCGATTTTGTTACGTTTCGCGGTTCAGACGGAAACCCTCAATCAGGATGTCATATTCACGCTGGTTGCGGCGACGGCGGTACTGTCGATGGTATTCGGCAATGTTCTCGCGCTGCTGCAGGACAGCGTCAAACGTATTCTTGCCTATTCATCCATCGCCCACATGGGCTATCTCTTGATCGGGCTGTTGGCGGTATCTGCGTTGGACGACAGTGCGATGGCGCTGGAAACCTGTCTCGTGTTTTTGGCGGGCTATCTCGCCATGACGGTGACCGCGTTTGCCGTGGTGACGCAGATATCGTCAGCGACTTCGGATCGCGACACCGAACAGGTCGCAGATTTCGCCGGGTTGTTTTGGCGGCGGCCGGTGCTTGCGGCGGGAATGACCATCGCGCTTCTGTCATTGGCGGGGATCCCGTTGACGGCGGGCTTCATCGCCAAGTTCTACCTCTTCGCTGCCGGCGTCGAAGGTGCCTTGTGGTCGTTGATCTGGGCCATGATCATCGGCAGTGCCATTGCCATTTACTACTATCTGAAAATCGTGTTCGCCATGACTTCACGCGAGTCGGAGCACGAATATCCGCCCGTGTCGATGTTGGGAGCCGCGACGACCGTCGTGCTAGGTGTCACCATCATCTTTTTGGGAACCTATCCCACGCCGTTGATCGATGCCGTACAGCGTATCGTTGAAGGGTTTGGTTGAGAATTCGGAGGCAACGATGCTCAAATCCGTGAAGGTGCAAGATTACATGCTGACACGTCCGGTGTTGGTTACACCGGAGACCGATCTGTTCAGGGCGATACACGAAATATTGACCCACAAGATCTCCGGCGTGACCGTCGTCGACGAACAGAACCGCCCCGTCGGTATGTTGTCGGAACTCGATTGTTTGAAGGCCATTCTGACGGCGAGTTACTACCAAGAAGAAGTCGGCGTGCACATGGTCAAAGACCACATGCACGAAGGCGTAGAATGCATCGGACCATCGGAGGACGTGTTCGACGTCGCTAAATCCATGCTCGACCACAAACACCGACGCCGCCCCGTGATCGACGATCATGGGCACATGGTCGGTCAGCTCACGTGTCGGCAGATACTGCGGGCGATAAAAGAGTTCGACGTACCCGCGGACAAGCGCGAACGGTAAAGACTGATGCTCGACGCGTAGACGACATGTTGATTCGCGATTCCGCGCACAATCGCCCCGTGCAGTGGGGGTCGTATCCGCTCGAAGCGTTGGCTACGGATGTGCTCGTTCGTACAGCAGAGGAGCAAACTCCGCCTCGGGCGTCAAATGAGTACAGCGTGCCGCAGACACCGTTGGGCCGCGCTGCTGGCCATTACACAGACCACTTCAGGGCATTCTGTGATGGGGAGGTTGCCTCGTCGCGGGCGCCGGTTGGCGAGAGCCTTGTGCGGCGCAGCGCCGAGATCAAGGGCGCCATCTACTATCTAGACGCATCGCACGCGGGTATCTGTCGCCTTCCGACCAGTGTCTGGCTTGCCGACAGAAGTGCTTTGCTTCACCAATATGCAGCAGTGCTGCTCGTGGCTTATGGTCGTGAGCCGGAAGTCGACAATATTGCCCACGGATGGGTCAAAGGAGCGGAACACGAGATCGCGCGTATGCGAGCGTGCGAAATCGCGGTTTCGGTTGCTGGACACATTCGTCAACTGGGCTACGCGGCGCGTGCGCACCTGGATGGCGACACGTTAGTCGATCTAGACCGGTTGACGGTGCTTGCGGGGTTGACCCAGCGTACGATAGATGGGGTGGCAAGTCCCTTTTTGGGGATTAAATTCGCGATTGCGGCAATCACCACCGAATATCCCATGGCGGTGGACACCCCTCTCGCGGTAGATGCGTCGCTTGCCCGTTCGCGTTACTGGTTGGGCGTTGGTGGGGCAATGTCCGGTCGTGAGCGCAACCGGCGAGCCAATCGTGCTTCGCATCTCAGTCGTTATCCGATGGAGCAAGTCAAACGCGTCGACCGGCCGACCACGTTGATCTTCGACGACGAGGTACCGCGCGTACCGAAACGCGCCAACTTTTTTACTCGAGCGGCGTATGGCGACCTGGGTTCCAAAGCGCGAAAGGAGGTGCGACGGTTTGCCTATAAACATCCGTTGACCGCAGGGATGATGCATC
>JAPUIA010000039.1 GCA_027297435.1 Gammaproteobacteria bacterium | reverse complement strand
AGGTATAAGAGAATGGCCACAAAAGATAAGATCTTGTACGGTATGCTCCCCACTTGGAGGTCGCCAAACCCATAGCCTAACACCTCGACCGGGACGTCCGTCTCGTCTAAACTGAATTTAATCTTTTCACTGTACTCCTTCCAATGGGAAGAAACCTGCTCACTATCCGAGCCTGTCTTGACGTAATATAACTCATATAGATTGCGGATCAATTCGAGATTCGGCAGCTTATTTTCGTAGTCTATCTTCATATTCATTCCTGCAGATGCATTTTGGGCCACACTTCCTTCTACAACGTTTACTTACACCCGTACCAATGATTTACGTCCTTGCCTCATGCATTACCGGGGACCATGTTATCTGCAGCATGGCTTGCCCCAACCAGATTCGCCTCCCATCTCTTACAAGCACGCTCACAGCTGCATATCTCTCCTGCAATACACACTCTGTTCGTTTCGCTGACTATGCAAGACAAAGCCGTTTCTATCAAGAAGTTCCCCAATCTCATCCGTATCTCCACGCTCTTTGTTTATTTCCATAAGAATGCTGCGCAGCTCCGAGGAACGCAGTGTTTCTTCCGATCCCTGCAAGACCTGGTATTCATTTCCATCGACATCTATCTTCATGTGGTTCGGGACCGGAAGGCCAACCTGTCGCAACAAATCGTCAAGCCTGTAGCTCAACGTGGGCAATGTGAAGACCGGCTCGAACACCTTCCCATGTTGATTAACGGGATCTCCTAAGGCATGTAACGCACCACCAGAAAGGAGATTGTTGTAATGTAACCCAACCATAGAGTTTTCATCGGATAACGCCACCTGAAACGGAACAATAGAATCCGACGCACCATTCAAGTAGATATTGCGGCACAGTTGGGGAAATGTGACAAATCCGGGTTCAAACGCAAAAACCTTGATTTTTCCGTCCAGAAATCGAAAGGCGACCAGTGAGTATGCCCCAACATTCGCTCCAATGTCGTAGAATACTTCGCCGGGCTTAAACCAATTCTCGATCCACTCGACTGTTCCCGGCTCCTTTATACACGAATGCAGCCTGACGTCGTTCTCAATCCATGAATCCACGCATATGTAAATTGGATGCCGCTCATAATCCATACGTTTGACTAGGCGAGCTTCTTCACGAATTCGAAACCAGAACCGGGCGGGGAGCAAACGAGTGACCCCAACCCCCATTCGAACCGCTGCCCGAACAACTTCTTGCCAAAGTCTCGTGGATCGAATTCCGCGCACCGTATTTATCCCCCAAAAACCGAGACAAATCCCAGGCTAGCTGGAAACAACCGCCTGCCGTAAGCAACATTCACAAAATGAGTCGCGCCAGCCAGCATCGGCTTTTCACACTAATTAGTACTCCTTCTCACCTTTTCACCAGCAATATTGTCTAACCCCCTGTGAAATGTTCTCGTGGGGCGGAGCGTTCTTTTCAAGCAAACGATATTTCTGACAAACCAAGGTAGGCGTACTCCCTTGGTGATGGGCACACAATCTGGCAACAAAAAGCTATCAAATTGCAATTCATCCATTAGCTGGATGACATCATCGACTGTATCTTTCATCACCTCAATAATTATCAAACCCACAAGACCCTTCATTAAGGAATCGTATCCTGATCGAATCACATCCACCTCGGCTCCTTCAACATCAATCTTAACAACACATTTTTCGGATATCACCTCATCTAAAAGCATCGTCTCAACCTCAACCCACGGTTGGAATCCCGGATGTTTTTCTCGGTAATGGTCCACATTAATTTCTACGTCCCCAGTCTTGTATACCCTTGGGCGAATAATCGATCCACCCCCATCATGAATAGGATTTATATAGAATCTAACCGCCTTGCCGGCCGTGGAAATCGCTTTTCGGTACGCGAGGCAGTTGGTTAATCCGTTGCGGGCAATATTTGATTGAAGGCTATCGATATTTGCTTGCAATGGTTCAAACGCAATAACTCGCTTATCAGGGAATGCCTGTGCCACTGTCAGAGCATAGACGCCCACACTTGAACCAATGTCGACAAAACTTTCCTCATCTTTCATTCCTTCAGCAATAAGCCGGATTTCTTTCAAATCATATTCACCGCGCTGTCGGAAGAACCACTGTTGGCTGTTCTCACAAAGGTTAACTTTCAAGTGCAGGAATCTTTGGTGAACAAGAGGATTGGGATAGCCAATCCAGACATAATATGATCGGAAGAAAAAGCGGAAAAACCTCATAATGTAGTAGTGATCTTTCGCTGGTAATGGGCGACTGGAAACGCGCCGCAGAATCCGCCAAGCCAATGTAAACGCGCCAATCCCCACGCGCGCCAGCCATTCTTTCATCCAATTCAATATAACAACGTTGTTATATTTAACCAACCTCTCTACCACTTCGTCTCACCCCGACTTCGATCTACGCATTGGATACCTCTATAGAAGTGCGCGGACGCTCACGACTGTCTCCCAATCCCGCTGAAAACTCATTGGTCCTTAACGACAGCTCGACCTACTGACTTTAGAATCAGGGAACGAAGATCTGCTTCGATCCTGAGACATAGTCCCTGAAAACCTGAACCATGGGTCCTGCGTATCCCCTGTCCAGTCTTCACTGTCGCAGCGAGTACCACCACTCATCCCATCACAAGAAAGTTCCCGACTTCGATGTGCCTCGTGTGCCGCAAAAACAATCAGAATTCGTTAAAGTTTTTATAGATACGTCGAAGTCCACCCAGGCTGTAGTGTGCCCGTGCGTCGAAAAAATCGGGGTGCACAGGGTCCTGCCAGGCTTCTGTTAGATTTCGTTTCGACATATTCTTGCCTTAATTTCACACGACCGGCAGGAACCCAGCACCGATGACTCTTTGCAAGGAGGCTCAGGCCTTACGAACTTTGTTTTGGGATAGGGTGTCAGACAGCTGAAAAACAGCACCATCGTCGATGCGGTAGACGATGTCGGCGTCGAGTGCGAGCGCCGCCCGGTGACTGGCAACCACGACGGTGACTTTCCCTCGTAAACCCCCGAGTGTGGCGCGGATTGCGTTTTCACTTTCGACATCGAGGGCCGAGCTAGGCTCATCGAGTAATAAGATGTCTGGCTTGCGCAAGAGCGCCCGGGCCAGCGCTAGGCGCTGCCGCTGACCGCCAGACAGCCGAACGCCCTGATCGCCCATCAGGGTGTTCAGCCCCTGATCGCTCAACCGCACGAACTCATCAGCGTGTGCAGCCATCAGAGCATCCCAAATGTCAGCTTCCGTCGCATCCGGTGCCGCAATGCGCAGGTTGGCGGCAATCGTGTCATGAAAAAAGACGTTATCCTGAGGTACGAATCCGATCCGCCGCCGGTAGGCTGTCAGATCGAAATCCGACAGTGGAACCCCATCGACCAGGAGGATTCCCGAATCTGGGGTCAACAATCCCGTCAGCAAATCTAGCAGAGTTGTTTTTCCGCCCCCGGAGCTTCCCACAAGCGCAACAGTCGTGCGGGCAGGGAAAACCAGGTCTACCCCCTCGAGTACCAGACGATCTCCGTGGCGAACGGCCACATCGCGCAGTTCGATGCGGTCGCGCAACCCCACGAACGGCATACCCCCCTGACGCTCGCCCTGTTCTTCGAGCTGCTTGATTGTCTCCGACACACTCTCGTATGCTGGCAGCACCCCCGAAATGCGTTGGAGCATCTCTTGGAATGTTACTAGTCGCGGAATTATACGATAGAAGATGAGTACTAGAAGGATGAGCTCGGCTGCTGGGAGCCGCACGACACTGACCGACAGGTAGATCATTGTCACGAGCAGCACAAGCCCGATCGGCTCTACTGATGTCTTGACCAGAATCGTATTACCCTGATTGCGGCGCATGTACCGGCCTACCGCAGCAACTGCCCCATCGAACGTCGTACGGCTCCACTCTCCTACACCAAGCACGCGGATCAACTTCGCTGCACTAATGTGCTCATTGAGGATTTCCTGCATGCGGTTCGTCGCAGCACTCGTATATGCTCCGAACCGCCGGCTCGAGCGATAGATCCAGCGAAGACCCACCATCGACACTCCGCCCACGATGGCGGTCAACAGTGTAAACCGCCAGGAGAGCCACATGGCGAGCCCGACATAGATGAGAAAGTTAAGTGCGAGGCCAAAGGCAGTTATGGTGTTGCCAAAGATTACCCCGATGCGGCTCGATTCACTCACAACAGCGTTTACGAGATGGCCCCCCCGGGCTCCAGCAAGCACAGGCCATCCAACGCGACTCGTGGCGTCGAACAAGCGACGTCGCAACAGCAAAGTCACAACTTCTCCTGAGCGGACGATCAGGTACTGCTGTACGGCGTGGAGGATGGTGTGGGTTAGCCCAACTGCGAGAAACACAATGAGAACCGAACCCAACGTCAGAGGAATCCCAAGAGCTACCAAGGCGCGTTTCATCACCTCAGCCGGGCCGTCTGCCCGCGTCCCAGTGTCCACGCCGATGAGTGACAAGAGAGGGAGTAGGAGACCGAGACCCACACCCTCGACTAGACCAAGAACTGCCACCACCGACGTTGCCATCAGCGCCGCCCAGGGCTTTAGGCGCACCATTCTCCACAGAAAGACCGCCGGCCGCTGCCAGATTCGACACGTCAAGGGTTGGAAAAACGGATCCGAGGTCATGGCAGGTCGATCCCTCCACCGTCTTTCTGAATCTCGAAGATCATCGGGGTCAGCAGCTGGGCCGGCAGCGCCCGGAGCATGGCAGAGACTGGGGCCATAAGAACAAGCCGGCCAAGCAACCCGTGACGTGTAGCCAGAGGCTTCTCACTGCCCAGACGCTTGAGCACTAAACGCATCGCATCGTGGAAGCGGAGGCGGGCACCCGGGAGACTTCGCGCCACTCGTGTAACCATCAGCGCGTTTATGTTATTGAGACTTTCCCACATGGGATCTTTGCGAAACCCACGCCACAGCGCCCGACCACTCAGCTTCACGCCGCAGGGAAGCACTGGAACCTTATAGTGCGGTTCGTACGGAAAAAGATAATTCGGGCAACTATGCAGGAGTCTTCCGCCAGGCCTCACGACGCGATACATCTCGCACACAGCTCGCGCCGGATCAGAGACGTGCTCAAGAACATTGCTCGACACGACGAGATCAAATTCGTTGTCATCCCATGGGAGCTCTTCAACCACTCCGTCCACAAAACGCTCGGGTTGACCGGTCAGTTCAGTTATCAACTCCAGACCAAATTTCCGGAACAACGAAAATCCCGCCGCTCCCGGCTCCAGCGAGACGATATTCGCACCGGCGGCAAGAGCGAGCACATGGAAAAGTCCCAAGCCTCCGCCGACTTCTAGGATACGCACGTCCCTTCCTAGGTACGGAAGGACCACCTCAAACAGGTATCGAGCTTCGTCGAGATAGATTTCCAGAAACTCCTCGGCCGGAAGGTCGGTCCTGCGGAATACCCGCTTTGGCATGCTACGCGCTAGCTGCGTTAACAGGTCCGCTAGCTCGCTTCGTGTGGCGACGACCGAACGAATGCGCTGGAGGATCCCCTGCGCTACTTTACTTTCCGCCGATTGACGCGTCACCTTTCGCCCACTCGCCCCTACCTTGTCATTCAATCGCTCGTTTCCGCAAAACGATCTGCCGGCATATGGGGAAGAGGCGCGGAAACCGAGCAAGCCAATCATCCAACACCCCGAGCCATTCGAGCATGAACCTTGGCAGCATGACGGAGACTGTCCTATACTCAACACCACCCGAGTTCAGAAACGTTACACATTCTATTAGACGATGGTATTCGAGACTTAGCTCCGGAAACGCTCTACAAAAGGTCTTCATATCGTCGAACAGGAGATCGCCGATCGCGTTATTTCCGTTCAACCCGGAGCCTCGCCCCGTTTGGCAGCTTTCTGTCCCAAACGGATCGACACGCCTGTCGACGTACTCATGTCGAGCCAATAACAATACGGCCCGAAGCGTGAGGCTCAGGTGAGGCTCGCTAATCAAAATTCTCCCACCTGGGTGCAGAACGCGCACCATCTCTTCAAGCGCCCCTCGTGGATATTCCACGTGATGAAGAACGTTCAAACACACCACGGCGTCAAACATTTCATCAGCGAATGGTAACGCCATGACGTCTGCGACGGTCGTAATCCACGGGGCGTACCGCACATCGGTGGTAACAAGTTGCACGCCATCGACGTAGAGCGAAACGATACCATACCCCGCGCCAACCTCGAGGACACGGTCACCCAAGTTGAGGTGCTCACGCAAAAAATGAGCCCGTCGTGCTAGAAGAAAATCAAGGTTCGACGGCCTAGAGAGAATCCGATCACGATGATCCAATTCCAGCATCATCAGTCTCGGCTCTGCTCGATGAGGAGGCGGAATGTCGAGCATGCGAGGCAAAAACTGATCAACAAGACCAGGGTGACGAAGCCAAAGCCAAACAGCGACATAAACACTACGGTGGTGAATCCAACTGGCAGAGCATGGGGAGCTGCAAATCGCACAATAATCAGACCGAGCGCAACCAGCAAGGTTACGCCCACCAGACCGGCTGAAAACAACATCAGCCGCGCGACTACGTCCTCATAAAAGATCGTTAATCCGATTAGGGCGTGGTGGAACAGCAAGCCAATGTTTTGCGATGAGCGACCGCCGTACCGTTGGCGGCGCGCCATTGGCACGGCCTGGTATGGGAGACCCAGCCGAAGGGGTGGGTAGGAAAAGTGCAACGACAGGAGTGGCGAGCCGGCGATCGCAGGAATCATCGTGCCCGGAATCGCCATCACATTGCATGGAATCACCTTACGTCCCGTCAAGATGCGATACAGGATTCGATACGAGTAATAGAACGCCCGCACATAAACGTCCTCCTTGCGGCTGTCGCGATAGACAAATATGATCCGGTTAGCGTCCCGATCCAGCATTCGCACCAGCTCCGGTAATCGGGTGATATCGTCCTCCCCATCAGCATCAAACGTCAAAAGATGCCCGTCCTGAAGCTGCCGGGCTAGGTGTCGGACACCATAGGCCATTGCCGATTGATTCCCCCGATTGCTGCTCAGCTGCAGAACCTCGATGCGAAGATTAGACAAATCTTTGGCGAAATCAGTGATCACACTCACAGTGTTATCAGTGGAACCGTCATCTACGATGACCAGTTTTACACGGGATAAGAGTCCGCTTTTCAGAAACACATCACGGATCTCAGATAGGAAGAGGCCGATGAAATCCGCTTCGTTTCGTACAGCTGTAAGCAGATAGACCGACTTGCCATTGCTCTCACTCCAAGGCTGAGAGGGACTTAACATCGACGAGCCTGAACCACCCGTACCGTGGAGTGTTCATACTTATCCGAGCGGGTGCTTAAGGACACGTTTTCCTCCGACATAACGCAAAAGCCATTGACCCGGATTTTCCGGTCATCAACGCCTTCGAGGTAAACAAGACGATCACTCGATGCCGTCGCTGCCTCGAGGCGCTCCGGTGAATAAACCTTTGCCCAGAAATATCGGCCATGATAAAGGTGGGCAGCGCTCAATACCGTCCCGAAATTGTGATTGACAAAGATGAAGCTGGTACGAGGAAGGTTTTCTTCTGAAGCGAAAAGCGCAAGTCTGGAATGGAGGGGACCGAGGCTCCATTGTTGTCGGGGCATAATCTGGCTTTTCAAGACCAGATAACTCTGCCACGTCCCAGCGCCCAGAGCAGTCACTACGCAGACTAGCGCGGCAACGCCGATTCTGCTCCGAACGCCCGCCATCTGAATCACGGACACGCCAACGGCGACGGCAATGAAGACCATGAGCTGTGGCGCAAAGTAGAGAAGCCGCCCGATGGGGTGTAGCGCTGGAAAGCCCGTATACTTCGTTCCCAGCAGAACAAAGCCCGCAGCCGCGCCGGTCAGAACAGTCAACGAAGCTGCTGGGAGCTTCCACTCCGTCTGTTGGAGCGACGCGGCCAACATGCAAGCGGCGGCTCCTACGGCGCCAACTGTGGGGAAAAAACTGTGGACCCCGTGAAATAAATACATCAGGCGGTCTGTGCCCAAAGTAAACCGAATTGCGCCTGCGCCATCTAAACCCGCGTTTCCAAAACCCAAGATCCCGTAGTAAAGTACGCCCCAAACGCACAACAGAATACCTGCGCTTACAGCTCCATGACCCACGACTCCCGCCCGAGCAGTCCGCGGCGCGTTCAAAACCTCGTATAAAGTAAACGCAGCCAGAACGAACGCTACCACGACTACGGCTGCCACATGCATCATGACAGCAAGCAGGAGCAACGATGTTGCGATGTAACGCCTTCCTGATACAAGGAGACCGAACGCTGCAAAACATAGCGCCGTGACCATGTTCATCGGAATGCTCAGGAGCGGGCTCGGTATGCCTTCGACCCCCAGAAAGCCCACGCTCAAGAAGCCTGCTCCTAGCCGCCACCAGATCTCTGACCCGGGCAGCGCAAGCTGTGCAGCCAGCGTTTGAATGCCATAAATAAGCAATGCCGTTTGTAAGATGAACAGCACGAAGGCGGCAGCAGGAAATGACAGCTTGAACTTGGTATTTACCCAATGGAGCCCCATGGCCCAAGCAGGGTACGGCAAAAAGTTACTGAAACTCACCTTTATCCGCGCTTCGTCAAGGACGTCGACCACGCTATCTGGCGTGACTTCGACACGATAGGCTGGCAGGTCAAACGGCCGCTCTGCATCGAACCGCGCCGCAAAGCTGTAATAGTGATAGTCGTCATCCGATTGCTGGCCTCCGAAAGGATAAGCGTACCCCAGTAATATCCAATGGAGCGCGACGCTCAAAAGGAACGGGACGAGAAATGCACCCAATGCGGCAGGAAGATTTTTTCCAGAGGCATGCTTTTTCATGTGGTTGCGGCCGGGTGCCGACTCGCCCGCAAGATATATGGGGGCAACGATCCACTCATCCCCATCGAGTGCTCATAACGTATCGCGGCCTGACTTGGGTTAAAGGGAATGTCGAGCTTCGTGCGCACATCACGCTCAACCCAGTCTCGAGTCTTTACGAGCTCCTCGCTCGTCATAAAGTCTGTATACACGAATGCCTGGTATCCGCCATCGGGATCTCCCTTGTAGTAGTCGGCCACCTCGGTGTAATCGAGATCGTACGCGTGCAGGCGATCCCCACTCTTCGGCA
>JAPUIA010000038.1 GCA_027297435.1 Gammaproteobacteria bacterium | reverse complement strand
CGGACGCGTGCCCGCCGATCGCCTACCCGCGGCCCGACGGCGTGATCACCTTCGACCGGCTGTCGTCGGTCTTCGTCTCCAACACCAACCACGAGGAGGACCAGCCGGCGCATCTCACGCTCACGGACGCGGCGGTGCCGATCGACGTCAACCTGGCGCTCTACGACGCCCCCGAGCAGCGCTATTGCCCGGCCGGCGTCTACGAGATCCTGCGCGATGCGGACGGCTCGAACCCGCGGCTGCAGATCAACGCCCAGAACTGCGTGCACTGCAAGACCTGCGACATCAAGGACCCGACCCAGAACATCGTCTGGGTGGTCCCCGAGGGTGGCGGCGGCCCGAACTACCCGAACATGTAAGCGCGCCGGCGCCGGTAGTGTCTCAGTTTGAAATTTGACGGCCTTGACACCGCTGGCGACATCGGCCTTCGGTTACTATATGCTTAGCGTTAGGCATAAGACGGAGGCGACATGCCAAAAGGGCCGAAGGGCGAGAAAAGACCAGCCGATGTGATCGGGGCCGCGATCACCGTCGCCAAGATCGCGACCGGCGAGATTGAAGACGTAACCGAGACCCATGACGGCAAGAACAAGGCCGCCGTCGAGCTTGGCCGGAAGGGCGGCAAGGCGAGGGCGGAGAAGATGACGCCGGAGCGTCGGGTGGAGATCGCGAGCCAGGCGGCTAAGAAGCGGTGGTCGAAATAGCACTTGCGGCGCGTGTCCCTTTTTGCTACATCATTTGATGCAACAAAATGGGACATAAGCTCATGCCTGAGGCAATCATCTGGAATCCGGTTGAGGTCAGGAACGAGGTGTCGGCGCTCGGGCTTGACGTTGATGGCCTTATCGACTGCGTTCGATACGCTGAGCGTGAAAAATCCTTTGTTACGGACAACGACGCCGTCGGGTTTGGGAGCCTTGTCGTATACGACAAGGCGGGCCGGGCACTGCGAGAGAAATATCTTGGTAGTGGTTGGGTCAAGGATGACTCTGACAATCAGTGCGCAATCAAGAACTCCCGCACAATGGTTCGTGTCGTTCCCTGCAACTTCGATGAGTTCGCCGGCAACCGCTTGGTCCGTCCGACAAACAAGTCTCCAAAAGGAGAGATCAGTCGGAAAAAATCGATGTGTAACAAGACGGCGTGACTGCCGGGTGTCCCCAGGGGCGGGTCTGTTTCGGACGGTGAGTTTCAAACGTGGATCTTGGGGATATTCACGGACGACGAGAGACCTACGACGGCGGAACTGAGTCTCCCGATAGCCTTCTCTGGGCAATATTTCACCGATTTTGGGAAGCGAATTATGCTTCTGACAGGTGATGACGATGAGGGCATTCGCCGCAAGCTTGCCGAGGACTCCGGCAATGACGCCATCGAGATTGTCGATATAGCGATCCGCCGGAAATGAGATGCAAAATCCTGAGCGTGTCGAGTTGGTCCGGTTGCGACTGGGACTAACGAAAATAGGATTCGCGAAGGCTCTTGGCGTAGATCGCAAAACGATCCAACGCTTTGAATCTGGTACACACGAACTAAGCTCTAAGTGCATCCAGACCCTTGTGGAACTGTCGTGTTTTCCGAAGGAGTTCTTTGAAAAGAACAAGTTCGACTATCCCGATCCAGGGGCCGTTAGCTTCAGGTCGTTGCGATCTTTGACGGCTACGTTGCGCAACGCAGCATTGGCCGCTGGTGCGCTGGCCTTTGAGTTGGATGATTGGGTTGAGGCTCGATTCGAGCTACCCGAACACTCGCTGCCACAGCTGAATAATTCCACGCCAGCGGATGCAGCTCTAGCTCTTCGCGCGTATTGGGGCATCGGCGAGCGGCCTATCGGCAATATGATCAATATGTTGGAATCGCACGGGACCCGCATTTTCTCGCTTTCGGAAGAAACCCGTCACCTAGACGCTTATTCGTTTTGGCGGAACGACAGACCCTACGTTTTTCTAAACACGATGAAGACTCCCGAGCATAGCCGTTTCGATGCTGCGCACGAGCTTGGGCACCTAGTGTTACATCGGCACGGTGGTCCAAGCCATCGGAGCGCCGAAGATGAAGCCAACGCTTTCGCTTCCACATTCCTCATGCCACCAGCCGACCTTAGGGCTCGTCTGCCAGTTGTTCGTGGTCTAAGGGACTTATTCGAAGGTAAGAAGCGGTGGCGGGTCTCTGCTGCCGCACTTGCCTATACCCTACACAAGCAGGGTGTTATTTCGGATTGGCACTACCGTGGGTACTGCATAGAACTGAATAAATACGGCCGCGCCAGCGAGCCATTCGGTATTGAGCCGGAGAATTCCCAGGTATGGCAGAAAATCCTCACCGACCTTTGGCGCCAGGGAATTACGATCTTTCATGTCGCCCAAGAACTCAAGATTCCTGAGCGGGAGTTGTGGAACTTGCTGTTCGGCATAGCCGCTGCACCGGGCATGGGAGAACGACCGCAGCCTGCGACGCTGCGGATGGTTAAATGAACATTAGTGCTTGACGCTAAGCATAATAGTTCATATATTAGGGGCATGAACAAATTGCCCCTCGAAAAGCGCGTCCAAATCCTCCACATGCTGGTTGAGGGCTCGTCCATGCGGTCGGTCTCGCGCGTGGTCGGCGTCTCGATCAATACCGTGACCAAGCTTTTGATCGATGCCGGAAACGCATGCGCTGCCTATCACGATGATCATGTGCGTGATGTCCGGGCGAGCAAGGTCCAGTGTGACGAAATTTGGAGCTTTTGCTACGCCAAGGCGAAAAACCTGGCAAAAGCGAAACGGCTCGATCTTGCCTATGGCGACGTGTGGACCTGGACCGCGATCGAGGCGGACTCCAAGCTGATCGTGTCATGGCTGGTTGGTGGCCGCGATAGCGATTACGCGCTGGGCTTCATGAACGATCTGGCAGAGCGTCTTGATACGCGCGTTCAACTCACCACCGACGGCCACAAGGCTTACCTGGAGGCGATTCAGGGCGCGTTCGGTGCGGATATCGATTATGCAATGCTGGTGAAACTGTACGGGGCCGCCCCGGAGAGTGCCAAGGGACGCTATAGCCCGGCAGAGTGCATCGGTGCGCGCAAGCGGTCTGTCGAAGGTGATCCCGATCCGAAGTACATCAGCACGTCATATTCCGAGCGTCATAACCTTACCATGCGAATGCAAATGCGGCGCTTCACGCGGTTGACGAATGCGTTCTCAAAGAAGATCGAGAACCACTGCCATGCCCTGGCGCTGTACTTCGTCTGGTACAATTTTTGTCGGCAGCACAAGGCGCACAGGCTGAGCCCGGCCATGGCTGCTGGCGTCACTGACGTGTTGCGAGATATAGAATGGATCGTATCCCTGATTGACGAGCGCGCGCCGAAGCCAGGTCCGCGCGGCGCCTATAAGAAAACGGAATTATCCGGTTAACAAACCATGCGATGCGGAAAAGAGGCACTGTTTCGGTGCTGTCCTAATCCGGTTTTCCCCGACCTGCCGCGCCGGTTCACTACACGATGGGAATTGTGGTGCGAACGCCCTTCGTGCTACCGTCGTTGGCAAGCGCCGGGATCCATCTGGGGAATCTCGAAAAAGGGAGACGGAACGATGAAAATGACTCGGATTACCGCGGTAGCGGCGGCGTTGTTCGCGCTTGCATCCCTGCCGGGAACGGCGGCGGCGGGACCGCCGCCAGGCTGGATCCACGTCGACGCCAAGGCCGGGTGCGTATTCGGAAACGCGCCCCACCACTGGTTCAAGCCGTCGGGGGACGGCCTCTTGTTCGCCCTGGTGTTCGAGAGCGACGACGATGACGCGCACCCGGTGGCCATCGAGCTGGCGGTCACCCCGGAGGGGTACGCGAAACTGCCCGAGGCGGTCAGAAAATATTACCACGACCATGCGGACGAGGTGGCCATGG
>JAPUIA010000037.1 GCA_027297435.1 Gammaproteobacteria bacterium | reverse complement strand
GTGGAGGTTCTAAGGCCGAGCGTTAGTCGCTCAGGAGAGCGTTAGTCGCTAAATGCGCCGGTGGTCGTAGCGATCGGTGCGACGTCCGGCCGTACGACGAATCATTGGTCTCGCGCGTGTCGTTCGATCAATAGGTCGTATTCGAAACGGTCGACCACACCGTCGTCGTCTTCGTCGACCTCGGTGTATCTATCGTTGCCGGTCAGTTGGTGGGCGATCTCGCGTCTGCTCAAAGAGCCGTTGCCATCCTTATCCAGACGATCGAACTCGGTGGGTGGACCATCGTATGCAGGTTGTGGGGGTACCCGCAGCGAAGGTGTCGCGATTGGCAGCTGTATCGATGTGATACGTCGCTCACCGCCGGACAGCGTTGCGGTTCTCGTCAATCCGGTGATCGTCGCCGTGCCCGCTGCTTGCGCTTCTTGTTCGGGTTGCGCCGAGCGGTCCCCGGTACGCGCGAGGACTTGCGGCGCCGAGTCGGATGGCAGCACGGAAGCCTTCAGCGGCCAACGGTCATCGGTAAAACGCGCTACCGTCTGCAGATCCTGATCGGTATTCAGCAGGAGATCCTGACTATCCTTCATGGGTAAGAGCGCATCCGCATGCACCGCTATGAGACTTTCGTCGATCAGATAGCTCGCGATGGATACCACCACGTAGGCCACGCGGCCGTTGGCTCGATCGATCGCAAGATCCTCGACTTTGCCGAGTTCTTCGCCCTCGACGGTGACCACATAGTG
This sequence comes from Gammaproteobacteria bacterium, assembly GCA_027297435.1. Lineage (GTDB taxonomy): Bacteria > Pseudomonadota > Gammaproteobacteria > Pseudomonadales > Azotimanducaceae > Azophilus. The sequence goes on along the minus strand of JAPUIA010000037.1, from coordinate 2,251 downwards.
CCCGAGCCAGGCGCTCGCTTTGGTGATTTCCGACCTGGCGTCGAATTCGCGGACCTCGGCGACGGCGATTTGGGCGACCACCGCAAGCAAGAGCAACGTACAGATATCAAAAAGGCGTTTCACAATAGTGTCCTCCCGCAGATAAGGATACTAATCCAGTTGGCCAAGAGCCGCGAGCCACTCAGGGGCGGCCGTCATCCTACCAGCGGTTAGCCGCCGTGAGTCGATCGCGTCAGCTTCATCACATTGCGACTCGGTAGGCGCAAGAGCGTGACATCCACGAGGGTGGTTCTGAAGCTCTGCAGCAGCTTCGGCACATTGGCTTTGGTCAACTCGATGGTCAACGGCAGATATCGGATGTCGTCCGAATGCGGTTCCTCGCCGGTGATCTCGATGTCGAGCCGCTTACAGTCATCGAGGAGTTCCTCGAAACCGTTGGCCGAGCTGTATTTTTGGGTCCGAAGGTAATAGGTGATGGTGCCGGGGTGTAGCTTGTTTCTGTGCACGTCCTCGATCATCCCCTCCACTGCGTTGCTGCCGGTACCGCGAGACTTGAAGGTGATGTCATGGTGGTCGACGTCGGCGCCGTACTGATCACGTAGGCGAAACACCACCTGCGCGTGTGCCTCATACTGTGCCTGCTTGTCCCACTCGGTGAGCGAGCTCGAAAGGTTGGCTGCTCGCTGCAGGGTCCGCTGCGTGTTGCGTTTGAACGCGTTCACGACCTTCTCGTACTCGGTGGGGTCCGGTGGCGTGGACAGCGCACGCGTCAAATGCGGCAACACCCGTGAGCGGTTCTTTGCACCATCGAGGATGCCGATGTCGCCGCCGGAATGCGCGGTTTCATACACGACGGTGAAGGGAATTTCGCGGCGTGTAGACGCCAGCCCCCCGAGACGGATCGTGTAATAGGTATCCTTCAACCGTTCGTTGCGTAAGCGCCGCTCATGCAGTGCGCTGATCGCCGCATGGGTGAGGTGGTACGCCGCGTCGCGTGGTTCGACCTTGACGTAGTTGAAATTCAGATTGCCCGCAGAAGTGCGTACGGTACCGTCCGCCGAATCCTCTTTGACATAGCGGATGGGAACCAACCGGAGCTTGCGCAGGGTTTGCGAACCGATGAGACAAAATTCTTGAACCTGGTAGTCGTCGAACATGTCGTTGCCGGACGTTAGAAAGTGATGGTGCATGTCCAACGTCTTGGTGGAGCCGAATTCGAGCTCGTCGAGCACCCGCATGCCCCGGCCGACGCCCTGGAATATCAGACGCCCCCAGCGGGCCAGCTGACCGCGACCGATGTGGGCCAACCCGCTACCGAAGTTGGCGCCTGCCAGGTGAACGAGGTTGGCGATGGGCGAGGGTTTTGGGCTGAACAGACGAATCCAGTTCCGCACCACGAGCGCCCCGGTGCTGTGAATCGCTACGTGAAAACCAGAGTTCAGCAGGTGTCGGTACCGATTGGAGGTCAGCGCGCGGTCTAGCGCGAAGCTGACATCGTCGATCGCAATACCGTCGTTCAGAGATACCCACCTTGCCAAGTCGATCTCGACGACGCTACCGTCGCCGAAGGCGTCACGAAGATCATCCGGCAGGTTGCCGTAGATGTCTTGGACCTTGGTGTTTTTGCCTTCGGAGCTGTAGCCGTGTATCAGAACGATCGGCAGCATCTTGCGGCCCTTCCCTTATCTCTTGCGTAGTCTATGTAAACTAGGCTTGACAGAAAGTCAATGAACCATTACAGTACGTGTCAAGTTAACTTGTCATAAAGACAATGAGGATTGACATGACCAATGACATGAGCCATGACGCGCAGACTGGCGACGCTCAGCGGAAGGGCTGGTGGGCGCTCATCTTGGCCTCTTCCGGTACCGGAAGCGACCGGCGCAATCAATATATTTTTCTCGGGTGGTTGTTCGCTTGGGCGGTGAGCTTCTTAGCGGCCACCTGGGCGCTGAAGTTCCTTGACCTGCAAGGTATCGCCGCTTGGTTGCTCGCTATAGCGCCCAACGTATTCAGCATCGGGGCCCTCTTTGCGTACTTGCACTTTTTGCGCATGGCCGATGAGCTCATACGCCAGATCCAGCTCGAAGGATTGGCCTTCGGATTCGGCGCGGGTGCGATTTTCGCCATGAGCTATCAGCTCATGGAGCACGCCGGCGCGCCCGAGCTGCACGTCGGCGATCCGGTGGTGGTGATGATGGTGGCGTGGGCGCTCGGTCAATTGATCGGTATGAGGCGCTACGGATGAACA
>JAPUIA010000036.1 GCA_027297435.1 Gammaproteobacteria bacterium | reverse complement strand
CAGGTCGAAGATGTCCCGCGCCTCTTCGATGACGCTCGGCACTTTGACGGCGAAGCGTCCCTCGCCCGTGTCGATACTGCCGGCGGGAATGAGGCGATTGTTGCGAATGATCGTACTGATCAGCTCTTCGTTGGAAATTTGATAGGTTTCGAGCTCGTTGGGGTCGATGACGGCCTCCAATAGCTCCTCACGGTGACCTTGAATCTGAGCCTTCAGCACGCTCGGGACGGTCTCGATCGCGTCGCGCAGATCGATGGCCAGGTTGTAGAGCAGGCGCTCGGGTACGGTGTCGCCCACCAAGTTGACCTGTAAGATCGGATACTCGACGAACGAGGTCTCTTGGACGATAGGCTCTTCTGCCGTATTCGGCATTTCCGGTCTCGCCCGGTCCACCGCTTCCCTAACGTCCATCAGTGCTTGGTCGAGATCGTACTCCGCTTCGAATTCCACCATGACCGTGCCCGCGCCTTCGGAAGCGTAGGAGGTCAGTTCTTTGACACCCTCGACTGCACGCAACTCGATTTCGGTCGGCATCACCAACAGGCGTTCGGCGTCTTCCGGTGATATGCCTTCATGAATGAGGGTGACGACGAAGAACGGTACCTGAATGTCTGGCTGACTCGCGATGGGGATTGCGAACCGGGCGGCGAGGCCTGCGGTCACGATCATGGCCAGAACCAGCAGGGACGTCCGCGCACGGTTGATCGCGGCATCGATGATCGCGTTCATGCTTCGTTAGCGACGTTTGCGTGAATGGCGGTTTGCGGGGCGGGTACAGGTGACGGAATCGCCGCCGGCATTTCCGAGGCCGGTTCGAAATCGATTTCGACCATTTCACCCGGCACGACCAGCTCCTGGCCGACCGTAATGAGTGTCGCAATGTCGGGTAAGCCGGTTATCCAGACGCCATCCACGTCGTCCTCGACGATCTCGACGCGATGAAACTCCACGCGACCGTTTTGGTTGACGGTGCGCACCCCGATGTTGCCGGCGTCATCCAAAGCGAAAAGTGCCGGACTGATTTTCTGGGCCATCACTTCGGCGACCGGAATCCGGATTTCTGTCGTGATACCACTACGCAGCGTATAGGACGGATTGGGTATACGAATCTCGATTGGGTAGGTGCGAGTCGCCGGGTCGCTCTGCTGGCCGATGAACGAGATAGCGCCGGACACCTGCAAGCCGTCGCTCAAAGTACCCGTGGACATTTGGCCAACTTTTACGTGCACGACCTCTTTTTCCGATACTCGTCAGACCAACAACATGGGATCCATATCGACTATCGTGGCGCAGCCGGAACCGGGCGTGACGTAGTCACCGATCTCTTGGTGAATGTCCTCGACGATACCGGTGAACGGCGCGGTGACGTTGGTGCGTGCCACGTCGAGGTTGCTTCGTTGCAGTTGCGCCTCTGCTGCTGCGAGCTTGGCTTTGGCTTGGGCGATGGCAGTGTCCGACTGGAAACCCCTGGCCTTCAGTTGCAAACGGCCTTGATACTCGATACGCGCCTGGTTCAGGGCTTCGCGGGATTCCACAACGCCGGCTTGGCGATCATCGATGGAGATTCGACACAGCAGATCTCCGGTCGCGACGGGGGTACCTCGTTCGACCGGCCGCTCGACGATGCGTCCCGAGAGTTCCGTGCGCACGACCACCGTTCGTTTGTTGGCGGTTTTGCCACGTACGACGACGTGTTTGAAACGGCGGGAGGCGTTGATGATGCGTGCGCGTACCCGGCTAGGCTCACGGTCTTGTGCCACAGCCGATTGTTGGTCGTTGATTTCCGCAAGCGTCGGATGGTCAAACTCGCCTTCGCTGCCCAGTTGGCCCGACAAGAGCCATACTCCGAGCACCAGGGCAATGACGATCGCGGTGATGTAGGTTGCGCGCATTTCTATCCGGTGTCGCGTAAGACCGTGGTGCAGCGACGAAACCGTCTCAGATGATTGCTACTAAAAGTAACATATCGCCTTAGAAACGACTACTTTCCAAACGGCAGCGGTGGTACCGGCGCGGCTATGCGGCGGCGCTGGGTCGCTCGCTGATGCGTTGATACCAGCCGTGGATATTGGCGAGCCCTTCATCGTAGGGTTGGCCGACACTCTTACCGAACGTAAGAAAACAGTACAGCAACACGTCGGCAAGGCTCATTCGATCCCCGCAGATGAATTCGCGGCCTTCGATCAGACCATCGAGCCAGGCGAGCTTTTCCCGCGCGATCTGTTTTAAACCCTCTGAGGCCTCCGGGATGGTCGTGATGCGATCCTTGAACATCTGTAACCCCTCGCCGAAGCGGAAACCGTTGCCCATCGGTTCAACGATATTGAGGTCGATGCGGCGCGTCCACATGCGCGTTTCGGCACGCTCCTCCGGGGTGGCACCGATCAGCGAATCACCGTCGGCTGTCTCGTCGAGGTATTCGCAGATCGCCGTTATCTCGGCCAACACCGTACCGTCGTCGAGTTCCAGGCAGGGCATCTGCCCCGCGGGGTTTTTCCGAAGGTAATCTGCTTGGCGGTTCTCGCCGGCCATGATATCGATCTCGGTGATTTCCAGGTCCATGCCTTTTTCCGTCGCGAACATTCGTACGACGTGGGGGTTCGGCCCCAGCGAGTTGTAAAACAGCATTGTGTCTCTCCCTTATTCGGTGATGTGGTGGCTGGTAAGCCTACCACTCGCCAGTGTTTGCCATGTCCTTCCAAGGTGCGGCGGGGGGTAGTGAGTCTCCGCTTTGCAAAAGCTCGATCGAAACGCCGTCGGGTGACCGGATGAATGCCATGCGACCATCTCGCGGCGGACGGTTGATCGTCACGTCGTTGTCCATCAGCTGTTGGCAGGTCGCGTAGATATCGTCAACCTGGTAGGCCAGGTGGCCGAAGTTGCGGCCACCCTCGAGTTCTTCGGGGTCCCAGTTGTGCGTCAACTCGACCTGCGCGGACTCGTTGCCGGGCGCAGCGAGGAATACCAACGTAAATCGCCCGCCTTCGTTATCGTATCGGCCGACTTCTGTCAGTCCTAACTTGTTGCAATAGAAGTCGAGGGATTGATCCAGATCGGATACGCGTACCATGGTATGTAGGTATTTCATTCACGCATCATAGACTTACAAGAGCCAAAAAAAACCCCGCTTACGCGGGGTTGGCCAGATCGGTCATCACAAGGTCTCTTTTGGAGAGTTGGGGTTGTCCGGTTTACAAGGCGATAAATGAGGCCATGCTTGCCGCCAAGATCAGAAAGGCGCCGAGGAGGAGCGCGCTCTCGCCCTTGGTCAGCGGAGTCTCTCGATCGTATTGCTGCTCTACTCGATGCATGTCCACACCTCTCGCTCGCGCTTCACACATCGTGTGCAAACGTACGAGCCTGCAATCTATTCGTTTCGTAATCCGTACAAAGACCATGCTACGGCTCAATGCTGAAGGCACGAACTAGCAATTCTGGAAGTAAAATGGAGCAGAATCAGGCGCTTAGTCGCACCTCATGCGGGGTTGCAACCGAACTGCCTGGGCGCGAACGCGCACCCTGGAGGCGCAGCAGAGCTGCGAGGTGCGGTACTATTTCATCGAGAGTCGGCAAGGTCATGAAGGCAACATGTTGAAGAAGCTGATCGGGATCGTGGGATTGGTGGTTCTGGCGGGTTGCATAGTCAATCCGGTCACGGGGCAGCGCGAGCTGGGTTGGGTGTCCACGACCCAACAGGTTGCGATCGGCGAGCAGCAATATGCACCAGCACAGCAGATGCAAGGCGGTAGGTATGTCGTGGACCCTGCTTTGACAGAATATGTGGATGGCGTCGGGCGTCGAGTTGCGGCCGTCAGCGGTATCAACTTGCCGTATGAATTCGTCGTGTTGAACAACTCCGTCCCGAATGCTTGGGCGTTGCCGGGCGGTAAGATCGCCGTCAATCGGGGTTTGTTGACAGAGCTAAAGAACGAAGCCGAACTGGCCGCGGTACTCGGTCATGAGGTGGTGCACGCCGCGGCGCGACACGGTGCAAAGCGCCTGGAACGCGGCTTACTTTTACAGGGAGCGCTGGCCGCGGCATCCCTCGGCGCAGCAAACTCGGGGTATGCCAACGCGGTGATCGGTAGCGCACAGACAGCGGCTACGCTACTGACGTTCAAGTACGGTAGGGAAGCAGAACGTGAATCGGACTACTACGGCACGCAGTTTATGGCGCAAGCGGGTTATGATCCCGAGGCCGCAGTGACGTTGCAAGAAACCTTTGTCAGATTGTCGGAAGGACGTCAAAGCGACTGGAAGCAGGGGTTGTTCTCTAGCCATCCGCCCTCAGCCGAGCGAGTGGCCAACAACCGTGCTCACGTCGCGAGATTGCGCGCCAGCGGCTATCAAGGCGGTGACTACGGCGCCGACCGCTACCAAGCGGCGCTTCGCAATTTGCGGCGGGATGCGGACGCATACGAAGCTTACGAGCATGCGCTCGACGACTTTGCTGCCGACGCGCTCGACGACGCGGCGGACAACGTCCAGCGGGCGATTAGCGCGCAATCGGCTGAACCGGCATTTCATGCATTGCGCGGCGGCATTCGATACAAGCAGCAGCGCTTCGAGGATGCAGTGATCAACTATGATCGTGCGATCGCGCGCCACGACCAGATGTATTCGTACTTCCTTGGCCGCGCGATGGCGCGCACCAAGCTAAACACCCCGACTACCGCAAAACTCGATCTGAGACGCTCGATTGAGCTGTTGCCCACGGCACTTGCATACAACGAACTCGGCAAAATCGCCGAAATCGAGGGCAACACCGAGGCAGCGGTTCGCTACTACGAGGCGGCATCCGGCGCGAAGAGCGAGCTCGGACGATCCGCAAACGCCAGTCTTTTGCGCCTCGACGTTCCGCGTCAACCTGCAAAGTACGTACGAGCCGTGGTTTCTCGGGAAAACTCGGGCCGCGTGGTGATGCGGGTTGCCAATTTGACTAACGTCAATTTGCAGAACGTTACCGTACAAGTCGAACTTGCGTGGGGGTCGAGTAGTGGCCGCTTTGCACCCACGATCGATCGGCTTGCAGCGGGGTCGACCCAGCTGGTTCTGGTAACCGACAATGTTCCACCGCTCTCCAGCGCTAGCGCCTACACGGTCGCCGCTGAGGTTGCCAATTGATCTATAACCAGGAGCTCTATGAGATGGCCGAACCCTATCCAGAACAACCTTTCTTGACCGGCAACTTCGCGCCGCTACGCATGGAGTGCGACCTGCAGGACGTGATCGTTCGGGGGGAAATTCCTCGAGACCTCGACATAACGTATTACCGTAACGGGCCCGATCCGCAGTTTGCTCCACGCGGCGAGCATCATTGGTTTGCCGGGGACGGCATGTTGCACATGTTTCAAGTGCAAAACGGTAGGGTTCAGTACCGGAATCGCTGGGTTCGAACTGCCAAGTGGAAGCTCGAGCATGGTGAGAGACGCGCGTTGTACAACCCGTTCAATCCGCTGGACAACGATCCGTTGACCGAGGATGCCGAAGACGATGGGTTGGCGAACACCAACGTCGTGTGGCATGGCGGCAAACTGCTGGCCTTGGAAGAAGGCCATCCACCATTCGAGATCGATCCCCAGACGTTGGAATCCAAAGGTGCGTGGCGTTTCAACGGCCAACTCGAGGGTCCGATGACGGCTCACCCTAAGATGGATCCCACTTCCGGTGAAATGCTGTTTTTCGGGTATATGGCGGATGGGCCCTTCGGCAAGGGCATGACCTACCAGACCGTTAACGCGAGTGGTGAGCTGACGCGCTCGGATAAGTTCCAAGCCCCGTACGCCAGCATGGTCCACGACTTCATCACGACCGATGAACACGTCATCTTTCCGATCTTCCCGCTAACCGGTAGCCTGGAACGCGCGATGAACGGCCAACCGGCTTTCGCATGGGAACCAGACAAGGGTACGCACATCGGCGTGATGCGCCGGGACGGCTCAATCGACGACATCCGTTGGTTTGAAACCGATCCCTGTTACGTCTTCCATCCCATGAATGCTTACACCAAAGGCAACAAGGTGGTGGCGCACGTCATGCAGTTCGAACAGGCGCCGCTGTTCCCGCATCTTGACGGCAGCCCGCCGGATCCCGAAAAGTCGAGCGCGCGGCTGTGCGAGTGGGTATTCGATTTAGCCGACAACTCGAACGGCGTGCAACGTCGCTATCTGGATGATGTCACGGGGGAGTTCCCACGCTTGGACGAACGCTTCGTAGGGCTCGAGTACGACTATGGATACTATGGCGCATCGACCCGGAGCGATGACGGTGTCGGTTTCAACGCCATTGCCCGCTACGACTTTAAAACCGGCCAGCGCCATCAGTACGAACTACCGGAAGGTGACGTGACGGGCGAGCCGGTATTCGTTCCCAAGTCTCCAGACTCGCCGGAAGGTGAGGGTTACCTGATGAGTATCGTGTATCGGGCTCGCGAGAACCGTAGCGATTTGGCGTTCTTCGATGCGGAGAACTTATCGGATGGACCCCTCGCGCTAGCCGAGTTACCGCACCGCGTACCGTTCGGGTTTCACGGCAACTGGAAGTACAATGCCTGAGCTACGGTTTGATCGCTTGGAATCGATGAGCCGCAAATTGTCGTAGAGGTGCCTTAACGCGAGATATAGTCGCAGGCAGCTTTGACGAACGACGGGTCATGCCAATGCTGAGCTTGGTCAATGCCGGGTAGGTTAACCTGTAGTCGTGCTCGTCTTGGCGACATTTGCACACGCGTACTCAAACAGTATTCGATAGGCGTGAGCGCCCGTTACCAGGTGCAGAGCAAAGAAATCACGGGTCGAAGCAAAGATTTCGAATGCGACGCGAGTTACGGCGTGCATCGTGTCGGGTACCCTATACCCGGCGTAGACCGGCCCATGTTGTTCTAGGCTGTCTTCGAGGTGCGCTCGAGTTGCGGGCCGGGCGAGGTTAGCGGTCAGAATAGTCATTGCGCTCCGCTGGGTCCTCGCTCAAGTACTGTACGAATTCCCAATCGTTGCCGTCGGGATCGTGGAAATAAGTCCTGAGACGCGCAGGGTGGTGGTGCTCCTTCAGGTTTGGCGTGTATCCCGCATCGATCATACGAGCCTCCAGTGCAACGACGTCATCGACCTCCCAACCGAGATGATTGAATCCGGTCGAATTGCTGTACGGGGCGCGGTCGGTGGTCTCGCTCACGGTCGTGATCGCGATGTAGAAATCGTCGTTACCCACGTGGCGCCAGGCGCGGCCGCCCGTGCCTGAGCCTTCGCCGCGAACACGAAAATCGGGGAATGCGGTTTGGAGGAAGTGGGTTAGCTCTTCGGGATGCGTTGAAGAAATGTTGGCGTGCTCGAGGCGCATGTGTCGACCTCCGTCCTGCCATAGAGAGCATTTAGAAATATTATTGTTTATTTATTAATCGTTGTCTAGCGTATTTTTAAACCAAACTGTTATAAAATTCGGTGCATCTCAAAATCGAGGATTTCAGTTGTCGAATCGTACCGCCGATCGGCTGTTGCTGCTGCTCAAGACACGCGGGCCGCTGACGACCAAACAGTTGGCCGCGGCGCTGAAGATCAGTGTTCCAGCGGTGCGCCAGCATCTCACCGCGTTGCAGGATCTGGTGGACATGGACAATCGTCGTTCCGGCGTTGGCAGGCCCGCCCAGGTTTGGCGAACGACGGCGAGCGCCGACGCACGATTTCCCGATACCCACGGTGAGCTGACGGTGCGACTGATCGATGCCATCGAGACGAGTTTGGGTACCGAGGCCCTGGACCGCGTCATCGAAGCCCGGTTTGATGATGCGCTTGCCTCCTACCAAAAAAGACTCGACGGCGTCACCACGCTGAGCGGAAAGTTACGTCGACTCGTCGAGGTGCGCACGGAAGAGGGGTACATGGCCGAAGTTGAGAAGGTCAATGGCGGTTGGCTGTTGGTGGAGAACCACTGCCCGATCTGTGCCGCTGCGACGCGTTGCCAGGGGTTCTGTCGCAACGAGTTGGAGCTGTTTCGAGAGGTGTTGGGTAGCGGGGTTTCTGTCGAGCGAACGGAGTACCTGCTCGATGGCGGCCGTCGGTGCGCCTACCAGGTTCAGGAAACTAGGTAATGATTCGTGCGGTTCAGCACAACATCAAGGCGTTCATGGACGATCCGGACGCGGACAAGGCGAATCCGATCCACTCCACCCATGTCGCGAAGGCGTATGGCTTTCGAGGCGCCCTGGTCGGCGGGGCGACAGCCTACGGCTGGGTCGCCAGAACGATAATCGATGCCTTGGGCGCGAACTGGCTCGATGAGGGTTGGGCACACCTCAAGTTCGTGCGGCCCATCTATCCGGGCGACGATCTCACCGCGACGGTCGACGAGGCCGGTGTGCTCCGCGTGGCGAGCCAAGACGAGGTGTGTTTCCTGGGTGAAGTTGGCCTTGGGTTCGCGCCCTGGTTCGAAGAGCTGCTTCCGAACGAGTTTTGCGCCGGCGCATCGCGCCCCGCCACGTTGCCGCAGCTGACGTTGGACAATGCGCCGGTGGGCGGCCCGCTCCGGCCGATGGCCGTATCGATGACGGCAAGCGACGCGGAGACTTTTGCGCTGGCGCGCGAGCGCGAGACACACCCGGCATTTCTTGCCCCGAACGCTCGTCTACACACGGCGTGGATCGCAGAGCAGCTCATTCACCTGCTGCACCATTCGTATGACTACGGACCGTCGATTCACGCTCAGAGCCACATTCAACACTTACATCCGGTTTGCGCGGATCAGACGTTCGTCGTCACGGGCATCTGCAAAGAGGCCTACGAGCGCAAGGCCAACCATTACATCGTCAACGACGGTGCTATTTGGTCTGAATCCGGCGACGAGCTAGTGCGCATACGGCACACCTCGGTATTTCGTATCCGCAAATCCTGAGAAGATCAGGCGTGGGAGCCTCTGATTAATTCTCGGCCACGCAGCGTGACCTACGGGGTTTGTGCCAAGGCGCGATTCGCGGGCAATGGTTGGTTCCCATTGCCAAGAAGTGCAACGCGGGCACAGGCCCCGTAGGCCGCGCCCTTCGGGAGCGTTTCGCGTGCCCCATGGCAGCGTTGCGTCCCTTGCCAATATGGCTAGATATTACCTGCGGAACGCGCCTTCCCCTGAAGCACGCGCAACGCTCTGCGAGGCTGACAATTAATCAGAGTCTCCCTAGATCACCGTCCTGTGGTTTGGCCCAGAGGCCACCGCTGCTGTCTTCGTGAAACCGCCAGCCGAGCTCGAGGAGTTTGGCCTTGACCTCCTCGTGAGCCACGCCGAATCGTTCTGCGAGTTCGGCGTGGTTCAGAACAGACACGCGCTTGCGGCGGCTGCGTCGCCGATGGAGGGGCCTGAGTTTGAAATCCGACATACTGTATGTATATACAGTATCTCATCCGAAATAGGAAGCGAGACTGCTAGCGGTTTAAGCTAGCCGCCGTTGATATATTCGTGCATGTGCGCTGCTTCCAAGGCCATCCGTTTAGCGTGCTCGATATCGTAGTGGGCTCGGGAAACCACGCGTTGTGCATGCAAACCGCCGCCGGCTTGCAGATTGGTGACGGCGTACCAACCCCCGAGCGCGTCTGCCGTGTAATCGCGAATCGCGTGAAACAGTTTGCTGCGGTACGTGCCGTCCACGGACTGCATCGTACTCATGTATTTGCGAATCAGATGTCCGGTGTCCACATTTTCCAGATCCGCCATGCCGGGTGCGGTCAGGATGCTGCCACCGGCGATATCGTGCAGGTGGCGGACCATCAGCGAGTAGTTCGCAGCCCCGTGGTATTTACCGACGTTGGTATACAACTCGTTGGGAAACGCCGCGCCGTCGGACGTGACGCTGCAGTGCTGCAATGCGGCTTCGAGGGTTGAACGGACCAACGTTGCGTTGATCATCATGTCCGAGATTTTCTCTTTGATGTGACTGACCTTCTCCAAGCCGTTGGCTTCTGAGATCAACTGGGCAAATCCCACCAACTGGTCGTAGCTGGCGACGAATGCCGATAGGCCGCCCAGACGTTCCCACAATCCCAGTGAGTGGGCGAACACTCCGGCTAGCTCGGCGCGTTCGCCGCCGAGAAACACACGCTCATTGGATACGAAAACATCGTCGAAAATGACGAAACCTTCCGGCGTGTGATGCCGACTCGACATCGGAAAGTCACGCTTGTCTTCGTGTCGCGGCGCATAGGTGGTGTTGACGATCTTCACGCCTGGCGCGCCGACCGGCACCATACAGGCGACGGAATATTGTTCCTCTCCGGGGCGCATCGACTTGGTCGGTATGGTCATGAGCTCGTGGCTCATGGATGCAGCGGAGATGTGCAGCTTGGCGCCACGGATGACGATGCCGTCGTTGCGGTGCTCGATGACGCGAACGTACGCGTCGGGATCGTCCTGATTGCCGGGGCGTCGGCTGCGGTCGCCTTTAGCGTCGGTAATGCATTGGGTGATACGCACGTCGCGTTGTTGAGCGTCCTTCACCCACTCGCGAATGCGTTCCGAGCCTTGCGGGAAGGTAGACTCGATGCGATCTGCCGCGGTCAACAAGGTCATGATCGACGCGTAGGTGACATGGGTTAGAAGATCGACCGACTCGTGTAGCTCAACCTGCTCGCGTAGTTCTTCGGCCGACCCGGGCACAGTCATGAACGCCCCCACCGCTCCCGGTGTCGGGTCATAGAAGCGGTCATAGCCGGTAGCGGCAGAATCGACCGTGATCCCCAGGATCGGGTGGTTGGGCAGGTCGAATATCTGCTCGCCTGCAAAAAAAGTTTCGCGACCGTCGTCCAACGACGCACGGTACTCGTCCCCCGTCATCATGGTGATGCTTCCCCCAACTCAAAGCGGCTAAGACTACCGTCGCACCCATCGTCGCGTAAAGCTGATCAAGGCACCTCTGATAACCTATCGCGCAATCAGAGAGTCTCGCGCGCGCAAGTACCTAGGCGAGGATCTCCCGCAGGGCGCGTTCTACGAGGCCTGTGGCTTTGTTGCGACCGATGATCGGATGGCAGGCCCGGTTAAGCGGTGATGACAAACCCGCTCTCCACCGCGACAATGGTCCGATTACAACGATAAGAATCGTCCGTGGAAGTCATTCAGCTTCTCATCAGCGGCATATCCCAAGGATGTGTCTACGGCCTAATCGCTCTGGGTTTTGTACTCATCTACAAAGCCACGGAGATGGTCAACTTCGCTCAGGGCGACATGATGATGATCGGCGCGTTCGTCGCCGTGACGTTCATCAACATCCTCGAGTGGCCCTTCGTCTGGGGGTTGTTAGCAACGATCGGTGTGATGGCAGTCTTCGGCATATTGCTAGAGCGATTGCTCCTCAGGCCCATGATCGGGGAACCACACTTTGCGGTTCTCATGTTGACGATCGGCCTCGGGTTCATCCTGCGAGCTGTTGCGGGTGCGATTTGGGGTAACGAGCCGCGCGTCTTGCACGCGCCTTATGTTGGGGAAGTCTGGCGGGTCGGCGGCGTCATCATTGGTGCAGACAACGTCGCGATCGTCCTGGGCACCTTGTTTCTGTGTGGCTTGTTGTTTTTGTTTTTTCGCTTCACGCGCCTCGGCATTGCCATGCAAGCGGCATCCCAGAACCAATTGGCCGCGTATTACGTCGGCATTCCTGTCAAACGCATATTCTCGCTGGTTTGGGCGCTCTCCGCGGTTATCGCAGCGTGTGCGGGCGTGTTGACCGCGCCCGTGTCGCTCATTGACCCGCTGATGGGGTTTGTCGGCATCAAGGCGTTTGCCGCCGCCATCGTTGGCGGGTTCGGCAGCCTACCGGGCGCGATACTGGGTGGCTTGCTGGTCGGCATCGTCGAGCAGTTCGCCGGCCTCTACCTGCCGCCCGGTTTCTCGGAGGTTAGTGCATACGTGTTGTTGCTTGTCATGTTGATGGTCCGCCCGGCGGGTCTTTTTGCCACCATGCAACAGAAGAAGGTGTGATGTTCCGCGATCAGCGCATTCTTGAACGTCGTTGCGGGCTTGAACGTCGTTGCGGGACGGGGCGCTAGGCATGCGTTTCGTTCGCAAGACTGACTATGCTCAAGACGTCGATCTCTTCCAACACAACGGCCAACGATTTTGGTATGGATTGCTTGCGTTGGTGGTGTTGCTGGCGCCCCTTGCATTGGACCGGTTTTATCTCGGCGAACTCGCGCTTGTCTACATCTATGCCATCGCCGGCATTGGCCTCATGTTGCTCGTTGGCTACACCGGCCAGGTGAGTTTGGGGCATGCGGCCTTCCTCGCGATCGGCGCATACACCCACGCCTACCTTCTAAATCACGGTTGGCCGTTGCCCCTGGCGTTGGTGGCGGCGACCGGACTGACGGCGGTGGTGGGGGGCATTGTCGCCATCCCCGCGCTCAGGATGACGGGAATCTATCTGGCCGTAGCGACTCTGGCCTTTGCGGTCATCGTGGAGCAGGTACTGACGCATTGGGTATCGGTAACCGGGGGTTTTCGTGGCATGGCCGTCCCGAAGGCAGAGTTTCTCGTCGATCTGTCAGGTGCGGGAGCCTTTTATTATCTATGTCTCGGGAGCCTGGTGGTGAGCCTGCTAGCCGCCCTCAACTGGCTTAGAAGCCCGACCGGCCGCGCCCTGGTGGCGGTTCGAGATTCGGAGACCTCGGCTCAGAGCATGGGCATCCATCTGGCGTATACGAAGGGCTTGGCGTTCGCGATTTCGGCGGCCTTCACGGGCCTTGCGGGTGGGTTGTTCGCCCACAAGATAACCTATCTTGCCCCGGATGGTTTCACCTTGATCATGTCCATTCAGCTACTGTTGATGGTTGTCGTCGGGGGCCTGGGATCGATGCATGGCGTCATCTTCGGGGCTATCTTCATCGGCCTCCTGCCGCAGGGAATCGCGATCTTCAGGGATAGCGTGCCCCCGACCATCGCGCAAATCCCGGGTCTGGAGCCCGGCATCTTTGGCTTGATCCTGGTGCTGTTTCTCATCTACGAACCACTCGGCATCTATGGGCGTTGGTGCAAGATTCGCCTGTTCTTCGAGGAGTTTCCGTTGTACCGCAAGGCCACCTACAAAAAGCAGAAGAGCTACCTGAGAACGGAGCGGCTTCGATGAGTTTACTGGTTGCCGACAACATTGCGGTCAGTTTTGGCGGGGTCAAAGCGGTTCAAGATGTGTCGTTTACGGTGAATGTCGGCGAGGTGTTCAGCATCGTTGGGCCGAACGGCGCGGGTAAAACCACGATCTTCAACCTGATCAGCCGCATCTATGACGTCGACCACGGCTCGATCGTTTTCGACGGCATTGATATCACCAAAGTCCCGACACATGCCATCGCCGAACTTGGCATTGCACGTACGTTTCAGAACACCGAATTATTCGAGCAGGAAACGGTACTGAAGAACATGCTCATTGGCTGCCACATCCACCGGACGAGTCACTTGATCTCGGAACTGTTCTTCCTACCTTCGGTCAAGCGACAAGAACTCGAAATGCGTCGCGCGGTCGAAGAGGTGATCGATCTTCTCGATTTGCAAAGTTATCGTGACAACGTGATCGGCGAACTGCCCTATGGCGTGCGCAAGATGGTCGAGGTGGCTCGCGCATTGTGTCTGCGGCCCAAGCTGTTGTTGCTCGATGAGCCATCGTCGGGGTTGAATCCGGAGGAGACCGAAGACCTATCCTTTTGGTTGGAAGACATCAACGAAGAGTTGGGTATCACGGTTATCATGGTCGAACACGACATGAATCTGGTCACCCAGGCCTCCGATCGAATTCTCGCGATGGCCGACGGCCGAACCATTACGATCGGCGAGCCGGAAGCGGTTCAGAATCATCCCGAAGTACTGCGTGCGTACCTAGGTGATTAGCGTGGACGGCGACCAGCGTGAAGGGTGACGGATCTTGACCGACTTGTTAGAGCTCAGAAACATCGAAACCTACTATGGGCCAATCATGGCGATTCGGGGCGTGAGCATGCGGGTGCAGGAAGGGCAGATTGTTTCAGTGCTGGGTGCCAATGGTGCGGGTAAGACCACGATGTTGAAAACCATCTGCGGCGCCATGGATCCCCAGAAAGGCACGGTCAGATACCAAGGAAGAGAGATTCAGGCTCGAGACCCGGATTGGGTGGCTCGACTCGGTATCGGCCACGTTCCCGAGGGTCGCGAAATATTTCCGTTTCTCACGGTGGATGAAAACCTGCGCATGGGTGCGTTTTCGCGGCGCGACGGCGAGATCAATCGAGACCTCGAGCTTGTCTACACGTACTTTCCCGCGCTCAAGAACTTCGTGAAACAGGCCGCGCACGTGCTTTCCGGGGGCGAACAACAGATGCTCGCGATTGGTCGGGCGCTCATGTTGCGTCCGCAGTTGATGTTGCTCGACGAACCCTCGCTAGGGCTTTCACCGTTGCTGGTGCAAGAGATCGCCGAAATCATTACTCGGCTCAACAAGGAGCAGCACGTCACGGTGTTGCTGGTGGAACAAAACGCCAGGATGGCGCTCGATGTCGGCGACTTTGGCTACGTGATGGAAGTGGGACGGATCGTCATGGAAGACACCTGTGAACGGCTGAAGAATGCGACTGACATTCAGGAATTCTATCTCGGTATGAAAGATCAAGGCGTTCGCGGTCGGCGTCGTTGGAAACAGCGTAAGACCTGGCGTTGATAACATTGATCAATCCGTTGATACGGAACTAACGGTTTCTATCTTGACGCGGCCAGAGCCAGACGGGTGCTTGAGAAATCTCGGGCAGCGAGGCAGCATGCGCCAAGTACCGAAGGAACCGGTTGTATGACCGCGATTACGATCGACGGCTGCGACACGCTGCCCACACTGTTTTGGAAGCGCGTGACGGAACGCGCTGACAAAGTTGCCCTGCGCGAGAAAGACTTCGGCATCTGGAACGAATACACCTGGGCCGACTACGGTGAGCAGGCGCGCTGTGCGGGTCTAGGTTTGAAAGCGCTGGGTCTCGAGCGGCGTGACGTGTGCTCTATTGCCGGCGAGGTGTGTCGTGAATGGCTGTTCGCCGATCTCGGGGTCAATTGTGTTGGCGGTGTCGCCAACGGGGTCTATCCCACCGACTCGCGGGATCAGGTGGCGTACCTCATCAACGATAGCGGCACTCGCTTTTACTTTGCCGCAGACGAAGAGCAACTCGACAAGGTGCTCGAAGTTCGCGAGCGAACGCAATCGCTCGAGAAAATCATCATCTTCGACATGGAAGGCTTGAGAAATTTCCGGGACGAACAATGCCTGAGCTTCGATGCGCTTTTGCAGCTGGGGCGCGAATATGGTGATGCCCATCCGGAATGTTGGGCACGCGAGATCGAGGCGGCGGAGCCCGAGGATCTGATGATCTTGACATACACGTCGGGCACCACCGGTCCGCCCAAAGGCGCCATGATCAGTCAACGCAACATGCTGTTCATGATGATGAGCTTGCAGAACATCTACGGAATCCATGAAAGTGACGAGCAGTTGGGTTTCTTGCCGCTCGCGCACGTTGCGGGGCGCATGTTTTACACGTTCGCCTGCATCGAGTCCTGTTCGGTGATCAACCTCATGGAGGCACCGGAAACTGCGATTCAAGACCAGCAGGAAATTGCGCCGACTTTTATCTTCGCGGTGCCTCGGGTGTGGGAGAAACAGCACTCGACCATCACGATCAAGCTCAAAGAGGGTACCGCACTCGGACGGTTTGCCTACAAGGTCGCCATGCACGTCGGGTTACGGCGTGCGGCCTTCGTCAAAGAGGGCCAACCGGTGCCACTTGGTATCCAAGCGGCGTTCTTCGTTCTGGACTATCTCGTATTCAAAAACATCCGCGTGCTGCTCGGCATCGACCGCTGCCGATGGTTGTCGACGGGCGCCGCTCCCATCGCACCGGAATTGATTGATTGGTTTTGGGCGATGAACAAACCGATGTACGAGGTATACGGTCAGACGGAATGTAGCGGGCTGGCGACAGCCAATATGCCGGGTCAATCGCGTGTTGGCAGTGTGGGCAAAGCGGTGTCTGGCTGCGAAGTCGTACTTTCAGACGAGAACGAGATTCTGATTCGTAGTCCTGGGGTCATTCAGGGCTATTGGAACAATCCGGAAAAGACTGCTGAAACGTTCAAGAACACCTGGCTCTACACCGGTGATGTGGGTCGTATTGACGACGATGGTTTTGTGTATGTCGTCGATCGAATGAAAGACATCATCATCACCGCCGGCGGTAAAAACATCACTCCGAGCGAGATTGAGAATCAGCTGAAGTTCTCGCCGTACATCACCGACGCCGTCGTCGTCGGCGATAGAAGGGCGTACCTTACCTGCCTGGTGATGATCGATCACGAGAACGTCACCAAGTTTGCCCAAGACAACGACGTACCGTTTACCAATTACACGAGCCTGTGCCATACGCAGGCCGTGCAGGATCTCATCTGGGAGGAGATCGAAGGCGTCAACAGCAAGTTTGCGCGCGTCGAGACGATCAAGAAGTTTCGTCTGATCGATCGACTGCTGGATCCGGAGGACGACGAGCTGACGCCCACGCAAAAGCTGAAGCGCAAGGTGGTCAACGAGAAGTATGCAGATCTTATTGGGGAGATGTACTAGTAGCCACAGATACAGGATCTAACCCGGAAGATGGTTTAGTCTTAGGGACCAGAAACTAGGGAGGATCTCACCATGAATATCGGTTCATTGGGCCACGTGGTCGTGAAGGTGACTGACCTTGAGCGATCAGAAGCTTTCTACAACGGCGTGCTCGGGCTTCCGATCAACGCACGCTTAGACCAGGACGGGCTCAAGATGACGTTCTTTACACTGGGCAACCATCACGATTTTGCGATCTCTGAGGTCAGCGGCGAAGGGTCTCCGGCGGCGCAGTCGGTCGGACTCGATCATGTCGCCTTCAATATCGGTACGTCGCTGGATGAGCTGCGCGAGGCCAAGGCACACCTTGAAGCGGCGGGACTGGAACTGGCGCCGGTCAACCATGGCGTGACGGCATCGTTGTATCTCAGCGACCCCGATGGCAATGGCATCGAGGTCTACGTCGATACGTCGGACGTCTGGCGCGAAAATCCGCAAGAGGTTGCGCAAGCCTACCCACTGGAACTCTAGGGCAACGTGTAACGACGTAACCCAGTAGGTTAGATCATGCAGGCGTATGTCGTTCGTCGCCTGATCGCGCTCATCCCGACGCTGATCTTTGCGAGCTTGATCGTGTTCGTATTGATGCGGCTGATCCCGGGCGATGTGATCGACATGATGCTCGCCCAGAACGATATCGCGACGACCCAGGATCGCGCCGCCATCGAGGCCGCCTTGGGGTTGGATCAGCCCATGTATATTCAGTATTTCCGCTGGATCGGGGGTGTTTTGCAGGGTGATCTGGGCCGCTCGCTGTGGCTGAACACCCCGGTCACAGAACGGCTGGCGGAGACGCTGCCCATTACCTTCGAACTCGGCTTCCTGGCGCTCATCGTCGCTTTGACGGTCGCACTGCCTATCGGCATCTACTCGGCCATGCGCCAGGACACTGCGGGCGACTACATCACGCGGTCGTTTTCACTGATCATGTTGGCGGTGCCGGGCTTTTGGCTCGGTACGCTGGTCATGGTGTTCCCCTCGGTTTGGTGGCGTTGGTCGCCGGCACTCGTGTACACGCCATTCTTCGAAGATCCGATTGCCAACCTCTCGCACATGATCGTACCTGCCGTTTTGTTGGGGTTGTCGATGTCGGCGGTCACGATGCGCATGACGCGCACCATGATGTTGGAGGTTTTGCGGCAGGACTATATACGCACGGCACGGGCCAAGGGCTTGAGTGAGCTGATGATGATCGTGCGACACGCCCTGCGCAACGGTCTGATCCCGGTTGTGACGTTGATCGGACTCCAAGCGCCGTTGCTGATCGGCGGCGCGGTCATCCTGGAGCAGATCTTCGTGGTACCCGGCATGGGGTTGATGTTGCTCGAAGCGGTGTTTCAACGGGACTACCCGATAATCTCCGGCGTGTTTCTCATCGTCGGCGTGGGTGTACTGCTGATCAATCTTCTCGTGGATCTCAGCTACGGCTGGCTCGATCCCAAGGTCCGCCATCGATGAAGGGTGGGGATCGATGAGCGAAGCCACCGCGTCCTCCGCGTCTTTCACGTCTAAGCCGGCGATACAGACCTCGCCGTTCGTTGCGTTCAACTTACGTCTCTTCCGTGAAAAACCCTTAGGCGCAATCGGTGGCGCCATATTTCTATTCTTCCTTTTTTGCGGTGTCTTCGCCGACGTGTTGGCGCCCTACGGCGTGAATGAAACCGACATGGTGGCGCGGTTGCAAGCGCCGTCGTGGGAACATTGGTTCGGCACGGATCACCTGGGGCGCGACGTGCTCTCGCGTGTGCTCATTGGTGCTCAGCTGTCGATGACCGTTGGTTTTCTCGCTGCCGGGTTGGCGACCGTCGTGTCGATCGTATTGGGGATTGCCTCCGGGTATTTCGGCGGCAAGGTCGACATGTTCATTCAACGGTTCGTCGATGCGTGGATGATCTTTCCGGATCTCCTGTTGCTCATCGCGGTGGTGTCCGTGGTTGGCGCCGGGATACCTCAGATCGTGATTGTGTTGGGCCTTCTCTACGGAATAGCAGGGTCACGCATCGTGCGAGGCTCCGTGATTACCGTAAAAGAGAATATGCATACCCATGCGGCGCAATCGATGGGCGCACGGACCATGCATATCCTTGTTCGACACATCCTGCCGAATATCATGCCGGTAGTGATTGTGCTCTTCACCGTACGGGTGGGCGCTACCATTCTTACGGAAGCTGCGCTGTCATTCTTGGGCCTGGGCATACCGCCGCCGACCCCTGCGTGGGGCGGCATGCTGAGCGGTACCGGCCGCACCTATATGTACCTCGGGCCATGGCTGGCGTTGGCCCCCGGACTTTGCTTAACGATCGTCGTCTACTCGATCAACGTGTATGGCGATGCGTTGCGTGATTTGTTAGACCCCCGCATGCGAGGTAGCCGATGAGACGAGCCATTGTCACTTCCGTTGTCGTGGTGTTCGTGATGTTGGCCGCTTGCGCCGAGAAGGAGATCCAGGCGCCTGCCGACGACTTGCCAGAAGCAGACCTAACGCCGCAGTATGGCGGGTCGCTCAACATCGGTACGGTCGTGGTGACGTTGGCAGCCTTGTCGTGGGACCCTGCCGACTGGTCGTGGAAAATCAACCATGATACCGGTGCGATTCGCGAGCACCTCTTTGCCGGCGATCTCGAGAAGAGCGTGCGCAAGGGTGGCGACTTTCCATTCGTTGCCGAATCGTATCTGCCTCGCGAAGCCTGGCGCGGTGAACTCGCCGAATCATGGGAGTGGGAGGATCCACTCACGTTGGCCGTGCACCTGCGGCGCGGCGTCATGTTTCCGGACAAACCCGGCGTGATGGAGGCGCGTGAACTGGTTGCCGACGATGTGCTGTTCAGCTTCGACTACGTCGATCAGAGCCCCAAACGCATCGCTACCTATTTCGATCACATCGACCGGCTCGAAGCTCGCGACGATCATACCGTGGTCTTTCATTTCAACCAGTTCAACGCCGAGTGGGCCTATCGGTTTGGTTACGGGTATCACTCGGGCATCAGCGCGCGCGAATTTGCCGACGTGGACCCCAAGGACTGGCGCAACGTCACTGGCACCGGTCCGTTCCAGCTGTCGAAGTACATTCACGGCAATTCTCAACGCTACAGCAGGAACCCCGGCTATTGGGACAAGGAGTTGATCGACGGCGAGGCATACGACATCCCGTTTATCGACGACGTGACCTACCGCATCATCAAGGATGAAGCGACGTTCCTGACGGCGCTGCGCACCGGCAAGCTCGACATTCTCGAAGCCATGCGTTGGATCGCGGTCGATCATCTGAAGGAAACGACCCCTGAATTGCAATGGAATCGCTGGCTGTCCTCCACCGGCCAGTTCGTGTCGTTACGAGTCGATCAGAAGCCGTTCGACGATATACGAGTGCGGCGCGCCATGAACTTGGCCGTGAACCAGCCCGAGATCGCGGAGCTTTTCTATGGTGGTCACGCAGAATTGATGGCGTATCCGCAACATCCGGATTGGGGCGACTACTTTCAGCCCCTCGAAGAGATGCCCGCGTCGGTCCAGGAGCTATTCACTTACAACCCGAAGAAAGCGCGCCGGTTGCTAGCCGAGGCTGGATATCCCGACGGCTTCACGGTGACGATGCAGTTCTGTTCCTGCAGCCCTACACACAACGATCTCATTCCATTGTTGGAGGACTACTTGTCAAGGGTGGGAGTGAAGCTAGAAATTGAACCGAAAGAATACGCCTCCTTCCTGTCGTTGATGACCACGCGCAATCATGCGCCGGCCTACCTGATGGGTAGCGGCCACGTCAATCCGACCACCACGTTACGTAAGAGCTTCAAGACCGGGCAGACCTGGAACCCTTCGATGTTTTCCGACCCGATTGTGGACCGACAGATCGATGAGATTCACTTGACCCGCGACGAGCAAGAGCGAATCAGGATGATTAGAGCACTCACCGTCGAGATGCTCGATCGGGCCCCGTATTTATGGTTGCCGATCGGTTATGGCTATACCGCCTGGTGGCCGTGGGTGAAGAATTATGGCGGTGAGCTACGCGTGGGCGCGCAAAGGCCGGGGCCTATCTATGCGCGGATCTGGATCGACCGCGAGTTGAAAAAAGCGATGGGCTTCGAGTGACACGGCGTTTACTCGAGGTACAGGATCTGTCGGTGACGTTCCGCAGCGACGTCGGCCTGGTGCGCGCGGTCGATGCGCTTTCGCTATACGTAAACCCGGGTGAAACGCTCGCGATCGTCGGCGAGAGCGGCTCGGGCAAGAGTGTGACGGCACTCGCCATCATGGGGCTCATCGGCGATTCAGGGCGGGTCGAGCGAGGCAAGATCGTTTTCGAGAATCGTGATCTGCTCAAAACCGATGAAGCTGGCATGCGCGCAATACGCGGCGATCGCATGGCAATGATCTTCCAGGAACCCATGTCCTCGCTCAATCCGGTGCTCACGATCGGCAAGCAGGTCGCCGAACCGATTGTCCAGCACCGCAACGCTTCTTGGCCGGACGCCCTCGAACAAGCAGGAGAGCTGCTTGCCAAGGTCGCGATTCCCGATGCGTTAAGCCGGTTGGGAGACTATCCGCACCACTTCTCGGGCGGCATGCGTCAGCGGGTGATGATCGCCATGGCGCTCGCTTGTCGGCCCAAGCTGATCATCGCCGATGAACCGACGACTGCGCTCGACGTGACCGTGCAGGCACAAATACTCGCGCTGTTGAAGGAACTCACGCATGAGACCGATGCGGCCCTCATTCTCATCACCCACGATTTGGGCGTCGTTGCGCGATACGCCGACCGGGTGATGGTGATGTACGCGGGGCGTGTCGTCGAAACCGCCTCCGCTCGCGCGCTGTATGCTAATCCGCAACACCCGTATACCCAGGGTCTCATGGACTCGATTCCCGGCGTCGACGGTCGAGTCGGTGCGCGGTTGATCACCATTGATGGACAACCCCCGGACTTGGCGAACCTGCCCCCGGGGTGTCCGTTTGCACCGCGCTGTCAGTACGTTGCGGATGTCTGTCGAGCGCAACAACCGGAGCTGGAAACGGTTGCGGTCGAGCATTTGAGGGCGTGTTTCGGCTATGAGTAACGAAGTCTTGCTCAGGGTCGAAGGCCTGAAGGTGCATTTCCCGGTGACCGAAGGTGTGCTCATAACGAAACGAGTAGGCTCCATAAAAGCGGTGGACGGCGTGTCATTCGAACTCGAACGCGGTGCAACCTTTGGCCTGGTCGGGGAGAGCGGTTGCGGTAAGTCGACCACCGCGCTTGCGATCTTGCGCATGTTGCAACCGACAGCCGGTCGGATCATTTTCGAAGACGAAGAAATCACGTTTCACAATGCCGAGCAGATGCGCCCGATACGCCGGCGGATGCAGATGGTGTACCAAGATCCGTACGGATCGCTCAATCCGCGCATGAAGGTCCGTGAGATCATCGGTGAACCGCTGACCGTGCACGATCTGCGTGGCACCAAAGCAGCATTCCGCTCCAAAATCGCCGATCTCATGGAACGCGTCGGTCTGCTACCGGACATGGCCGACCGCTATCCCCACGAGTTCTCTGGTGGGCAACGGCAACGCATCGGCATTGCCCGAGCGCTGGCACTCGAACCCAGCTTGCTGATCTGCGACGAGCCGGTTTCCGCACTCGACGTCTCTATTCAAGCGCAAGTGGTGAACCTGTTGATGGATCTGCAAGACGATCTGGGCCTCACCTATTTGTTCATCGCCCACGACCTATCCGTCGTACAGCACATCAGCGATCGCGTAGGCGTGATGTACCTTGGGCAGATCGTGGAGGTCGCGACGCGCGACGAACTTTTTGCGAACCCCAAGCACCCGTACACTCAAGCATTGCTCGACGCGGTGCCCGTACCGAACCCGGAGATCGAAGCCGGGCGCCCGCAACAGCTCATCACCGGTGAAGTACCGAGTGTGCGCAACCCACCGGCCGGTTGCCGGTTTCACCCGCGCTGTCCTATTGCAGAGCCTCAGTGCGCGGAAACTGCGCCGGAGTTGACACTGGTTGAACCCGGCCGAGAGGTTGCTTGCCATCTGGTGAGCCGCGCTGCAGGCGTTTTTTCACGCTCGGCCTAGTGCGAGCCATCGTTGAAAGAGTCGGCGGACGGACTTTTTCAAAGACGACTAGTAGAATATGCCCGCCTGAACTCAGTTGGATTAGCTAGTCATGACGTTTTGCAAACACTCGTTCGCCCGCGTTGCTTGGGTGATTGCGCCGGCCATGTTATTCGGCTGCGGCGACTCCGGTGATCGGACTGATTCCGACGCCGCACCCGAGACTCGCGGCGTCACGGATACGGAGATCGTGCTCGGCACCCATACCGATGTTTCTGGGCCGGTGGCTATTTGGGGTGTGGGCTCAATCAACGCAGCGCGCATGCGCTTCGACGAGGCCAACGAGGCAGGTGGTGTACACGGCCGCAAGATTCGCTTCGTCGTCGAAGATACGTCCTATCAAATCCCACGCGCGATGCAAGCGGCTAACAAGCTTATCAACCGTGATAAGATACTCGCTATGGTGTTGGCGGTTGGGACACCTATGAACAACGCCATCATGCCGCAACAGTTCGAGCAAGGTGTGCCGAACTTGTTCCCCATCTCGGGTGGCCGGCAGATGGTCTACCCGTTTCACCCCATGAAATTCACGCAGCGTGGTATTTACTATGACGAGATGCGCGCGGCGGTTAAGTACTTCGTCGAAGAGCACGGCAAGCAGAAAGTCTGCGCGATTTACCAGAATACCGACTACGGGATAGAGATTCTCGAGGGTACAGTCGATCAATTGGAAGCCATGGGAATGGAGTTGGTTGAAAGTTCGGCGCACGAACCCACTGATAGCGAGTTCACCGCGGCGATTTTGCGTCTGAAGAACGGCGGATGTGATCTCGTCATGATGGGCACCGTGCACCGCGACACGATTCTCGTGCTGGATTCGGCGCGCAAGATGGGCTGGGACGATGTGTCCTGGGTAGGCAACAACGCGGCATACGGTCAAGTGATTGCCGATCAGGAAAGTGGTGAGGGCTACTATGCGTTCGTACACATGGCAAAACTGTACGCGGATGACGACAAGAGTTCGGACGTGCAAGCCTGGTGGGATCGCTACGTCGCTCTATACGATGTCGAGCCCGATCTACCAGCGATGGAAGGATTCCGCGCCGCCGACCTCGTCGTGCGGGCCCTCGACCACGCGGGACGCGACCTCACGGTCGATGGGTTGCTCGCCGGCGTGGAAAGCATCACCGACTACACGGACATCTTCGGCTACAGCCTATCGTTCGGGCCAGACAAACACAGTGGCGCGACGGAAAGCGTTCTGTCCCAGGTGCAGAACGGTCGCTGGGTGGTGCTGGAGCAATCGATTACCTATTGACTTACAATGGCCGAATACCAGGGGAGATAGCCATGACCCAAAAGACGTTGAGCAACCGGCGTACTTTTCTACAAACGCTGGCGATGCTTGGCATCGGTGGCCAGACATTGTTGCGCACCGGCAACGTCAAAGCCGCCGTAGCGGAAGCCCAAGGCCGGGTCGACGGCGGCCTCGGCTGGCCCGCAATGACCTACCGGACGCTCGGGCGCACGGGTTTCGAAGGTAGCCGACTGATCTTCGGATGTGGTGCGTCATTGGCACGCCGGCCCCGCGACGAGTTGCTGAACGTGGCGTTCGACACAGGTGTGAACGTGTTCGACATCGGTATGGGCCGCTACTACGGCGACGCCGAACGCAACATGGCGGGGTTCTTGAAGAAGGTCCGCGACGACATTTTTCTCATCTCAAAAGCCTCCGTTTACATAGACGGCGAAGCCGTCGGACCGTTCGATGAGATCAGTGTGGCGCAAGGCAAGCAGGCTGCGGAGGGTTGGCTTGGGATCTTGGAGGAAAGCCTGCGTGATCTCCAGGTGGACACCATCGACGCCTACTACCAGATGGGCGCCAACAACCCCAGTCTGGTGGGGAGCGAAGAGATGCGCATGGCATTCGAAGGTGCCCGGGATGCGGGCAAGATCAAACATTGGGGCGTCTCGACCCACGAAAACGCCGAGGCCGTGCTGGCGAAGGCCGTCGAGACCGGTTGGTACGATTTGGCCATGATCGCCATCACGCCTGCCGGCTGGTACGACTGGAACGGCAGAGAGATTGTGGCCGGTAGTCCGCCGATGGCGGAAATTCGCCCCGTGCTCGCGAAGGCCAAGGAGTCTGGCATCGCGCTGATCGGCATGAAGGCAGCGCGTTTCATCGCCGGTCGCAACTGGGCGGGGTGGGGTGATGAATCCGCCTTCGACGAACATTACGATGAAGCACTGATGCGATCCAAGCTGACCGCATTCCAGCGCAGCTACGCTTTTGTCTTGGAGCACGGTGTCGATGCGGTCAACGCCGACATTCAGAACTTCTTGCATCTGCGAGAAAACTTCGCAGCAGCCGCAACCTCGCACGAGTATTTCGCCAACACGGCATAACGTCGCTCTTGAAGGTTCTCTACTATCAGTGCAGCGCTGGAATCAGCGGTGACATGCACCTCGGCGCCATGGTGGACCTCGGTGTTCCGGCAGAGTTTGTGGTCGAACAACTTGCGCTTTTGCCCATGGCGAACGAGTTCGACGTAAATTTCTCCCGCGGTGAGAAGATGGGTATTGCCGGCACCAGAGCCGTGGTACGCGACCTCATTGAGCCCGACCATTCCCATCCTCACGCCCGTCACTACGGAGACATTCAAAAACTCATTCGACAGGCAGGCTACGCAGCGGGTGTCGAGCAGCGCGCGATCGGTATCTTCGATCAGATCGCTATGGCCGAGGCCAAGATTCATGACGTGCCGGTGGCCGAAGTGCACTTCCACGAGGTCGGCGCGGTGGATTCGATTGTCGACATCGTCGCGGCCGCGATATGTCTCGAGTACCTGAACGTTGATCGGATTTTCTGTCAGCCCGTCGAGGTCGGTTCCGGCTTCGTCGATTGTGCCCATGGCCGCTTACCCGTTCCGGCGCCTGCAACCCAAGAGATTCTGCAAGGCGTGCCCTGTTCCTATGGTGGGGTCGTCGGTGAATGCACGACACCGACGGGTGCCGCCATCTTGAAGGCAAGCGTCGATGAGTTTTCGCCACCGACGGCATTGACCATCGGCGCGATCGGTTACGGTCTGGGCAACAAGGATTTCGCCGTGCCCAACGTACTGCGCGTCGTGCTCGGGGAGTTGTCGGCTCACGCGGCTACCGAGACCCACTACAAGATCGAAGCCAATATCGACGACATGAGCCCGGAGGCGTATGAACCGTTGATTGCCCATCTCACCGAGCTTGGAGCGAACGATGTTTACTTCACGCCGATCGTCATGAAGAAATCGCGTCCGGCGACAACCCTCGCGGTGCTATGCAGTGCCGATAGGCTGCAGACGCTGGCCGATGCCGTATTCAATCGCTCGACGACCATAGGCTTGCGCATACTACCGTTCGAGAAACGCGTACTGCCGAGGGAGATCGTCACGGTCCAAACTTCCATGGGCCAGGTGGGCGTAAAGGTGGTGACACAACCCGATGGCAAGACCCGGTGGAAATCGGAATTCGAGGACGTCAGACGCATCGCCGATGCACAAAGTGCCGATTATCTTCAGATCAAGGCAGCGCTCGACCTGGAAATTGCGCGCCACTTCATTGACACCCCATAAACCATTGTTCTAGCCGGAAACCGACGAGCAGGTCGAGCTGTTGAAAGATCAAAACTGCAACGAGATTCAAGGCGGTGTATACGGCAGGCCTCTAGACGCTCGGTCGGCTCTGCGATGGTTGGCGACCGAGGGTTCTAACGCCCGCCGGTGAGACCCCGAGGATCGAGCAGGCGCTGCAGTTCCTCTTCATCAAGATCGGTTTTCTCTTTTGCTACATCCAGTACCGAACGCCCTTCCGCGTAGGCGGTTTTAGCGATTTCGGCTCCGAGTTCGTAACCGATCTTGGCGTTCAGGGCGGTCACCAGTATCGGGTTGCTGGCTAGCGTTTTCTTAAGAACCGCTTCGTTGATCGTTAGGCCCTTGATGGCTTTATCTGCCAGGGCCGTTGCTGCGTTGGCAAGTAGTCGGGTGCTTTCCAACAACCCATTGGCAATGACGGGCAGCATCACGTTGAGCTGAAAGTTGCCCGACTGGGCGGCTAGCGCGATGGTCGTGTGGTTGCCGGCGACGCGTGCAGCAACCATCGTCACGGCTTCGGGAATCACCGGGTTGATCTTACCAGGCATGATGCTGCTGCCGGGTTGCAAGGCGGGCAGCGCGATTTCCTGAAGACCGGCCAACGGCCCGCTGTTCATCAAGCGCAGATCATTGGCAATCTTCGTCAGCGTCGTGGCGGTGACTTGCAGCTGGCCGGATAACTCCACGGAAGTCTCTTGTCCCGCGAGGCTCGCGAAGAAATCGGCGCTGGGTTGAAACGTGGTGCCTAGACGCGCATTCAGACTTCTGCAGAAACGCTTGGGAAACTCCGGGTGGCAGTTGATACCGCTACCGATGGCCGTTCCGCCTTGGGCAAGTTGCCGTAGGCGCGGCAGTGTGCTCTGCAACCTTTCGATGTCCTGTCCAATCTGAAAAGCCCACGCGCCCATCTCTTGGTCGATGCGGATTGGCATCGCATCCATCAGGTGCGTACGGCCGGTTTTGATGATGTTGCCGGCTGCCGCGCCTCGTTCAGCAATGGTTTCCTGTAGGGAGCGAAGTGCAGGCAGCAACCTGTCCTCGACGGCGAGCGCTGCGCTCACGTGGATCGCGGTCGGGATGGTGTCGTTGCTCGACTGGCCCATGTTGACGTGATCGTTGGGATGCACCGTCTGTTTCAGGGTGCGAGAAGCCAACTCCGCCAACACTTCGTTGGCGTTCATGTTAGTGCTGGTACCGGAACCCGTTTGGTAGATGTCGACCGGAAACTGCTCCGGAAAATCGCTATCCAACAATTGCTTGGCGGCTGTCTCGATGGCGTTCGCGATGTTCTCGGGCAGCAATTTCAGCTCGGCATTGGCTTCGGCAGCACTTGCCTTCATGTGAATCAACGCCTCGATGAATTGGCGTGGGAGGCGCTGGCCGCTGATCGCGAAGTTGTCGACGGCACGCTGGGTTTGAGCGCCCCATAGCGCATGCTCGGGTACCTCTAGCTCCCCCATGCTGTCGCGAACGGTACGTGCTTTCATGGGCGCGATACTACTACACTATGGATTCCGTCAATCTTGAGGACTCGTCGATGATCGTTGAACAGATTTGGACGGGTAATGCCTACCGCAACTTCAACTACCTGGTGGCTTGCCCCGACACCGGCGAGGCGATGGCCGTCGATCCGTTGGACTACGAGAAGTGTCTCGCGAAAGCCAAGGACAAGGGCTGGGGGATCACCCAGATACTCAACACGCATGAACACGGCGATCACACGGGTGGCAATGTCCCGATGATCGAAGCGACCGGCGCCAAGCTGTTGGCGCACGCCAACGCCGGATCGCGCATCGCCGGTGTCGACCAGGGTCTGCAGGCCGACGACGTCGTCAAGATCGGCAGCTCAGTAGAGTTGCTCGTCCTCGATACACCCGGGCACACCATGAGTCACGTGTGCCTGCTTTCGCAGACCGACGTTCCAGCGCTGTTCTCTGGCGACACGCTCTTCAATGCGGGGGCCGGTAACTGCCACGGAGGCGGGCATCCCGCGGAGCTCTACGAAACGTTTGCAGCGCAGCTTGCTCAGTTGCCCGACTCGACCCTCGTCTATCCCGGCCACGATTACATCACCAACAATCTGGAGTTCACACTGGACCGGGAACCGGACAATGCCGACGCGGCAAAGTTGCTGGAAGAGTTGCAGGCTAATCACGATCCTGACCGGGCGATGGTCACGTCGCTTGCGTTGGAAAAAGACATCAACAGTTTCTTCCGCTTGACGAGCCCCACTATCATTGCTCGCCTAAGGGAGGCGTTCCCGGATCTGCCCGACGAACCGACGCCGAAAGAAGTATTCCTGAAGTTGCGGGAGCTACGTAACAGCTGGTAATCCGGCCCGGACGCTTAGACGCTTAGATGTTGCTCGTCCGATCTTGCCAGTAGCGATCGCGCAGCAGACGCTTGTACAACTTGCCTGTCTCATGGCGCGGAAACTCGTCCACGAAATCGATCGACCTCGGCGCCTTGTATCCCGCCAGGTGGTCGCGACAGTGTTGAATGAGGTCTTCAGCCAGCGCATCGTTAGCGTCGACCCCGGGACAAAGCTTGACTGCCGCCTTGACCTCTTCGCCGAATTCCTCGTTGGGTATGCCGAACACGGCGGCATCTTCGATGCGTGGGTGCGTGACCAGAACCGCTTCGATTTCAGCGGGATAGATGTTGACGCCGCCGGAAATGATCATGTCGATCTTGCGGTCGCTCAAGAACAGGTAGCCGTCGTCGTCGAGGTAGCCGATGTCACCAAACGTATAGGTACCCGGTTCGAGGTGCACCGAGGCGGTCTTCTCGGGTTCGTTGTGATATTCGAAATCCGAACCCATCAGGTTCTTCACGAAAATTTCACCGGATTCGCCCGTGTCGACCACGTTACCGTCGTCGTCGCGTATGGTGATTTCGACGATCGGCGTCGGCTTGCCGACGGTCCCGGGCTTGGCTAGCCAGTCCTCGGAGGTAGCGGTGGTGACGATGGATCCCTCGGTGGAGCCGTAATATTCGAAAATCACGTGGCCCCACCAATCGATCATGGCTTGTTTGACCGTTGGCGGGCAGGGCGCTGCGCCGTGCCAGACGACTTGCAGACTCTTCCCGTCGAAGCCATTGCGCGCGGTTTCCTCTACCCGTAACAACCGGTGGAACTGGGTCGGTACCAGATGCACGTTGGTCACGTTGTGCGTATCGATGTCCATGAGGGCTTGCTCACCATCAAATCTATGCCGCATCACGACTTGGCTGCCATTGATGAATGGTAGAAAAGAAAATGCCCACTGAGCCGAGTGGTAGACCGGTCCGCAAATATAGGTCGTGCCGTCATTTGGGATGGACAACATTTGCGCCAGCCCGCCGCCGATCAGCTCCATCGTCGCGAGGTCGGCCCCGGCGGCAAAGGTGCTCGATTTGACTCCCTTGGGCCGTCCGGTGGTACCCGAAGTGTAGAACATGGGTCCACCCAGGCATTGGGCTTTCGGATCGGTCGTGGGCTGGTCGGCGACGAAGTCCTCGAATGCTTCGAACCCGTCGGCTTGGCCCCTTATCGAGATGCACTTGGTTAGGGTCGGAGTCTCCCCCCGCGCGATGGCGGTTTCTGCCGTGGCGAGATAGGCGTCTTCGACCAGCAACAGCTTGGCGCCCGAATCGTTGATGACGTATGCGAGTTCCTCGGCACTGAAATGCCAGTTGACCGGGACGAACACGATGCCCGAGTGAGTGCAGGCAAGCATGATCTCAAAGTACTCCACGCAGTTTCCGGCAAACACGGCGATCGTGTCCTGAACCTGTAGGCCTGCTGCGCGAAGCGCGTGGACGAGTTGGTTGGTGCGCGCATCGAGTTCTGCCCACGAAAGCGTGCGTCGATCATCGATCAGGGCGATCGCACCGCCGCGATTTGCTGCAACCCTTGCTGTGAAATGCGCCACGGCGTTAAGGTCTGGTGGTCACTATAGGATGCGTTGTTTGCTGAGCTTGAGGTGTTGAGCCGGCACCTGACTTGGAACGTAGTAGGGCCGCTCGCCCTTGATCGTGACGCGATGACCTTTGCGCTCTTCCGGCCAGTAGTCCCACAGAGCAAAGTGTTGCGTGCACCGGTTGTCCCACAAGGCGATAGCGTTCTGGGTCCACCGAAAGCGCACTTGAAACTCCGGGCGTTGTTGGTGCGCGTACAGCATGTGAAGCAGCGCGCTGCTTTCACTGTCGTTAAGCTCGTTGATGCGGGTCGTGAAGCTGGGGTTCACGTACAACGCAAGACGTCCTGAATTCGGATGCGTGCGTACGACCGGGTGAATGGCGCTCGGGTACTGTTTGCCGGTATCGATGACACCCCTTTCCGCGTAGCGCCCGCGGTAGATGTGTTCGGATTCATGGGTCGCCGTCAGTTTGGTTAGAAAATCCCGCAGGGTTTGCGACAAAGTCTCAAACGCGTCATACATGCTCGCAAACAACGTGTCGCCACCGGTGCTGGGTAGCGTATGAAGCTGCAACATTGTGCCTAGCGGCGGTTCTTCGTCGCACGAGACGTCCGTATGCCAACCGTTGCCGTTGGCGATCTTGGAATCCTTGTGCGCGTGAATCACGAATACCTCGGGATGGGTCTCGAGATGCGGAGCAGCGGGGTGAAAATGTAGTTCGCCGAAGCGTTTGGCAAAGTCGATTTGCTGTTCCGGCGTTAGTTCCGGTTGATCGCGAAAGAACAGCACGGAGTGGTCCGTCCACGCCTGCTCGATGGTGGCGAATTCGCCATCGCTCAAGTCGGTTAGGTCGGCGCCGACGATCTCCGCGCCGATCAACGGCGTCATGGGCTCGATGTGTACCGTCACGCTCAGTCGTGTCCTTAAGTTGACAGAATCGTCACCCCGCTCAAGCCCGGCGCGCCATATACGTGGGTATAACCGGTTTTGGGCTGGTTCGGTACTTGCCGCTCGCCACCTTCGCCGCGTAGCTGGACACAGATCTCGTAGACTTGGCGCAAACCGGAAGCCCCGATCGGTTCGCCGTTGGCCAGGCAGCCGCCGTCGGTGTTCACCGGCAACTTGCCGCCGATCTCCGTGTAACCCTCTCGCAACCACTGCTCCTGGTCACCATCGGCACAGAATCCGTTTTCGGCCATGTGCATGATCTCGGCACCCGACTCGGTATCCTGTAGTTGTGCGACATCGATGTCCTCGGGACCCACCCCCGCCATTTCGAACGCTGCTCGAGAGGCTTGAACGGTTGGCGGGTCGGCTCGATCGAGTGCTTGGCATTGGGCAAACACCTCGAAGGAGCCGAACTGGCGGGTTTTGACGCTGACGGCCTTCAGAAATACCGGCTTGGACGTGTATTCGCGCGCTTTATCGGCGCGGCACAGGACCATCGCGCAGCCACCTTCGGCGGGCGAGCAGAACATGTATTTGCGGAGCGGCTCGCACACCATCGGTGATTCTGCGATGTCGGCATAGCTGAAGGGCGTCCGTCGCCACGCGTTGGGGTTCTTGGAACCGTTCTGGTAGTTCTTCATCGCCACCCGCACGAGCGTGTCCTCGGTGATGCCGAACTCGTGCATGTAGCGTCGGATCTTCATGCCGAAGAACTGCGGCGTGAGCGCCAAACCAATATCCCCGTACCATTTACCGAGGCCGCTGCCTTCAGGGTCAACTGTAAAAGCGCCGCGCGGGTGCTTGTCGAAGCCGACCGCCATGCCGATGTCGAACATGCCGGACTGGATGGCCATGTAGGCCGATTGCAGCGCGCTGCCACCGGTGGCGCAGCCGTTTGACACGTTGATGAATTGCAGGCCGGTGAGACCGAGTTTGGAAACCATGGTATCGGCCTTGCCTGCCGCGGCTGATCCGCCGTAAGCGAACTGCATGTCGTTCCACTCGAGCCTTCCGTCTTGCAGCGCTTGGCGAGCCGCGAATACGCCTTGCTCCAAACCGCTGACACCATCGGTGCGTCCGAAGGGGTGTATGCCGATACCGATTATTGCTACGTCCACGTCTGTCCTCCTAGGCCTCAGTCGAGGGTCGAAAAAAGTAGGCGATGATGTCTTTGCCATCCCGCTCGACATACTTCTCTACGACCAGATCCATTTCCATGCCGATTTCGAGTTTGGCGATGTTCTCGGTCTTGATGCGGGTCTGAACCCGTACTTGATTCGGCAGTTCGACGTAGCCGACACCGAAGGGTTCAAAGGTCTCGGATGTTTCGGGACCGTCGTAGGGTGGACGGTTCGGCAGAAAGCCTTGAACGGTCCACGTCCAAAGTGTGCCTTGGCGTTCAAGCTCGATGGTCTCTGTCTCTTCGCCGCAGCACGCGGGGCATCCGGATTGTGCGGGAAACGTCACGACCCCGCAGTTGCTGCACCTGCTGCCCAGCAATCTCGGGTCGTTGGAGGGCCAGGTAAATAACCCCTCTGCGATAGGAATCTGGTTGGCGACACTCGCCATGCAACGTCCCCCAATACCGTCGAAGATGACTGTTTTACCTGATTCGCGACCGAGAGTAAAAGGCTATGGATATTCATCGGTGCGCGGCGCCTCGTGTACGCCGTTTTGATATAGCGTCAAGGCGGATTTATTACGGTTGGATAGCCGAGCCGATTCTGATTCTGGTGGAGGAGAGGAAGGTGTAGGGCGGGACGGTCAAGTTTTGCTGTGCGGGTCCTTCACGAACACGCCCGGAGGTATCGAATACCGATCCGTGGCACAAACAGTACCAACCGCCGAGTTGACCCGTAGCAGCGGATGGAACGCAGCCACCGTGGGTACAGCTGCCGAGCACGATCAGCCATTCGTCGCGCAGCACGCGTTCGTCGTCCGCTTCCGGATCGCGGAGCTCGTTTAGATCGACGGCTCGCGCATCGGCGACCTCGGCAATGGTTCGATATCGAATGAACACCAGTTGGCCCTTCCACGTGACCGTTTTGATGTCGCCGGGGCGCATGTCGGTCAGATCCACGTCGACGATTTCCAGAACGCGCACGGCGTGGGACAGCGGCGCAGCCGCCGTGCCGATACCGCAGATCAGTAGCTGGCGTCGATTCAAGAGTCGGGCAGCGACAGTTTCGAGGCCGGTACATCGACGACCCGCATGCGTTGCGGATAGTTACCGGTCGACGGAATGCGTGCGATCTCTTCGAGTTTTTGCATGTCGATCACGGAGATTTCGTCTGACGCGCGGGCAGTCACATAGGCGTAACGGCTGTCAGGGGTGTAGATGATCCAGTTGGGCTCGGCCCCGGTCGCAATCGTCTTGACGAACTCGAGTTCGGGGTGCGTGTAAACCGCAACGTAGTTCGCCGCGCTGCCGGCGGCCAAAAGGTATTTCTCATCGGGCGACAGTTCCAGTCCGTGATTGACGGTATGCGGAAACGCCTTCATGACGGGTGCATCAGGTGGTAACGGCGGGAGATCGACACGCCGCACGATTTCACGGGACGCAGTGTCCGCAACGTCGAATCCATGCAGACGGGACAACTGTACGTAGAGCGTTTGCTCATCGCTCGTGAACGCGAACGGTCGTACGCCATCCTCGAAGTTGATGACGTTGCTGGGGCGACCGGTTGCGACGTCAACCACGTAGATTGCATCGGTCACCATGGATCCGATGTACAGTCGCTTGTCGTCGGGCGAAAGCTTGGTGCCGTGCCCACCGAGCACGCCGAAAATACGTCGATCCTCCGACTTCGTCACGGTATCGATCACCGACGTGAAGCGTGTGTCGAAGAACGGTACGTACAACCAGCGACCGTCGCTCGACAGCGACATGTGGTTCGGCACGCCGTCGACCGGGACGCGCCAGAGCACACCGCCGGTGATGGTGTCGAATGCCACGATTTCGTTACGCCCGTCCTGGCCATCGGAGTGGTTGTTCACATAAAGCACGCGGCCGTCCGGCGAAGCGACGACGTCGTCCGGATGGTTGCCGGCTTTGAACGTTCCGACAACCTCGTGTTCCGGAATCGCGATAACGGTGATGTGGCCGCTGCGGGTGTTCTCGACGTAGAGGAACTGTTTCGCCGTGGCGGGTAGACACAGCAGCATGAGCCCCAAAAGAATGACGTGACGCATGATGATCCTCAGTAGATGGATTTCTGCAGGTGTTCCGGGTAGTTCTGATCGTACGTTGAGGCGTCGATTGTCTCGTCCAGCGCCTCCAGCATCGTGCCGGTGCTGGGCAGCGCTGTGCGTGCAATCTGGGCATCGTTCTTCCAAAGCCTGGATCTGACCAGGGCTTTCTGACATTGGAAGTACACTCGCTCGACGGACACGACCACCACGGACTTCGGTCGCTTGCCTTGCATTTCGAACGTCGCCGCCAAGTCATCATCGACGACGATTTCAGCACGCCCGTTGATGCGCAGCGTTTCGCCGACGCCGGGAATCAAAAACAGCAGCGAGATGCGCGGATCCCGTACGATGTTCTTCAACGAATCCAGGCGATTGTTGCCACGGCGATCCGGTATCAACACGGTTTTGGCGTCCCGAACCCGCACGAAGCCCGGGGGATCACCCCGCGGTGAGCAATCGAGCCCTTCCGGTCCGCTCGTTGCCACAACCACGAACGGCGCATGTTCGATGAACGCGCGATAGTGATCGGAGCTGTGGTCGATCTCCTTGGTCAGAGACCTGCCCAGTGGCTCGCCGTATAGGGCTTCGAGCTCATCGATGGTGGTGATGGATTTCACAACGTGACTTCACTGCAGGGTAGAACCCTAATATTCTGGGTGGGATGGGCCAGATTG
The DNA here is from genome assembly GCA_027297435.1 of Gammaproteobacteria bacterium. Taxonomy (GTDB): domain Bacteria; phylum Pseudomonadota; class Gammaproteobacteria; order Pseudomonadales; family Azotimanducaceae; genus Azophilus. Next base: position 5,603 of record JAPUIA010000036.1, on the reverse strand, counting down.
GCCAGCAGAGTATTGTGGTGCTCGATGGTCTGGCGCGCCGAAAGCGTTGCGTCCCCGGTCGTGTGTCCATCGGCAACCAACGTGATCGTATAACCCAAGCTGAGCGCTTGCCGGCAGGTGGTGTCGACGCAGTATTCGGTCTGCATGCCGGTGACGACTAGATGGTCGACGGACAGCTGCTGCAGTCGCTGATGTAGCGACGTCCTATAAAATCCGTCGGATGCGGTCTTCTCGATGACGCAATCGCCACCATCGGGTGCAACGGCAGGATGGATATGCCATGTCCTGGCGCCCTTCATCAACGGAGGATAGCTCGCGTGGTTGTGCTGGAGATAGACCACCGGAACATCGTGGTCACGCGCTTGGTGGATGAGCGAAGCGATCCGCTCCAAGGTCTGTTCGTGTTGATACGCTCCTTGCACGAGGCCGATTTGCATGTCGATGACGAGGACAGCGGTGCCGGACATGTGGCTCCCTATGGTTTTAGCCACTCTCCCCAGAAGTACGGGTTCTTTTTTTTTAGCGAATTTCAACTTGTTACCGGTGAAACATCGAACTCAACTGATTGGTTCACCATACCTATCACCATACCTTTTCTAACGGCGTTGCTGACTCTGACTATCAAAGCGGCGGCCGCGGGCGAAGCCCTAGTAGATAGTATCAAACGGGCTTCCTCACAGCCCCTCTAAGGCGTTTTCCGAATATACCCGCTACCAAGGCCTACCCTCGAATGCTGTACGCCCATACAGGCCTGTACGCCTATACAGGGGTGGATTTGATAGCCGTATAGGCGTGTACTTGGACAGCTCGCCCGATGGATGCCTTAGGCCACACTCCCCGTGCTAAAAGGACGATTCGGGTGGGAGTTACCTAACTCGAAATTAACCCCCCGTTTTGGCGGGGGGTTTTCTTTGCCTGGGATATGACGTGTACTTGGATCGTCTTTCAAGGGGGCACAAAGATGGGCGGCTTTGGTGGACTGACGGGCCAAGAAAGAACAGATCTTCAAGCGGAATTCAGCCGATTAGAGGCCGAGATCGAGGATCTGGAAATGGCGAGAGATAGCCCACAAAGAAGGGAGCAGATCAACCAGAAGACGGCCCGGCTCCAAGTAATATCTGTGAAACTTGTGGCCCCAACGAATAGATAGCGGGTTACGATTCAGAAGAGGGTCTTTTGGAAAACTCAGAGATGAAGAAGATCATCGAAGCCAGCTTCCAGCCCTACCACTGTGAAGTTGAATTCCTGCCTGTCTACCAGACCGTGAAGAAGGAGCTTCGGGTCCGGGTCTCCAGTTCAAGCGGCAGCAATCGGCCATTCGCCTCATCTCAGGAAGTATTCAATGGGACAAGCGAGTTCGACTCTGATCGGATAGTCGGTTAGTCGCACGTACTCGATCTGAATATCTCGATTCAAAATCCGGGATTCCTTGACATAGTAGCCAAAGAAATCAGTTACGTGCCTAGTTCTAATGTCGGTACCTGGTGAGCGTTGTTTGGAAAGCCGAAACTGATACTGAGCCTTTACGTCACCACCTTCCTCCTCCACGAGCAACAAATCATCCTCAACACTTACTTCGAGAACGTCATTCACCGATCCGCCGGTCGTGCTGTGAAAGCTAATCGGTGCCTGTGTGCCTAGTACGCAACGGTTTATGACGATTGTGTCCATCCAGCAACGGCCATCAACACATGCAAAATCGACAACGTTGATCTCGGGTCCTAGAACACCGTCCTCTTTGAGCTGGGTGACAAGGTGGATAGATACGAATCGCGGTAGCTCTTCCCCAACAGCCTCTATGACAGTTACGGTGTGCAAAGCCAACAGAGCAATGGTGATTATTATCAGCTTGAACATACCCGCATCCTATTCTCTAGCTATGCATAGCCTAACCCACCAAAGCAGCCTCGGCGCTCGTCCGACGTTCTTGCCGCGTATAGGTTCACCGGTTAGATGGCTTCGGGGGCCGTTAGCGTTGATTGCACAAGTAAATCGAGTGGCGGCTTAGTGATTTGCAGCCGACATCATCTTCTTGTCGCTGAAAACGTCGCTATGTGCCCATTGCCGACATCTTCAGGATCGCCCTGTTTCTCACTTATTTTTTTTTTTTAAAGTTTTTTCGACAAACAGCGACTGCAAACCTTAGGCGCAACTGCCACACCATCAGAAGCAACGATTCCGACACTTCGGTGCTTGCCCGGATGAACATTTAGGACGATTACTACGCGGCCCTTTGCGCTTTCATTGGCAACCTTAAGCGGTGGAGCCCGGTGGCGGCAACGATATAACCAATCTACCTAAGCTTGTCGATAGGTACGAAGAATGGCTTCACACACGGTGAAAGAAGGTGAGTGTCTGAGCGCCATTGCTTCGAAGTACAACCTCCTGCCAGAGACGATCTGGCATCACCCCGACAATTCATCCTGCATACGAACGCACGCTTTATGAAAGCGGCGGGCTAAGATTAGTCGATGACTTAGGTACCGAATCGATAGCGCAACTTCAAAACGAGAAAATCCAGCACCGGGTCATCTATGGCGTTGTTGAAGAGCGTGCTGAAGCTTTCTTCGTCATTGCCGATCCCGATGTTGCTACCTCGCGTGTAAACCACAAAGAGATCCGACAGCGGACCAATCTCCCAGCGATACCGCAGTTGAGCGGTTAGGCGGGAGAGCGAAAAATCTTCGTTGTGTGCACCAGGAGCGAGTGACCTTTCTACGAGTTCCCCATCTGAGAACGGGATAAACCAATAGTCTTGGGCTTGAGCCCGTATTCCAGCCCATTGCATGGTGAGGCGAAGTTGCTGGCGCGCACTGATGAAGTAATCAATGGAGACGCGCGGTTGAACGTCATCAGCCGCATAGGTCGTAACGTTCCTGCCGGTTCTGTAGAGCAGCCAGCCATCGCGTTTCTTGAAGGTGACGTCGAACTCGAATGTCAGGTTGTCGGTTGGCGCATAAGTCAGGCCAAGATCGGTTGCATAAGTCCAAGTGCCGTTCAGCTCTTCCTGTTCCGCACCTAGCGTCCCGCTCCAGGAAAATCGTTTCGCTGAATCAGACCCGAAGCCGATCTGGGTGAACCATCGGCCATCCGTTTTGAACATGCCATTGCCGCGACTGTTAATGTCGTCCCAACGGTTCGGGTAGTAATCGGCTTCGAAACGGATTTGCGAATTGTTCTGCAGCAGATAAGTGTGGTTGGAGAAAATGCCAGCTCGGGTGAGAAAGCCATCAGTATTGGTCTGCGCGTTTATGAATAGTGCGTTGCGCGTATAGCGAAACTTATCGCCGGGTTGGCCGCCACCCTGCAAGGTGACGCCGTATTGACCGGACCAGATATCATTCTGGCGAATGAAGCCTAAGTCAGACACGTCGAACTGGTCATCGATGTAGTCGAGGGCGAAGAAGTGAGTGAGACCGCGGCGCTGCGTATAAACCAGGTCCATCAGTGCGCCATAACCTTGCAGGCCAGCAACGTCCGAAGTCATTGCTTGTGTGTCGAACTTGACTTTGCCTTTCTCTGACAGGTAGTGCGCATCAATCGCGTGGGCAGTGGAATCATCCTCAGGCAGGGTAACCAGTGTGCCCATGTAGCCTATGGAACGCCTGGACTTAGCGCTCGATTCATAGAGCACGCGTACGACCCCAAAGTTGCGGCCGTCTTCCTCCACCTTTATTGAGTCGCCGGTGGCGGTGACTCGGCCTGGTAGTTCGACGTCGTCTTCAAAAGCGCCCAACATCCCGTATCGAACGTTCCCTAAAGATCCAGTGGACTTCACCGCGCCCAAGAGGTCCGTCGGTTTGCCGAGTTCCACAGGGTCAACCTCGATTCCGTTTGGCACCTGCAATTGCTTTGGCGGTCCACCGATTCTTCGTGTGTTGAGTAGCGTGGTTGGTTCGGGCTTGAAGGTTTTCGGCGTCGCGCGAGCCCCGCTACCCTGACGGGTGGAGCGAAAGCGGCGTAAATCGGAGCGTGGCGTAGTGACAAACACTTCGGTGCCTTCAAGGAAGAAGAGACGCTTCTCCGGAAAAAATGTTTCGAACGCGGTGAGATTGACCACGACCTCGTCCGATTCCACAGCGCCAAAATCTGGGTTCAGCGTGGCGGTAAGTTGGGTATTCGGGTTAGGTCGCCAAGCGAGATCTGCACCGACTTCGTAGTCCTGATCTTCTGCGATGGCGTCGTGGGTGGCTGACACATACGGGAACACAGCGAGCTGGGGCTGGGCTTTCAGGTTGGGCAAAAGCATGGGCTGCAAAGCGGACATGAACCGTGGTTCTGTAAAAGGCAAAGCGGGCCAAGCGTACAGCTCATCCTTATGCGCGACCTTGCGTTCGATCCAGATACCAATCTGTCTGTCCGCACTCGCTGGAGGCAGCGCCATCATCGACCACGGTAGAAACATCTCAACGCTCCAACCGCTATCGGTGCGCCGGCTCTCGCCGCGCCAGGGTCCATCCCATTGCTCGCTGAAAGTACGCTCGGGCAGGACACGGCCATCCATCAAGGAACCACCAAGATTGACCTTGAACCAATAGCCATACAAGCCTTCACCCGACGTGTCGATAGTAATGCCGTAAGCATCTCGATTGATGAATCGGTCTCGAGATGAAAGGCGTGCAACCAGCGTGGTTGCGGGCTGTTTCATGTCAGCGGCAACGTAGAGACCTTTGTTTGTAAAGAACATCCGGGTGTGTGTGGCGAAATCGGGGGCTGCCATGGAATCGGGATCGATCACCCGCATGTCGTCATACACTACGAGCTGATCCCATACGGGCTCGTCGATGTGTCCGTCCAGCCGGATGTCTGCATCTGGGAGGTACGCGACCGCAATCGCGTCACCGGTACTGGTGTTTGCGATCTTGACGACTGGCCGCTCGGAAGACGCCCGTTCTGTTGGTTGAGCTTGCTGGGCAACTGGCGGACTTGTAGGGGCGACGGCAACAGGTTCCTTCTTGAAGTCCGTGTCCTTGGTGGCAATTCGAATCTTCGGGCCCGCCAGAAACCAGGTGCCCTCGAACCCCGCGGCTTCGGCCTGGGCGATGAGTTGTATTGCATCGGATTCGTGCATGGGGTGGGAGTGGAGTCGATAAAAGCGTTTTCCGTTTACGTCAACAGGCGAGATTGTGGTCTGGGGCGTTAACGTTCGCCGCACTTGTGCGTGTGTCTGCGTAGCGTTCTCAGGATTGAGCCAGCTACCAAGAATAACTGTCCCGGTACGCTCGTCTGCATTTGCATACCCACCGGAGCCGAAGAGGGGAACGATGACTGAGGACCAATTAAAGAAAAGTCGTTTAAGTTTGTGGGGAGACCAATGGCCGCACATAAAAAGTGCCCCTAGTCGACACTCGAACCAACGCTTATTTGCGTGGGTCATCCTCGTCCGATATCAGTGTTCCCTCGTAATTTCCGACGCTTAGTAGAGTTACCGGACCGTGTGGAATCGGCGAATGCCAGACACCTTTCGGGATAACGCAGATAGAGTCGGCTCCAAGACGCAGCTCTTTACTGCCTGTACCCATCAGCAATATCAACTCAAGGTCGCCTTCGATAACTTGTAGGAATTCATCGCTATTCGGATGAAATTCCCATTTAGGATGTTC
>JAPUIA010000035.1 GCA_027297435.1 Gammaproteobacteria bacterium | reverse complement strand
GACTTCCAGAATTTCCACCACGACCCCCCTCCACCTTGCCGCCGGTTCATGTACCGTTCGGTCAGCAAGGGTGCGATCTTGTCATAGTGCAGCCAGTCGTCTTTGACCTCATAGGGCGCGGGACCAAACACCGCCCGGAAATCATCCAGGTAGGATGCGTAGTAGTGGTCGGTGAACGCGCGCCCGGCCTCATTCAAATCCTCGGATCGAAATGTTCCACCACACGCACTCACCAGCAAATCGCTACCGCGCATCTCACGGTACCGCACTTGCAACAACGCACGCTCGCTTTCCACGTGCAGACGCTCGCCCACAAGCTGCAGATTGACGCACCAGGCCAAGTACATGCCCAACGGTACCGCGGCCTTCTCGATGGACCCGGCTTCGGCGATATGGCGATCGAGATCGTCGTAGATCAACGCGCGGCTACCTTGCAAGGGCTTGGTCGAGATCGCGAATCAGGTCCTCGGCGGATTCAATACCAACCGAGGCGCGCACGAGCTGGTCACTGATACCGAGCGCTTCACGCACTTCCGTCGGAACGCTGGCATGGGTCATGATCGCGGGATGTTCGATGAGCGATTCCACGCCGCCAAGACTTTCAGCCAACGTGAATATCTCGACGCTTGCCAGGATGCGCTTCACTTCCGGCAAGTCCGCGTCGATAGTGAACGACAGCGTGCCGCCGTGACCGCTGGTTTGGCGGCATGCGAGTTCGTGTTGCGGAAAGTCCGGTAGGCCCGGGTACAACACACGCTCTACGCGCGGGTGACTACTCAAGAACTCGGCGACCGCGAACGCGTTCCGCTCATGGGCCTGCATGCGCACGGCCAACGTCTTGACGCTGCGTAAACACAGGTACGCATCGAAGGTGGCTTGCACGCCGCCCATCGAGTTGGACAGAAAGCCTATCCGCTCGGCCAACGCGGCGTCGTCGGTCACGACCAGGCCACCGATGAGATCACTATGACCATTGATGTATTTGGTCGTCGAATGCACTACGACGTCCGCACCGAGCTCAATCGGCCGCTGAAAATAGGGACTCAAGAAAGTATTGTCGACGACGACGAACGCATCGCTCGAGCGGGCAATCTCCGCAAGTGCGGCGATATCCACCAGCTTCATCATCGGGTTCGATGGTGATTCTAGCCAGATCATCTTCGTGTTGGGGCGTAACGCCGTTTCCAACGACGCCGGTTCCGATAGGTCGGCGTAGGTGAATTGCAGTCCAAACCGGGTGAACACCTGTTCGAACTGTCGATACGTACCACCATACAGGTCGTCGCAGCACACCACGTGATCGCCGCTCGACAGCATCTGTACGACGGTGGCTGTCGCGATGCTACCGGACGCGAAAGCAAAACCGAAGCGCCCACCTTCGAGATTCGCCACGCAATTTTCATAGGCGCGACGGGTTGGGTTATGGGAGCGGGTGTATTCATAGCCCTTGTGCTCGCCGGGAGAGCTGTGGGCATAGGTGGAGGTGAGGTATATCGGCGTCACGACCGCGCCGGTGACCGGATCCGGTTGCTGACCTGCATGAATGGCGCGGGTCTCGAAGCCTAACGATGTGTCCTTGTCCATGTTCAAAGCCTCAAGGTGCGAAACTGGATCGGGCCCGGACACCCCACCGCCCATCGATGCGTTCTACGATGTAGAGCGAGTCGAAGGTTTGAAAGATCTCACCCGCGGTGTCGTAGCGCGAAAACTGCACGGCAAAGTGCACCTTGTCGTCCCCGGTTTGCACGACCTGCACCGCATCCCAGGTACTGCGGCTCCAGCCCAGATTGCGCGCAAAGGCATCCATGTCCATCGCAGCGATGAATGCGTCTCGATCGTGATACACGGTGACGGTCTGACTGGCGAACCGGACATGCGGAAAATGTAGGCTGTCCGCCCAAGCGGCCTCGTCACGGGCGTTGAAAGCGTCGAGAAAGCCGTCCAGCACCCGGCGCGCACCGGCGTCAGCTGCCTCGGCCCAGGCATGCAGCGACAGCAGCAACGAAAGCGCGAACGTGAGGGTTTTCATGAACTTAAAGCTCGCAATAGTTGAAGCGGGCACAATATACACTGGTTCGTCGGGAGGCGAGCCCAACCGGCGAACTTGGACAGCTAATACTAGATCCACAAGCTTAAGCGCCATAAAATTGATCCATCACTTGGAGATACGCCATGAAACGTTTGCTGCTCGTCTTGACCCTCGCGACGTTTGCGCCATTGGCCCTGGCGGCCGGGACCGGCGGCGGCAGCGATGCACCGATGCCGTCGCGCCAAGTCGTCAAAACCCCGGAACAGATCGCCGCCAGCGAGTACAAGGCGGGCCTGAGACACAAGAAAAAAGCCTGGAAACAGGAAAACAAGGCGCAGAAGGCTACGACCGACAAGAAACGCGACAAGGCCTTGGCGCGCGCCCAGAAAGAATACACAAAGGCCATGGGCAATTACGCCGCCGCACTTCAGGCTGCGCCGAGGCATTACGAAGCCGCCAACGAACTAGGCTACGCGTTACGTAAAACGGGGGATTACAAGAAAGCCATCGGCGCATACAACTACGCGCTTGAAATCCACCCGGAGTTCAACGAAGCCATCGAGTATCGCGGTGAAGCGTTTCTGGCGCTGGGGTACGTCGACGAGGCGAAGCAAGCCTACATGCAGTTGTTCCGAACCGACCGGGTGCTAGCCGGCCAGTTGATGCAAGCGATGGACATTTGGCTCGTCCAGCAGACGGATACAGAGGGCACCGCAGCTTTCGCGAGTTGGGTCACGGAACGCAAACACCTCGCCGAGGTCACCCAGGATGTGTCGCTGAACAATCAGCGCAATTGGTGATTCACGCACCGATGCTCTGAATCACTCCAGATCATCTAGGCCGGTCCCCGACGATCGTGATCGAGTAGATTGTCGAGCGTCGAGCCGAGCACCTCGCACGCTAGAAGAATCCGTAAATCTATGATGCATTGATGCGCCGCCCCGGGTGGACGCCCTCCACGAATTGCCGGTCGCGAACGACCACCGTGCCGTTCACGATCACGTAGTGAATACCGTCAGACGGCTGATAGGGGTTCTGATAGGTGGCGCGATCAATGATCGTTGCGGGATCGAAAATGGTAACATCAGCGTCCGCACCTTCCTGCATGCGGCCTTTGTGGACGAACGCTGGCGCGAGGCGCTCCAAGCGGCGGGCCGGGAGCAGGGTTATCTTTGCAATCGCGGTGTTGAGGTCCAACAAACCTTGCTCGCGAACGTAACGACCGAGTACCCGGGCAAACGCACCGTTGTGGGGTGCGACCTTGCTGTCCTCGGTAAACATCGGCAACAGATCGCTGACGACGATCAAACCCGGCTCGACGACCGCGCGTCGGTTCCAATCTTCCTTGAGATAGTGATGAATCACCTGGCCGTCGGGGTATTTCTCCCGGTACTCATCCCACATGGTCTGGTCAAAACGCTCGCCCGTCGCGGCCCATTCGACGTCGCTGTAGTCGATGTTGAAGATCGTTCGCCAGTCGCGACCGAATACCGCCGCGCCGATGGTGGTGGAACCCGCTGTGTAGGGCAGAAGCTCGGTAGTGACATCGACACCCACTGCCTGCGCTTCGCGAATCTCTCTCAAGAACAGCTCAATGTTGACCATCGCGTTGTGCGTGATGTGGCAGACGTGCAACGGCGCATCGGTATCTTTTGCTAACGCAAGCACTTCCCGCAACCCTGCTGGGTCGCCGTTGATACCTCGGCGCACGTGAACGAATACTGGTGCTTGCCGTTCACCCGCGATTTCGAAGATCGCGCGCACCTCGTCGTTATCGATCCCTTCGCTGTAATAGTCGAGGGGCAATCCGATGCCGATGCCCCCTCGGTCCAGTCCCTCGTGTAACAGCTTGCGTAGTTCAGCACGCTCTTCGGCGTCGGCGACCTTGGTGTTGGCTGTGGTGACCTGCCCGAAGAGCCCGCGGAATTCGGTCCATCGGCCGAGCCAGCCTAGTGTCTCTCGAGGGTCGGCCAGGTGCGGCTGGCGAATGCCGTGCATCACTTGGTTTCGCATATTGCCGTAACCGGCTGAGGCGCCGTAGTTGAGGATAGATCCGTCCCGTAGGTAGTAGCCGAAATCCTCCACCGGAAAAGCGCCCGCTTCGAGCTCTAGAGCCGTCGTTACCCCGTCCTGGACCTGATAGCGCTGGCCCAGCGGAGTGGGTGTGTGGCTGTGTAGATCGATGAATCCGGGTGCAACGACAAGCGAGTCGACGCTCAACACGTCGCGACCGGTTAAGGATTCGGTGGTAATTGTCGTGATCTTGTCGTCCACCAATCCGACGTTACGAATCGCATCCAGTCCGGTTTCCGGGTCGATGACCCGGCCGCCGATGAGTACCAGTGTGTACTCCTGTGCGCCGTACACCGGCACGCAGACGAGCAAGCAGGCCAGGACGGTTGCTAAGCGTTGCACAGTCATTCTCAAGATCCCCCAAATTCAGAGCGACCTGGTGTCACAGCCAGGTTCGATACGTGACGATAGTGCAGTGGAGCGGTAGGGCATAGAGCCCATTTCAAACGCTACGCCGCCTTGCAGATCTGTTCGCTGGGCCCTAGTCTCGGCAGCTCAAGGAGGAAGAGGGAGCCTTTGCATGACTGATCTAATTGCACTCTCCACCGCCATCATCGACGAAGGTAAGAGCACCGATGAGGCCGGACCCATCAACCGCATCAACCATAAACTCTCGGAGATCGCCGATGGCGTGGCCATGGTCGAAGCGTTTTCCCATTGCATCCTGTTCGAAACGCAAGATGGCTTGATCGCGTTCGACACCAGCGGACCGAGAGGCGGCAGGAATAGACTATAGTTTGTCGCGTTACACGCCATAGCTACCGCCCAACTCGCTTCCAATACTCGTCCAAGTCACTCTTGACGCCGGGCGCGAGCATGAATAGAGCCAGCACGTTAGCCAAAGCTAAAGCAAAGATCATCGCGTCGGAAAAGTCGAGCACCGCATCGAGTTGCGTCGAGCAGCCGATCACCACGAAAACACAAAACATCAAATTGAAGGTTATCTTCGTCCACTGCTTGGCGCCGAAGATGTAGATGAAGCCTTCCAACCCGTAGTACGACCAGGAGATCATGGTGGAGTAGGCAAACAATATGATGACCACGGCGAGCACGTAGGGAAACCAGGGAATGACGCTGGCGAATGCGCTCGACGTGAGCTCTACACCACTAATCACACCGTCGTTCAACATGGCCGGGTCGTATACGGTCAACGTGATGACCAGCGCGGTAATGCTGCAGACCACCACTGTGTCGATAAACGGCTCCAGCATTGCGACAAAACCCTGGGTGAGCGGTTCTTGGGTTCGAACGGCGGCGTGGGCGATAGACGATGATCCAATACCGGCTTCGTTGGAAAAGGCGGCCCGCCGGAAGCCCAGCACCAAAACGGCAATCAGGCCGCCGCTGACACCTTCCGGACTGAACGCATTCGTCACGATCGACACAAATGCCCCCGGTAAGCCGTCATAGTTGGCGCCGATTACGATGAGCGCTGAGCCGACGTACAACAAAGCCATGAACGGAACCAATTTCGAGGTGACCCGGGCAATGTTTTTGATGCCACCAACGATGACGAGTGCCGTCAACACCGCGAGTAGAGTACCGAACACCCAGCCGTTGTCGGCGAACCAGCTAGCCTCGCCGCCGGTCACGTTGACGAATTGTACGTACGCTTGATTGGCCTGGAACATACAGCCCGCGCCGAGACACCCGAGAATCAAGCAGACGGCGTAATACCAGGCCATCGCCTTGCCGAGGCGCGGGCGATTGAGCTCGGCAAAACCCTTGTCGATGTAGAACATCGGTCCGCCTGATACGGAGCCGTCGTCGTTTGTCTGCCGGTATTTCACGCCTAACGTGCATTCGATGAACTTCGACGCCATGCCGAGAAATCCGGCAACGATGAGCCAAAAAGTTGCGCCCGGACCGCCGATGGAAATGGCAACCGCCACGTGTACGATGTTGCCTACGCCGATGGTGCCGGACACGGCCGTGGTCAGCGCTTGAAAGTGCGATACCTCTCCGGGTGCCTTGGGTTCCTTGTCTTCCTTGCCGGCAACGATTCTGATCGCGTGGGCGAAGCCACGAATGTTGATGAACCGAAAGTAGAAGGTGAAGTAGGCAGCACCCGCCATCAGCCAAACCACGATGAGCGGCAGCTCGGAGGTGCCGAGGGGTATGGAGAAAAACACGATCTCTACTAAGAAGCTTGCAAACGGTCGAAACGCCTCGTTGATGGCCGCGTCGATAGCGCCGTTCATGGAAGCATATCGATCGGATGCACCCGACCCTCGAAAACGGTGGCCGTGATCGGAATCCGATTCAGATCCATGACGGGTATGGCGTAGGGATCCTGTGCCAACACAGTGAAATCCGCTTTTTTGCCGATTGTGATGCTGCCAATGTCATCTTCCATACGAATCGCTCGAGCGGCATCGATGGTCACGGCTGCAAGCGCTTGGTCTAGGGTCAGGCGTTCCTCGGGCGACAACAAGGTTCCGAACGCAGTAACGCGGTTGGCGGCCACCCAGGCGAGCGTCAACGGCTCTGCGGGTGCCATGGTGAAATCGGAATGCAGAGACAGCGGTACGCCGGCACGTAGCATCGTCGCGCCGAGAAATATTTTCGCTGCCCGGTCGGGTCCAAGCCCCACCTCGGAGTACTTGTCCCCCAACGTGTACAGGTAGTACGGGTTGGCAGACACGTGCGCGCCAAGCTTCGCCATGCGCTCGGCTTGGGCTGGTGTCGAGTAACCCACGTGATGCAAGGTGAAGCGGTGATCGTCGCGCGGCGCTTCATCGAGCAACGTCTCGAGCACATCCAGCACCACGTCGGCTCCTCGGTCGCCATTGGTATGCACGTGAATTTGATAACCGGCATGCCAATACCGGCGTGCGGCGGCCAGCAACGCCGCAGGCTCCATCATCCACTCGCCATGATGTCCATCGAGATAACCCGGCGGATTCATCTGCATCAACTGTGAGTAGAAGGCGCCGTCTGCGAACAACTTGATCTGCTTGACCCACCTGAGCTGGTCGCCGCTGCTTTCGCGCAGTTGCTTCAGGCGCGCCAACCCTTCGGCGCTGCCCGGGGGTTCGCCAAACGCGCGGCCGTCGCCGATCATGAGCGTGCGAAACGGCACCGAGGGATCGTCGAGGGTTTCCAGCAACAGCGGCCATGTCAGCTCGAGATTGAAACCACCGGCGGCCATGTCGCCGATCGTGGTTATGCCACCCTGGTGGACAATCTTGCGCGTTAGCTCGAGACCCTGTCGCAACCTTTCGGGCGCCAGGAGTTTCGCTCCGAGGCCGGTAAACGCGGCGCTCAACCCGGTCTCGAAGAAGTGGCCGCGCTCGAAATCGACGTGAGGATGGTCAACGACATCTTCCACCGTGACGCCCATCGCCGCGAGTGCCGCGCTGTTGACGTAGAGCTCGTGAAAGCTCCGGTGCCAAACGATAATCGGCCGGTTTTTGGACACGCTGTCGAGGTAGGTGCGTGACATGTCACCGTGAAAGTAGTGGTGGTACCCCCACGTGAAGAACCACTGTCCATCCGGGTGCGCCGATTCCGCCGCGACCAGGGATGCGCGATACGCAGGTTGGCCTTGCACGCCTTTCACCTCGCGGCCGGGGAAGCGCCAATCGAAGGGGGTGATGAATTCCATGGGCAAGAGCAGCGCCGCCATGATGGGGTGTAAATGGTTCTCGACGAGACCGGGCAATAGAACCGAGTTCTCGAACGTCGTGTCTAGGTGATGCCCTTTGCCGTGGCCGCCTTTTTCAAGGAGGTGTCTGCGCACCTCTTCGAGGCTGCCCACAGCGGAAATGCGTCCAGCCTCGACGGCAATGGCGCCCGCGATGGGTCGCGCAGGGTCCATGGTAATCACCTTCTTGGCGACGAATATGGTGACCTCGGCATGGGTCAACCCCGCGGTCAGCCCCAGGACAAACAAGAGACACAATTTCAGTCGAAGCGTTATCATCGTGAATCCTTTTTCAAACGTCAGTGCACAGCATGAAGATCACGCCGTTGGATGCAGCACTTGGCGCGCGCATCACCGATCTTGATCTCAGCAAAACCGTCGCCGATGGCGAATTTGAGCGCATATGTGCTGCCTGGCTCGAGCATGCGGTGCTCATTTTTCCGAACCAAGTGCTCTCCGAAAACCACCTTGTCGCGTTCAGCGCACGATTTGGCTGGTTGGAGTTGCCACCGGCCAGCGAATCGCGAACCCGTGGCGACGGAGGTGCTGTGCTCCCGGAAATCTGGAACATCTCCAACGTCAAGGTTAGCGGTGAGGCGATCGGCAGCCTCGGTAATCTAGAAGCAGAATGGCACACGGACATGTCCTATCTCGAAAACCCACCGACCGCGAGCATTCTTTACGCCCGAGAGATACCGGACCAGGGTGGTAACACGTCGTTTGCGAATATGCATGCCGCGCTCGAAGCCATGCCCAAGGAGCTGCGCCGACGGTTGGAAGGAAAATCGGTGATTCACGACTCCGCTTATACGAGCGTTGGTGAGCTTCGCAAAGGCGCGACTATCGTTGCTGATGTGTCCGATGTGCGGGGCGCCGTTCATGCAGCGATTCGCAAGCATCCGGAAAGTGGCCGTCCGGTGCTGTACATGGGACGGCGTCTCAACGCCTCGTTTATCGATCTACCGACCCAGCAGAGCGAGCGTTTGCTCGATGAGGTTTGGGCGTTTTGTACACAACCGGAGTTCGCGTATGAGCACGTCTGGACCGTTGGCGATCTTGTGATCTGGGACAATCGTTCGGTGATCCATCGACGCGACGCGTTCGATAATGGTGAGCGACGCATCATGTGGCGCACGCAGGTAAAGGCAAGCGCGGGTACGTCACAACTCACCGCATAGCCGACACTATGACCGTCGTGGCGACCACGTCCTCCACGGTTGCGCCGCGAGATAGGTCGGCGACTGGCCGGTCGAACCCTTGAAGTATCGGCCCGATAGCCCGGGCACCGGCTAGATGCTGAACGAGTTTGTAGGCGATGTTGCCTGCGTCGAGATCCGGGAAGATGAGCACGTTGGCGCGGCCCGCGACGGGGCCCGGCGCAGCCATTTTTTTCTCGGCGACACTTTCGACTAGCGCGCTGTCTGCCTGCAGCTCGCCGTCGACGGCCAGCGCAGGTGCCCGTTGCCGGACGATGCTGAGCGCTTCGGTCACCTTGTCGACCCTCGCATGGCTCGCGCTCCCCTTGGTCGAGAACGACAGCATGGCGACTCGCGGTGTCTCATCTAGCAGCAACTCGGCGCTAGAAGCGGTGGCTATCGCAATGTCGGCCAACTCGTGCGCTGTTGGATCGACATTGACCCCGCAATCAGCGAAGACTAGGGGCGACCGGTTGGCAAACTCCATGATGAAGAAGCTCGACGGCACGCTAATGGCATCGGCGAGGCCAACACAAAGTTGCGCTGCTTCGATGACGCGACGGGTCGCGTTAACGATGCCCGCCACCATCACATCTGCATCACCGGCTTTGACCATCATGGCGCCGTAGTAGAGAGGTTTGCGCACAGCCCGTAGCGCCGTACTCGCTCGAGCCCGTGTGCGGCCGGCGGCATACAATGCGGCGTAAGTTTCCGTCCGGTCACTTGTCAACGGATTTTCCACCACACATCCATCGACAGGCTCGTCACTCAGCAGGGTGACGTATGCCAGATCATCGTCGACCAGACGCCGGGCGGCCGCACGGATGCGTTCGTCCTGGCCTTCCGGCAGCACCACTCGCGGCCGGTGCTCACGCAAACGATCGGCAAAACGTTCTATGAGCCCCATTGCTCAGCGCTGTTCGACTGGCACGTACGGTTTCAACTCTGGACCGTTGTACAGCAGCAGCGGCCTTATCAGAATGTTGTTCTCGAGCTGTTGCATGACTTGGAGGGTCCAGCCCGGCAAGCGGCCCACGGCGAAAATAGGCACGAACAGGTCTTCCGGTATGCCATGCAGGTGGTAGATGACGCCCGAATAGAAATCGACGTTGACATTGACGCCGTGCCGCGCGTACGGCCGCATCGCCTCGACCAGCGCCTTGAGAATCTCGTTCCAGTGCGGCTCGCCCATCTCCACGGACAGCCTTTCGACGCCGTCGCGCAAGTGCCGGGCACGAGGATCTTCGGCCCGGTACACACGATGCCCGAACCCCATGATGGGTTCGCGATTCTGGCGCTTGGTTTTGACGTAGGCCTCGGCGTTGGCCGGATCGCCGATTTCCCGGGCCATATGCATGACGTCCTCGGCGGCGCCCCCGTGCGCTGGTCCCGAAAGCGCCGCGATCGCCGCCGTGATGGCCGCATGCAGGTTCGCGTTCGTGCCGGTGACGACACGGGCGGTGAACGACGAGGCGTTCGAGCCATGCTCGGCATGCAGAATGAAATCGAGATCCATCAGGCGCGCCGCATTATCGCTCGGCATCACGCCGGTCAACATATAGAGAAAATTGGCGGCGTGGCCAAGCGCAGGGTTCGGCTCGATGGGCGCTTCACCGGTGCGAAGGCGATGGTGAGCGCCGATGATCATCGGTACCTGCGAGGTGAGGCGAACACCCTTCCTGAGCACGGCCACGGGCGAGCAATCGGCTGCATCGTCATCGAACGCCGCAAGTGCCGACACCGCGGTGCGTAGCGCATCCATCGGGTGTGCATCCTTTAACGTACGGATAACCTCGTAGACCGGGTCTGGCAGGCGACGCGACGCTTTCATCTCTTCATCGAACGTCGTCAGTTGATCAGCCGTCGGCAGTTCGCCGTGCAACAGCAGATAGGCCGTTTCTTCGAAGTTGGAGTTAGCGGCGAGATCATGAATCGAATAGCCGTAATAGCGCAGTTCGCCCGCACGACCGTCGATGAAGGTGGTGTCCGACCGATCGAAATACACACCCTTCAGGCCCCTGTAAACCCGCGTCTGTTCCCCTTCGCTCATCCAGTTCCCCAATTGCCTCAGACGGTTTTCAAAACCTCCCTCAGAATCTCACACATCTCGTCGATCTGGTCTTTCTCGGCGATGAGCGGCGGGGCGATGATGACTGCATCGCCCGTCGCTTTGACGTGCAAACCGGCATCGAAAAGACGTTTTTGCAGACGGTGACCCCGTACGCCGGGAGCTCCGTCCACGGCCACGTCGAGCCCCGCCAGCATTCCGTAGCCGCGAATGTCGGCCACTACCGGTAGATTCTGCAGAGAAAAGAACGCCTCCAAGAAATAGTCCGACATCGCGCGCGCCCGCTCGAAGAGTTTTTCTTTCGCGTAGATATCGAGCGTCGCCAAGGCAGCGGCGCACGCTGCCGGGTGCGCGGAGAACGTGTACCCGTGGGCGAACTCGACGACATCATCCGGACTCGCTGCCATGACGGTTTCGTAAAGGCTGTCCCGAACGGCGACCGCGCCCATCGGCTGCGCACCGTTGGTGAGTGCCTTGGCCATGGTTATGATGTCGGGTAGCACGTCGAACGCCTGCGCGGCAAAGGCTTCGCCGGTACGACCAAAGCCGGTGATGACCTCGTCGAAAACAAGCAGTATGCCGTGCTCGGACGAGATCTCGCGCAAACGCTCGAGATATCCTACTGGGGGAACGAGTACACCGGTCGAGCCAGCGATGGGCTCGATGAAACAAGCGGCGATTCGGTCGGCGCCGTAGGTTTGCACGGCCCGGTACAGGTCGTCGGCCAACTCCGCTCCACGATGTAAGGGCTGGCCCTGGGAGAAACATTGCTGCTCGTCCCAGGTGGAACGCATGTGCACCACGCCGGGAATCGTCGCTCCGAACGCCTGCCTATTCATGGCCATACCCGACAGTGACGTGCCGCCGAGATTGACACCGTGGTAGGCCCGGTCGCGAGAGACGAATATGTTGCGTTGCCCCTCACCGCGTGAGACGTGGTATTGCAGCGCCATCTTCATCGCGGTATCGACGCTCTCGGAACCGGAGTTGCAGAAAAACACGTGGTTGATCGGATCGGGGAGTATCTTGCTCAAGGCGTTGGCGACCTCGAACGAACGCGGGTGGCTGCGCAAGAAAGAAGGCGCGTAGTCCAGCAGCCCAAGTTGCTCGGCCACGGCAGCGGCGATCTCTGGGCGGCAGTGGCCCGCCGCGGTGGTGAATAAACCCGATGACCCGTCGAGCAGCCGCTCACCGTGTTGATTCCACAAGTAGACGCCGTCACCCTTGACCAGCAGACGCGGGTCCTCTTTGAACGTCTTGTTGTCGGTGAACGGCAGCCAATGGTTTTCGAGCGAGGCGCGGCTCATTTCCACCGCGTCGACCTTTGGAACGGCAGCCGTCAAGTCGATTCCCTC
Organism: Gammaproteobacteria bacterium; assembly: GCA_027297435.1. Lineage (GTDB taxonomy): Bacteria > Pseudomonadota > Gammaproteobacteria > Pseudomonadales > Azotimanducaceae > Azophilus. The sequence goes on along the minus strand of JAPUIA010000035.1, from coordinate 1,915 downwards.
CGCCGCTTCGTTCATTTACCGTTCTCCGATTACGCAAATTCTCTCGATTCAACCAATATAATGATCCGCGGCATTGAAGGTGTAGGGCCAAGCATGGTCAAACGATCAAACCAGGACATGTGGCAACAGCTGATCAAGCTGTCCAAAGGCAGTGACGAAGGGTTACAGGTTCAGTTACGCAAGGCGCTAACCGGCTTGATCATCGATAAGCGCATCGGGCCCAACGTGCCGCTGCCATCGAGTCGGGACTTGGCACGACTCATGAAGGTATCGCGCAGCACGGTGTCGCTCGCCTATCAGCAACTCGTCGACGAAGGCTACCTGGTCAGCCGGGCGCGCCAGGGTTACTACGTCAATCCGGATTTCGACACGGGACCCGCCCCGCAAGCGGTTTCGCCTGCGCAAACCCAAGACTGGCGAAAACGGTTTAAATATGCCGTCACCGCCCAGCGCAATATCCACAAGCCGGATGATTGGTACCGCTATCCTTATCCGTTCATCTTTGGGCAGCTCGATGCGTCTCTCATGCCGGTCGCGGCCTGGCGCGAGTGTTGGCGCGAAGCCCAAAGCGTACGAGGATTAACCAAGGGCGGCTATGATCTGTTGGACCAGGACGATAGTTCACTGGTCGAACAGTTGCAGCGTCGTGTGCTGCCGAAACGCGGCATCTGGTGCCGCCCAGATAACATTCTGATTACGCTGGGCGCGCAAAATGCGCTCGCGCTGCTTGCCAAGCTTCTGATCCATCGGAACGACACCGTCGGTTTCGAGGATCCTGGCTATCCCGATGCCCGAAACTTGTTCGAGCTCGAATCGAACCGACTCAAATTGCTGTCGGTGGACGGGGAAGGCCTGATCGTCGACCAGGCGATCGACGCGTGTGACTACGTGTACGTCACACCGAGCTATCAATCGCCCACTACCTTTACGCTGTCCGATGCGCGCCGTGCGTCGTTGTTCGCAAAGGCCGAGGCGCACGACTTCATCATCATCGAGGACGACTACGAGTCTGAAGCCGCCTTCGGTGACGAGCCGATACCGGCGCTCAAGAGCCAAGACGAGAACGGCCGTGTCATTTACTGCGGCAGTCTTTCGAAGTCATTGGCGCCGGGGTTGAGATTGGGCTTCCTCGTCGCCGACGAACCGATCATTGACGAAGCCCGTGCGCTGCGCCGGTTGTTGATTCGACACCCGCCGCCGCTGATCGAAAGCACAGTAGCGCTCTTCATAGAGCTCGGGCACTACGATTCTCACGTCAACCGCCTTTCCAAGGCGTACAAGGAACGCTGGTCGATCATGGCCGAAGCCGTGGATCGTCATTTTCCCTTCGCCGACCATCGGAAATCGTTCGGTGGCACCTCGTTTTGGATCGCGGGGCCTGGGTGGCTGGATGCCGGTGCTCTAGCGGTGAAGGCCGCCCGCGAAGGCATTCTGATCGAACCGGGTGCCGTCCATTTTGGTGGTGAGAACCCAGCAAGACACTGTTTCCGTCTCGGCTTTTCCGCCATCGCCAACGAGCAGATCGCGCCGGGTATAGAGCGGCTTGCCCGACTGATGGACGGCTGTCGACTGGCCTGACCGGGTTGGGCCGGCTGGCTCTAACGCCTTTTTACCCTCTGATCTACAGTAGGTCGTTCAACTAGACCCACTGCGTTTCCGGGGGCCCTATGACGCGCATGACATCCAGCGAAGCGTTCGTTGAAACGCTTGCCGCCTATGGCGTGAAAAATATCTTCGGCATCGTCGGCTCGGCATACATGGATGCGCTCGACATTTTTCCCGCAGCGGGCATCCGCTTCATCCCGACGGCCCACGAGCAAGGGGCCGCACACATGGCGGACGGCTACGCCCGTGCCGGTGATCAATTCGGGGTTTGTATCGCGCAGAACGGTCCGGGTGTCACCAATTTCGTGAC